>DAOMXG010000116.1:0-7680 GCA_035436995.1 Beijerinckiaceae bacterium
GAGCCGGTGATCACCACTCCGTCATAGGAACGGATCCGGCTGAGATCTGGAATAACGAAGTCCTCGTCGGCCGGCTGGCAGATATCGGTCGCCACATCCGGCGCCAGGAACCTGATGCAGCCGGCATAATTGTCGCTGGCGGTGCGACCAAGCCGCGATTTTTGCCGGGCCCGCCCTTCAGCGTCGTTGCCTTCCATGATCAGAATGCGCAATGTCATCGTGGCGCTCTGAGTTGCTGACCGATCCTTGCCCCTTACGGGAATGTTTCGATCATGGCAGACCGGGTTGCAAGAACCTTTAACGTGCAAACCCCTTCCGGCTGCGAATTTTCGGCGTGATCTCGAGACTTCTGACCAACCCCTTCCTGCTGTTGACGCTCACGGCGCTCGCCTGGGCCGGCAACACCATTGCCGGCCGCCTCGCCGTCGGCGAGGTCTCGCCCATGGTGCTGACAACCCTGCGCTGGGTGATCTCGTTCACGCTGATGGGCCTGTTCGTACGCGCCGACGTTGCACGGGCCCTGCCGTTGTTCCGCCAGCGGCCGCTTTATCTCACCCTCATGGGCATTATCGGCTTCACCGGCTTCAACGCGATCTATTACGTCGCGGCTCATTACACCAGCGCCGCCAACCTCGGCATCATGCAGAGTTCGACGCCGCTGTTCGTGATGATCGGCGCTGTCCTGCTTGGTCAGAGCCAGGTGAATTTGGCCCAGGTGATCGGGCTTGCCATCGGGCTTGCCGGCGTTCTCATCGTGGTCACGACAGGGCGCTGGGAGGTCTTGCACAACCTCGCCTTCAATATCGGCGATCTGCTGCTGATCCTGATCAGCGCGATGTATGCCGGCTATTCGCTGGGGCTCAGGCATCGCCCGCAGGGTGTGCCGGGCCTGACCTTCTTTGCCGCCATGGCGCTGGTCGCCGCCATCACATCGCTGCCGCCGCTGATCGGTGAAATAGTCGCCGGCAAGGCCATCTGGCCGACACAGCGCGGCTGGTTGATTGTCGCCTATGTCGCGGTGCTTCCGTCGCTGCTGGCGCAGGTCTGGTATATCCGCGGCGTTGCGGCGCTGGGGGCAGCCCGCTCGGGCTACATTTTCTACGCCATTCCGGTATTCGCCTCGGTTATGGCGGTGGTTTTCCTCGGCGAGCCGTTCGGCTGGTATCACGCCGCCGGCCTGGTGCTGGTGCTCGGCGGCATCGCCTTTGCGGAGCGGTTCGGGATCAATTGATCAGAAGGTTTTTGGCAAATTCGCGTCCCGTAGGATTTTGTTGGCCGTATGCCTTGACAGGACTTTCGCATCGACGGTGACGCGCTTGCCACTTACCTTGTGTCGTCAGATCTGATGATCACCTTTTCCGGAGCGGTAAAACTCGAAACCATTCTGCTTCAGGATCTCGATGATTTCACGTGTGTAGGAAGTCATGGCGCCTCGAATCAGTTGATGGCGCCCACCAATACGCGCGTCAGTAACAAAACGCGCCGGAATTCCACCGATCAACAGTAATCCACAGTACGCCCGCTGTGATAGCGGGCAGCATTTGCTAGATCAGGCTGTATTTTGATTGAAACATAAAAAACGAACAAACTGATATTTATCAATAGGTTATAGCATGTTTTTGTGATTATCCGGCTGCCACCGATTAGCAGCATTTGTTAAGCAGCAGTCCGAATTTTTTCGTGACTATAGGCAATAAATTCCAATTCCAGCTCTTCGGGGATGTCATTCTGACCTTCAAGCAAATCGGGAATAATGTCGCGGACGCGTTGCTTGAGGTTTTCAAGGGTCGGCGCTTCCGTGGCCAGGCCGGGCACGTCGCTTTCCTCGACATACCAGACCTTCACCTCATCATCCCAGGCAGCGCGAACAACGGCATATCGGCGCATCGGCAAACTCCTGCATGGGTGCGGATCATCGCCGATGACCCGGTTTCCTTCAAGTCACAACTTCCAATCGCCTCAGAATTCCAGCGGCCGGGCGCGCTTGACCTGCGGGATTGCGGCGATCCTGGCGAGCAGGTCATCGGTGACCCGCTCGTCGACCGCCACCAGGCAGATGGCATCGCCGCCCGGCGAATTCCGGCCCATGTTGAAAGTGGCGATATTCACCCCCGAATCGCCCAGCAACGTGCCGAACCGGCCGACAAAGCCTGGCTTGTCGGAGTTGCGCACATACAGCATGTGCCGGGCGAACTCGGCATCCATGGCAATATGGCGGATCTCGACGATGCGCGGCTTGCCGTCCTGGAACACCGTTCCGGCGGCATGGCGCTCCATATCCTCGGCGATGACATTGATGAAGATGCGGCTGTCGAACTGGCTGTCGGCGGCGCGCTTGACCTCCTCGATGGCGATGCCCTTGTCCTTGGCCGCGACCGGCGCATTGACCATGTTCACCTCGGGCATGAAGGCGCGCATCACGCCCGCCACCGCCGCCGCCGTCATCGGGCGGACATTGAGATCGGCAACAGCGCCTTCATACTGGATGCGGATGGCCTTCACCGGCGCCTCGGTCAGTTGGCCTAGGAACGAGCCGAGCTTTTCGGCCAGCGCAACGAACGGCTTGAGTTTCGGCGCTTCTTCGGCGCCGATCGAGGGGAAGTTCACCGCATTCGAAATGGCCCCGTTGAGCAGATAGTCGCTCATCTGCTCGGCCACCTGCAGCGCGACGTTTTCCTGAGCTTCTGCGGTCGAAGCACCGAGATGCGGCGTGCATACCACGTTCTCGAGCCCGAACAGCGGATTGGTCGTTGCCGGCTCCTCGGAGAATACGTCAAAGGCCGCACCGGCCACATGGCCGGCCTTGATCGCATCGGCCAGCGCCTCCTCGTCGACCAGGCCGCCGCGCGCGCAATTGATGATGCGCACGCCCTTCTTGGCTTTTGCCAGCGCCTCGCGTGACAGGATGTTGCGGGTCTTTTCGGTCAGCGGCGTATGCAGGGTGATGAAATCGGCCCGCGCCAGCAAGCCATCGAGTTCGACCTTCTCGATTCCCATCGACTTGGCCCGTTCGGCGGTGAGGAACGGATCATAGGCGATCACCTTCATGCCGAGGCCGATCGCCTTGCGGATGACAATCGAGCCGATATTGCCGGCGCCGATCACGCCCAGCGTCTTGGCTTCGAGTTCGACACCCATGAACCGGTTCTTCTCCCATTTGCCGGCCTGGGTGGAGACATCGGCCGCCGGGATCTGACGTGCCAGCGCGAACATCAGCGCAATCGCGTGTTCGGCCGTGGTAATCGAATTGCCGAACGGCGTATTCATCACGATCACGCCCTTGGCCGTGGCAGCCGGAATATCGACATTGTCAACGCCGATGCCGGCGCGACCGATCACCTTGAGGTTCTTGGCACTCTCGAGCAGTTTCGCTGTCGCCTTGGTGGCCGAGCGGATGGCCAGCCCGTCATAATCGCCGATCACGGCGGCGAGCTTGTCCTTGTCCTTGCCGAGCGAGGCATCGAAGGTCACGTCAATGCCGCGATCCTTGAAGATCTGCACGGCGGCGGGCGACAGGGCGTCGGAAATCAGAACGCGGGGCTTGGTCATTGGAATTCCTCACGGGAGGGGAGAAACAGAATTCGGCAATAGGCAGTCGGCAATCGGGGGAGGCGCAACCGCGAGCGCAAGGTCTCACGATTGCCTGTTACGGACTGCCGATTGCCTCTCTCAGAGCTTGGCGCGCTCGGTGGCGAAGGCGTATTCGATCCACGGGATCAGCGCCTTCACATCGCGGGTCTGAACGGTTGCGCCACACCAGATCCGGAGGCCGGGAGGCGCATCGCGATAATGGCCGAGATCGAGGCCGGCGCCTTCCTTCTCGAGGATCGCGACGACCGCCTTGGCAAACGCCGCCTGCTTGTCTGCCGCCAGTGCCGTCACCTTGGGATCGACGAACTTCAGGCACACCGAGGTATTGGACCGCGTTTTGGGCTTGACCGCGAGAAAGTCGATCCATTCGGTCTTTTTCACCCAGGCCGACAGCGCGCGGGTATTGGCATCGGCGCGCTTGATCAGCCCCCTGAGGCCACCGACCTTCTTGGCCCATTGCAGCGCGTCGATGTAATCCTCGACACACAGCATCGACGGGGTGTTGATCGTCTCGCCCTCGAAAATGCCCTCGATCAGCTTGCCGCCCTTGGTCATGCGGAAAATCTTCGGCAGCGGCCAGGCCGGCTTGTAGGTCTCGAGCCGCTCGACGGCGCGCGGCGAAAGAATCAGCATGCCGTGTGCGGCTTCCCCGCCCAGCACCTTCTGCCAGGAGAAGGTGACGACATCGAGCTTGGTCCAGTCGAGCGCCTGGGCAAAAGCCGCCGAGGTGGCGTCGCAGATCGTCAGGCCCTGCCGGTCATCGGCGATCCATTCGGCATCGGGAACTCGCACGCCGGAGGTGGTGCCGTTCCAGGTGAACACCACGTCGCGGTTCTTGCTGTCGACCTTCTTCAGGTTCGGCAATTCGCCATACGGGGCCGTGAAGGTGCGCACATCCGACAGTTTCAGTTGCTTGACGACATCCGTCACCCAGCCTTCACCGAAGCTTTCCCAGGCCAGCATGTCGACGCCGCGCGCGCCCAGCATCGACCACAGCGCCATTTCGACCGCACCGGTATCGGAAGCCGGCACGATGCCAATGCGATAGCTCGCCGGCACGTCCAGCACGTCCCGGGTCAGGTCGATGGCAAGCTTGAGTTTGGCCTTGCCGGACTTGGCGCGATGCGAGCGGCCAAGCGGAGCGTCAGCGAGGGCTTTGAGGGACCATCCGGGGCGCTTGGCGCACGGGCCGGACGAAAAGGTATTCACGCGAGGGGTCGCGGCGGGCTTCTGCATAGCTTGTCTCCATCCTTGCAGATGGGCGCGCCCCGTTGGGGGGGCGTGTCCCGCCGCCGTTCCTAAGCAGAGAGCCCTGGCCCGTCAAGCCACCGGACAACAAAAAGGCGCGGCCATCGGCCGCGCCCCTGTCTCCCCGGAAGGGAAAGCGATCAATATGCGATCAATACTTGCGGATGAGCGGTCCGGCAGGCATGGCAACCGGCATGGCGCGGTCGGCCAGCAGCCAGCGCACACCCAGCTTCACATCGGAACTGCTGACCGACTTGACCGTGAGCGGGCCATAGCCGCAGACGGCGCCAGTCGGGCTCAGGCAGTTCAGCCCGCCAGTCGCGACATTGCCCAGATTGAGGTAGCGGTAGGCCAGCTCGACCTTGACGTTGGAGGTGACGTCATAGGCAAGACCGGCATGCAGCGCCCAGGCGAAGTTCCACTTGGAGCGGTCGGTGGCATAGCCGCCGCCGCCCAGATCGGACGGATCGAAGTCGGTCACGCCGAAGATGCGGTTGTAGGCGCCGCCGACACCCGCGCCGATGAACGGGGTCAGGCCGTTCCAGGTGCCAAGGTCGGCATAGGCATTGGCCAGCACCACGAAGCTCGACATCTTGCCGGACCAGAAGTTGTTGCGGCGGATGGTCGTGCCGATCGCCGGGCAGCTGCCACCGGCGAAGGTGCAGAAGAAGTTGTAGCCGTCGACACCACTCAGCGAGGCGGCGGTGCGATACTCGCCGGTCACGTCAAAGCGCAGGAAACTGTTGACCTGATAGCCGACACCAACGCCCATCAGCGCCGTATCGCCCAGCGAGGTGCGCAGCCAGTGACCGCCAGGTGCAGCGGCAACTTCCGGCTGATGGAAGCCGTCGTGATTCAACTTGCCGACACCGACATCGCCGCGAAGATAGAGCCCCGAGATACCAGCATCGATCATCGGCGGCGGCGCAGGCGCCACCATGGGCGGCGGCATCAGATCCGCTGCGGCGGCAGGAGTAACGAGAGCGGCAGACGTTGCGACCATCGCCACAGCGCCCGCGAAAGACAGGGTTTTGAGGCTGCCCATGAGAAATCCCTTTGGCTGCGCTTCCTCCGCGAAGCCACGCGGGAAGCAATTCCGACACAGCGACCGTCGCAGCTAAGGGTTAAGACGCTCTTAACGTTAAAAATTAACCTTAAGAATTGGCATCAACCGCGGCTGTTGCGATGCAATCCTGCAACAGGGGAGATTGAACGCGCGGAATACGCTCCGCGTGCGGCAGCAAAAAACACACGATGCTGTCAGTGATTCGGCGCTCGGTCCTCATCTGGTGAACAAGAGGACGCCCGGGTCCGACTGCAGTCAGGCGGCCGCCTTGGCAATCACATTGACGACGCCTTCGACCACTTCGGTGACCAGATCGCGGTCGTCTCCCTCGCCCATCACGCGAATCACCGGCTCGGTTCCGGACGGACGGATGATCAGCCGGCCATTGCGCCCCAGCTTAGCGCGGGCCTGTTCGATCGCGGTGACGACCCGCTCTTCCTTGAGCGGCTGCCCGCCGAGGTAGCGGACATTCATCAGGATCTGCGGCAGCGGCTCAAACCGGTGGCACACCTCGCTGACCGGCCTGCCCTCGCGCTGCACCACGTTGAGCACCTGCAACGCGGCCACCAGCCCATCCCCGGTCGTCGAAAAGTCCGACAGGATGATATGTCCTGACTGTTCGCCGCCGACATTGAACCCATGTTCCCGCATGTGTTCGAGCACGTAGCGGTCGCCGACCGCCGTGCGTGCCAGGCTGAGCCCGAGATCCTGCAGGTGGCGCTCCAGCCCGAGATTGGACATGATGGTTGCCACAACGCCCGGCTTGGCGAGCCGGCCATCGTCGCGGAAGCTCTTGGCCACCACCGCCATCAATTGGTCACCGTCGACGATCTGCCCCTTCTCATCGACGATCAGCACGCGGTCGGCATCGCCATCAAGCGCGATGCCGATGTCGGCGCGCACCTCGCGCACCTTGGCCTGCAAGGTCGCCGGCGCGGTCGAGCCCACCTCGCGGTTGATGTTGAAGCCATCCGGCGTCACACCAAGCTTCACCACTTCGGCACCGAGTTCCCACAGCGCATCCGGCGCCACAGAATAGGCTGCACCATTGGCGCAGTCGATCACCACCCGCAGGCCCTCGAGCGACAGATTGCGCGGCAGCGTCCGCTTGGCGAACTCGATGTAGCGGGCATGCACGCCCTCGACCCGCTTGGCCCGGCCAATCCATTTCGAATCGACCAGCCTCCGGCTCAGGTCAGCGTCCAGAAGCAGTTCGATCTCGCGCTCGATATCGTCCTTGAGCTTGTAACCATCTGGTCCGAACAGCTTGATGCCATTGTCCTCGAAGGCATTGTGCGAGGCTGAGATCATCACGCCGAGATCGGCGCGCATCGAGCGGGTTAGCATCGCCACCGCCGGCGTCGGCACGGGGCCAAGCAGCATCACATCCATGCCGACCGACAGGAAGCCGGCCGTCAGCGCGTTCTCGATCATGTAGCCGGACAGGCGTGTATCCTTGCCGATCACCACCCGGTGGCGATAGTCGCCGCGCCGGAAAATGATGCCGGTGGCCTGCCCGACCTTCAGCGCCAGTTCCGGAGTGATGATGCCGTTCGAACGCCCGCGGATGCCGTCCGTGCCGAAATATTTGCGACCCATAGAGTACCCTCCGGGCATGCCGGTTGACCAATCGGATTGGTTAAAATCTTAACGGATTTTTTCGCGCGGAAACAGGCCCGCGCAGGCACGGCACGGACAAATGGTTAACGCAGCCGGCAGCCGTTCACGATTGCGGCTGCGGCTCCATCCCGCCATCGGGCGCTGAACGGCCACGG
>DAOMXG010000117.1:0-7616 GCA_035436995.1 Beijerinckiaceae bacterium
GTCATCGCAAGAAGATCGCCCAACAGCCCGGCAAAGCCGGGCGTTTCAGCCCGCTGCGGCGTGACAGCAAGCGACAGGATGAGGCCATGCCGCGCCGGCACAAAGGCAAACCGTGCCGACAGATCGGCAAGATCCGGACGCAGCCCCTCCGGCGCCGGACCAACGATAAACCGACCGGCCGCCGCCTGTGATCGCGCCCATTTGAGGCCGCCGCCGCGCGCCATCGCATAGCTGACCGCCGGCGACCGCACATGCCGGGCGATCCGGACATCATGCCCGGCCGCGCGGACCTCGGCGACCGGAACCAGCGCCACCCGGAGATCCAGACCGAAATCGTCGCGCACCAGTCCGGCCGACCGCGCCAGCGCCTCGCCGGCAATGTCCCGGTTGTGGGCACTGACCGCGAACCACGACCAGTGACCGCCAAAGCCCAGCGGCAGGGTCATGGATTCGACGGCATTCATGAACGCCGCCAGCGGCGCCATCACCGCCTTGGCCCGGGCCCTGGCCTCAGCGGGCGCTACCGGCCCTTCGGCCGGGGCCAGTTCGGCAAGGCCGATATGCCAATCGCCGGGAAGTGGCTGGAAGAAGGGGTCGCCGACAAGGTCCACCAGATCGGTGGCCTTTGGCAGGTCGTGATAGAACCGGTCGGACAAGGGGACCTCGGAGATGGTTGCGAACCTCTTTGGCATTTTCCGCGCGCACAAAAAAGCCCCGGCGTTCTCCGGCCCGGACCGACCCTCGCCCCGCCCCTCACCCCAACCCTCTCCCCGCAAGCGGGGAGAGGGGGCGCAAGCGGGCGCGGAGACAGGTTCCCCCTCCCCGCTGGGGACGGAAGAAGCGCAAGGCAACAGGAACAGGCCCCCTCTCCCCGCTCGCGGGGAGAGGGCTGGGGTGAGGGGCATCGGTGAGGGGAATCGCAGAAAAAGCCGGTCTGACGACCGGCTCTTCGCAATCCTCAGCACCGCGCTGCAAGCGTCAGTTGCGCGCCTTGTCGACGAGCTTGTTCCTGGCGATCCCGAAAGGGCGGCATGCTTGCCGCCCGTCCAGAGCTATAGAGCCGTGGATCAGTTGCGCGCCTTGTCGACGAGCTTGTTCTTGGCGATCCACGGCATCATGCCGCGCAGCTTCTCGCCGACCTTCTCGATGTCATGCGCATCGTTGACGCGGCGGATACCCTTGAAGCGGGCGGCGCCCGACTTCCATTCCTGCATCCATTCGGAGGTGAACTTGCCGGTCTGGATGTCTTTCAGGACGCGCTTCATCTCGGCCTTGGTCTCGGCGGTGATGATGCGCGGTCCGGTGACATACTCGCCCCACTCGGCGGTGTTGGAGATCGAGTAGTTCATGTTGGCAATGCCGCCCTCGTAGATGAGGTCGACGATCAGCTTCACCTCATGCAGGCACTCGAAATAGGCCATTTCCGGCGCGTAGCCTGCCTCGACCAGCGTCTCATAGCCGGCGCGGATCAGTTCGACCAGACCGCCGCACAGCACGACCTGCTCGCCGAACAGGTCGGTTTCGCATTCTTCCTTGAAATTCGTCTCGATGACGCCCGAACGGCCGCCGCCGACGCCGCAGGCGTAGGAAAGCGCGATGTCATGGGCATTGCCGGAAGCGTCCTGATGGATGGCGATCAGGCAGGGCACGCCGCCGCCGCGCTGATATTCGGAGCGCACGGTGTGGCCCGGGCCCTTCGGCGCGATCATGATCACGTCGATGGTCTTTTTCGGCTCGATCAGGCCGAAATGCACGTTGAGGCCATGGGCAAAGGCGATCGCCGCGCCGTCACGGATGTTGGGAGCGATCTCCTCGCGCCAGATGTCGGCCTGAAGCTCGTCCGGGGTCGCCATCATCATCACATCGGCCCATTTCGCCGCATCGGCCACGGACTTGACCTTGAGGCCATCCGCTTCCACCTTCTTGGCAGTGGCGGAGCCCGGCTTGAGCGCGATCACGATCTCCTTGGCGCCGGAATCCTTGAGGTTCAGCGCATGGGCGCGGCCCTGCGAGCCATAGCCGACGATGCAGACCTTTTTGCCCTTGATGAGATTGAGATCGGCGTCGCGATCATAATAAACGCGCATGAGGAAGTGCTCCTTGGTCGTGGGATCCATGTAGGGAATTTGCGGGCGCTTAAAGACCTAAGACAGCGCAGCGTCAAGCGCCATCACGGGACAGGGCCTGCTCCATGGTTCAAACAGGCAGGAATTCGGCCAGAACCGGCCAGAGCGAAGCCACCAGCAGCGCCGCCATGGTCCAGTTGAACATCCGCACACGCTCGGGATCGCTGAGCAGCCGCCGCATGCCGGCACCGAACCAGACCCACACCAAAACGCTTGGCAGATTGGCAACGGCGAAGTTCAGCGCAACGAAAATGGCGTTGACCGTCGAGTCGGCGAACACCCGATAGGTAGCAATCGCCGTAACCCCCATCATCCAGGCCTTCGGATTGACCCACTGGAAGGCGCAGGCCTCAAGAAAGGTCATCGGCCGGCCACGGCTCTCCCCCTCCCGGATCGGACCTGAATGGGCGATCCGCCAGGCCAGCCACAGCAGATAGCCGATGCCGAGGATCTTCAGCGCCAGATACAGTGGCGGGAACCGCGTGAAGATCGTCCCTAGCCCGATGCCGATCAGGAACACCATCAGCGTGAAGCCGAGATCGACCCCCGCCATATGCGGGATCGACCGGCGTACACCGAAATTCACGCCGGAAGCCAGCAGCATCATGTTGTTAGGCCCCGGCGTGAACGACGACGAGAACGCGAACAGGAACAGCGCGGCCAGTGTCGAGGAGGAAAAGCCTTCCACTGCGCCTACAGGGCCTCTGGACCACGGCTGATCGCCGCCGCACCGGTCCGCGCCACCTCGACCAGGCCGACATGCGCCATCAGCCCGATGAAGCGCTCCACCTCGTCGGATGAGCCGGCGATCTCGAAGATGAAGCTGTTGAGCGTCGCATCGATCGGCCTGGCGCCGAAGGCGGTGGCCAGCCGCAGCGCCTCCATGCGGTGTTCGGAGCGCGTCTCGCCCTCCTGCCGCACTTTGACCAGCGCCAGTTCCCGCTCGATGTTGGCGCCGGACAGCGTGAGATCGACGACGCGATGCACCGGCACCAGCCGGTCGAGCTGCGCCTTGATCTGGTCGATCACCTGAGGCGTGCCGCGGGTGACCACCGTGATGCGCGAGCGGTGCTTTTCGTGCTCGGTCTCGGAAACAGTGAGACTCTCGATGTTGTAGCCGCGACCGGAAAACATGCCGGCGATGCGCGCCAGAACGCCCGGCTCGTTGTCGACGATGATGGCGAGCGTGCGCCGCTCCTGGGTGATGCGATAGGTGGGGTCGGAATAGGGAGAGAGCATCTTAGAACTCCCCCCTCTCCAGCTTGGGAGAGGGGCCGGGGGTGAGGGTTTCTTTCAGGGTTTGGAACACGGCGTCGATGTCGCCCGGAACAGCGGCATTGGCGAAACGGATGACAAAAAAGCCTTGGTTCTCCAGCTCTTTGGTTCGCATGGTATCGTAGTGCTTCTGCTCGCCATGGTGCCTGCCATCGAGTTCAATAACCAGTTTCCGTTCAAAGCGGAGGAAGTCGACGGTGTATGGACCGATCGGCTCCTGCCGCTTGAACTTCAGTCCGAGGAAGCGACGGTCACGCAGCCGTTGCCAGAGTTCGTCTTCGGCGGCGGTTGGATGTTGCCGCTGCCTGCGTGCAAAGGTGCGGGCTTCTCGAACCATGAACCCTGACCCCCGCCCCTCTCCCACCGGGAGAGGGGATCAATCAAACCAGCTGCTTGCCCTTGGCGTCGATGATCTCGCCGGTATCCCCTTCGAAATCCGGCATGATCATCTCGTTATGTGCCTTGCCCGAAGGAATCATCGGGAAGCAGTTCTCTTCCTTGGTGACGAGGCAATCGAAGATTACCGGGCCGGGATAGTCGATCATCTCCTGGATTTTCGCGTCCAGTTCCTTCGGATCCGAACAGCGGATGCCCTTGGCGTGATAGGCTTCCGCCAGCTTGACGAAATCGGGCAACGCTTCCGAATACGAGTTGGAATAGCGCCCGCCGTGCAGCAGTTCCTGCCACTGGCGCACCATGCCCATGTATTCGTTGTTGAGGATGAAGATCTTCACCGGCAGGCGATACTGCGCCGCCGTCGACATCTCCTGCATGTTCATCAGCACCGAGGCTTCACCCGCCACACAGACGACCAGCGCTTCGGGATGGGCCATCTGCACGCCCACCGCCGCCGGCAGGCCATAGCCCATCGTGCCAAGCCCGCCCGACGTCATCCAGCGGTTGGGCTCTTCGAAATGCATGAACTGCGCCGCCCACATCTGATGCTGGCCGACCTCGGTGGTGATATAGCTGTTGCGCGCCTTGGTCAGAGCATAAAGCCGCTCGACCGCATATTGCGGCTTGATCTCGCTGTCCGAGCGCTTGTAGGCGAGGCAGTTGCGCGCCCGCCACCTAGAAATCTGCGCCCACCAATCCTTGTGCGCTGCGGTCTCCAGCCTGGGCTTTTTCTCCTTCCACAGGCGCAGCATCTCGCTCAGCACCCGGCCGGCATCGCCGATGATCGGCACATCGACCTTGACGTTCTTGTTGATCGACGAAGGGTCGATATCGACATGGATCTTCTTCGATTTCGGCGAGAAGGCATCGAGGCGCCCGGTAATCCGGTCATCGAATCGCGCGCCGATGCAGATCATCACATCGCAATCGTGCATCGCGAGGTTGGCTTCATAGGTGCCGTGCATGCCGAGCATGCCGAGCCATTGCGGATCGGAGGCCGGATAGGCGCCTAGCCCCATCAGCGTCGAGGTGATGGGATAGCCGGTCGCGCGCACCAGTTCGCGCAGGCTCGCCGCCGCCGCCGGGCCGGCGTTGATGATGCCGCCGCCGGTATAGAACACCGGACGCTTGGCCTTGCTCATCAGCTCGATGGCGCGTTCGATCTGGCCGATATCGCCATCGACCTTCGGCCGGTAGGTGCGGTGCTCCGAATTGGTCGGCCGCGCATACCTGCCCTTGGCGAACTGGACATCCTTCGGGATGTCGATGACCACCGGGCCAGGCCGGCCGCTGGAGGCCACCGTGAACGCCTCATGGATGACGCGCGGCAGGTCCTCGATGCGCTTGACCAGATAATTGTGCTTGGTGCAGTGCCGGGTAATGCCGACGGTGTCGCATTCCTGAAAGGCATCCGAGCCGATCAGATGCGTCGGCACCTGGCCGGTGAAGCAGACGATCGGAATGGAATCGAGCAGCGCGTCGGTCAGTCCGGTCACCGCATTGGTCGCGCCGGGACCGGACGTCACCAGCACGCAGCCGACCTTGCCGGACGAGCGCGCATAGCCCTCCGCGGCATGCACCGCGCCCTGCTCATGGCGAACCAGGATGTGCTTGACCTTGTCCTGCTGGAAGATCGCGTCATAGATCGGCAGAACCGCACCGCCCGGATAACCGAAGATGTGCTCCACCCCCTGATCCTGCAGCGCGCGGATCACCATTTCCGCGCCGGTCATCGTCTCGCTCATCGTCATACTCCTGAACCTTGGTCGGCTCTTTGGCGGGTTTGTCGGAAAAAGGCAAAAAGAAAAGGCCCCTTTCGGGACCTTGCGGTTACGCGCCGGCGCTTGGGATCGTCGGGTCAGACCCGTCCCACCTCCGGCGCGCAGCATACAATAAGCGTGAAGGACATCGATCCCCCTCCTGTTCGGGGCAACATTAGGAGCAGCTGAAGCGCCAAGTCAAGGCCGGGCCGCATTGCACCTTGGTTCACTGAAGGCGTGGGCAGTGCCGGCCCGTTGTGCAGCCCGGTGCAGAGAGAAGTTTGTCAACCTGTCATAAACTTCATTGGTGATATACAATCAGAACGTGTATGGGGAAGTCGTTCTTGTTCGTCGCCAACATTGATGACCAGCTTTGGGCTCCGTCCGATCGGGCGCTGCTGGCGCTTTGGCGCAGGGAGGTGGCTGGCCCGCAACCGCCGCATATCCGCCTGATCGACAGCGCGATCATGCGTGAATTGGGCGACTATCTCACGGTCGCCGAACGCAGCCAGTTCGGCGAGTTCAGCTTCCTCTTCTGCGGCGAGGCCGTCGCCGACCAGCTGGGGCGCAACCTGTCATCGCGTTCGACCAGCGATCTGCCGCCCAAATCGGCAGCGCAGTTCCGGCGCAACTTCAACCAGGCCATCGAACTGATGGCCCCGACCTTTACCATCGATCGTGCGGCCGATTGCGGCCATGTCCATCTGTGGGGGCGGCTGCATCTGCCATTTCGCGAATCCAACGGCGCCGTGCTGATCGTCACCCTGCACCGCCCGCGCGAATACACCGACGAACTCCTGCGCGAGATTCTCGATGCTGCCGCCGACGGCATTCTGGCGGTCCGCGCCAAGCGCGATGCGCGTGGCAGGATCGAGGATTTCGAGGTCATCGCCGCCAACATCCCGATGGCAGAACTGCTGGCGACCGATCGCGAGCGTCTGGCTGGCGAGACTTTGCTCGATCTGCTGCCCGCTGTGCGTGAGGATGGCGCCTGGATCCGCCACGCCACGGTTGTCGATACGCGGCTCGGCGCCACATTCGAAAGCTGCTATGATATCCACGGAACCAAGCGCTGGTTCCGCATCGTCTCCGCCCCGCTCAACGACGGTCTGGTCATCAGCTTCACCGATATCACCGAGTTGAAACTCCTGACCCTGCGCCTTCAGGAGCAGCAGCAGCAGCTCGAAGCCGAGATCGCCCGTCGTCTGAAAGTGGAAGACGAGTTGTGGCGGCTCGCCCATCTCGATGCCCTCACCGGCATTGCCAACCGTCGCGCCATGCATGTCCGCGCAACCAAATGCCTGGCAGATGCGGCTCTGCGCGGCCAGACCTGCGCCATGATCGTGCTCGACATCGACCATTTCAAGCTGATCAACGATACCCACGGCCATGCCGCCGGCGATGCAACCATCGTCCGGGTGGCCGAGATCGCCCGCTCCGGCCTGCGCGGCGACAATGATATCGTTGCCCGCATGGGCGGCGAGGAATTCGCCATGCTTCTCAACGATTCCAACATCGAAGCGGGTCTTGCCGTCGCCGAACGCCTGCGGCGCGACATCGAACAGGCCCGCATCAGCTTCGGCGGGAAAGACATCAGCTTCACCGTGAGCTTCGGCGTGGCCGCCAGCAGGGACGGCTGCACCTACGAACAGCTTCTGCAAAGTGCAGACAATGCGCTCTACCGCGCAAAGCGTTCCGGCCGGAACCAGGCACAGGCAGAGGACGTTCCGACCGCTGCCTGACTTTCAGGGCGGCGTCAGCCACTGCCAGTCAGCCATGAACCGGCGTGCCCAGGTCAGCTGCCGCTTGGCGTAGCGGCGCGTATCGCGCTGGCCCAGCATGATCGCCTCGGCCAATGGCAGTTCGCCCCTGAGGTAACCGAGCAGATGCGGCACGCCATGCGCCTTCATCACACCCCGGTTGGCCGGAAGCCCGAGCCCTGCCAGCGCCCGCACCTCATCAAGCGCACCGGCGTCGATCATCGTCTCGAACCGTCGGTCGATGCGCCGGAACAGCATGTCCCGCTGTGGATCGAGAAACAGCCCCAGCCATGAGCCAG
>DAOMXG010000118.1:0-7552 GCA_035436995.1 Beijerinckiaceae bacterium
CCGGGGCCGCAATGAGCCGCGCCGGACAGGGCCGCGCCCGGCTGCTCGCCGCAGCCAAGGAGCTATTGTGGGAGCGCGGTTACGAGCATATGAGCCCGCGCGATGTGCTTGATCGCTCAGGCGTGGGACAGGGCAGCCTCTATCACCATTTTTCCGGCAAGCTCGAGCTTGCCCGCGCCGCTCTTGGCGAGATGGTCACCGAGGAGACGGCGGCGATGGATGCGATTTTCGCTGCCGACAAGACGCCGCTGCGTCGCCTGGAGGAGTATCTTGCGCGCAAGCGCGCAGCGTTGCGCGGCTGCCGGATCGGCCGGCTGGCAAATGAAACCATCATGGAAGTGCCGGAATTCCGGACGTTCGTCGCGACCTATCTCGATCATGTCGAGGGGCTGATCCGCAAAGCCGTCGCGGAGGCGCAAGGGGCGGGGATGCTCGCGGCCGAGGCCGATCCCGACGCCCTGGCGGCGCTGTTTCTTGCGGTCATTGAAGGCGGTTTCGTGCTCGCCCGCGCTCATTGGGACCCAAGCCGGATGGAGCGGGCAATCCGCGGCTCGGAAGCAGCGCTGGCGCTGATGAAACGGTAATGTGCCCATAAAAAAGGCGCCGAAGGCGCCTTTTTCTGCCGAACAGCGCGGTATCAGAACTGTCGCGCCACCATCATCTTCTTGATTTCGGCGATGGCCTTGGCCGGGTTCAGCCCCTTCGGGCAGGTCTTGGAGCAGTTCAGGATGGTGTGGCAGCGATAGAGCCGGAACGGGTCCTCGAGATTGTCGAGCCGCTCGCCGGTCGCCTCGTCGCGGCTGTCGATCAGCCAGCGATAGGCCTGCAGCAGGATCGCCGGGCCGAGGTAGCGGTCGCCGTTCCACCAGTAGCTCGGGCAGGAGGTGGAGCAGCAGGCGCAGAGGATGCACTCGTAGAGGCCATCCAGCTTCTCGCGATCCTCACGGCTCTGGCGCCATTCGGTCGGCGGTGCCGGCGTCTCGGTCTTGAGCCAGGGTTCGATCGAGGCGTGCTGGGCGTAGAAGCGGGTGAGGTCCGGCACAAGATCTTTCACCACCGGCATGTGCGGCAGCGGGTAGATCTTGATGACGCCGGCGATGTCATCCATCGCCTTGGTGCAGGCGAGGGTGTTGATGCCGCCGATGTTCATGGCGCAGGAGCCGCAGATGCCTTCGCGGCAGGAGCGACGGAAGGTCAGCCCCGGATCGACCTTGTTCTTGATCCACAGAATGGCATCCAGCACCATCGGTCCGCAATCGTCGCGATCGACAAAATAGGTGTCCATGCGCGGATTGGCGCCGGTATCGGGATCCCAGCGGTAGATGTGGAATTCGGTCAGCCTGCTGGCTCCGGCCGGCTTCGGCCAGGTCTTGCCGGGGACAAGCTGCGAGTTCTTGGGAAGCGCGAATTCGGCCATGGCTCAGAACTTCCTCACCTTCGGGGCGATCTTTTCCTCGGACATCTCGCCGGTCAGCGTCTTGGTATGCACCGAGCGGTAGGCGAGGCGGACCTTGCCATCCTCGGAGAGGTAGGACAGCGTGTGCTTGCGCCAGGTCTTGTCGTCGCGGGCGGTGAAGTCCTCGCGGGCATGAGCGCCGCGGCTCTCCTTGCGGGCCTCGGCCGAATAGACCGTGGTGATGGCGTTGGCCATCAGGTTCTCGAACTCCAGGGTCTCGACGAGGTCGGAGTTCCAGACCAGCGAGCGGTCGGTCACCTTGATGTCGGACTTGGCGGCCCAGACGTCGGACAGGCGCTTGCAGCCGCTCTTGAGCGTCGGCCCATCGCGGAACACCGCGACATCCTCTTGCATGGCGCGCTGCATTGTCAGGCGCAGGTCGGCGGTCGGCGTCGCGCCATTGGCGTTACGCATCCGGTCGAACCGGGCGAGAATCTTGTCGTCCTCGGCCTCGTTGATCGAGGGGATCGGCGCCTTGCGGTCAAGCACCTGTCCGGCGCGGATCGAGGCAGCGCGGCCGAACACGACGAGGTCGATCAGCGAGTTGGAGCCGAGGCGGTTGGCGCCATGCACCGAGGCGCAGCCGGCCTCGCCCACTGCCATCAGGCCGGGGACGATCGCGTCCTCGTCCGACTTGGTCGGGTTGACCACCTGGCCCCAGTAATTGGTCGGCACGCCGCCCATGTTGTAATGCACGGTCGGGATCACCGGGATCGGCTCGCGGGTGAGATCGACACCGGCGAAGATCTTGGCGCTTTCCGAAATGCCGGGCAGGCGCTCGTGCAGGATCTTTGGGTCGAGATGGTCGAGGTGCAGATAGATGTGATCGTTCTGCCTGCCGACGCCGCGTCCCTCGCGGATTTCCATGGTCATGCAGCGCGAGACGAAATCGCGCGGCGCCAGATCCTTGTAGGTCGGCGCATAGCGCTCCATGAAGCGCTCGCCGGCGGAATTGGTGAGATAACCGCCTTCGCCGCGCGCACCCTCGGTGATCAGACAGCCCGAGCCGTAGATGCCGGTCGGGTGAAACTGGACGAATTCCATGTCCTGAAGTGGCAGACCGGCCCGCGCCACCATGCCGCCGCCGTCGCCGGTGCAGGTATGGGCGGAGGTCGCCGAGAAATAGGCGCGGCCATAGCCGCCGGTCGCCAGCACGACCAGTTTGGCGCGGAAGCGATGCAGGGTGCCGTCGTCGAGCTTCCAGGCGATGACGCCCTGGCACTCGCCATCCTTCATGATCAAATCGAGCGCGAAATACTCGACGAAGAATTCGGCGTTGTTGCGCAGCGACTGGCCGTACAGCGTATGCAGGATGGCGTGGCCGGTGCGGTCGGCGGCGGCGCAGGTGCGCTGCACCGGCGGGCCCTCGCCGTATTCGGTGGTGTGGCCGCCGAACGGACGCTGGTAGATCTTGCCTTCCTCGGTGCGCGAGAACGGAACGCCGTAATGTTCCAGCTCGTAGACGGCCGCCGGGGCTTCCCGCGCCAGATATTCCATCGCGTCGTTGTCGCCGAGCCAGTCCGATCCCTTGACGGTGTCGAACATGTGCCACTGCCAGCAGTCCGGCCCCATGTTGGCGAGCGAGGCGGCAATACCGCCCTGCGCCGCCACCGTGTGCGAGCGGGTGGGGAACACCTTGGTGATGCAGGCCGTGCGCAGGCCCTGTTCGGCCATGCCGAGCGTGGCGCGCAGACCGGCGCCGCCAGCTCCGACAACCACCACGTCATAGGCGTGATCGACAAGGGGGTAGGCGCGTCCGTTGACTGCCGGTGACGCTGACTTGGCCATGATCACAACCCGAAGCTGATACGAAGAAGCGCATAGACCGAGGCGAGCCCGACCAAAGCGGCAAAGAAGGTGTTGAGCATCAGACAGACCAGCTTGACGCCCTCGCCGTGCACGTAATCCTCGATGATCACCTGCATGCCGACGCGCATGTGGTAGACGCCGGTCAGCACGAAGGCGAGCATCAGGATCGCCGTCAGCGGTCCCTTGAGAATGGCAACCGCGCCGGCATGATCGGCCCCGGCAAGGCGGATCACGGTGATGATGAAGATCAGAACCAGTGGGATCAGCGCGACGCCGGTTATCCGCTGTGCCCAGAAATGGCCGGTGCCGGTCTTGGCGGCGCCGAGACCCTTCACGCGGGAGCGCGGCGTTGCCATGGAAGAGGAGGAGTTTTTCATCGCCGACCTTCCTTATTTGCCGAAGCCGAAAATCAGCCACAGCGCCAGAGTCAGCGCGACCGAACCGACCGCCGTCGCCTTGACGATGGTTTCGCGTTCAGGGTGGCCAAGGCCGGCGCCGGTATCCCAGATGAAATGGCGGATACCGCCGAGCATGTGATGGATCAGCGCCCAAGTATAGCCGAACAGGACCAGTTTGCCGAGGAAGGAGCCATAGATGGCGCCAACCATCGCATGGGCATCCTTGCCGGCGGCTGTGGCCACAAGAAATCCAACCAGCAGCAGGGTGCCGAAATACAGCGCAGCGCCGGTGATGCGATGGACAATCGACATCATCATCGTCAGCGTCGGCTTGTAGATCTGCAGATGGGGCGAAAGCGGCCGTTCGGCCGGTGTCTTGGCGTCTGCCATCATTGTGCCCTTGATCCGAGGAAGGCTGGGGGTTCTTTCCACTAGCCAATCTCCGCCGCAGGCGCAATTGCCGATCCCCCCTACATTCGGTGTAAGGCCGGCTTTGCGCCCGCCGGGCGTCCGGTTTAGCCGGTGGCCGCAACCAACCGCTGGCGCAGCGTGTCCGGATCGCCGTCGATGCGGATCGTCTTGAGGCGCTGCGCCGGTCCGCCGATCAGCTGGACGGCCGACCGCGGAACGCCGGCCGTTTCGGCCAGCAGTCTTTCAAGCGCCGCATTGGCGGCGCCATCCTCGGGAATGGCGCGCACCCGGACCGCGAGCACGGTCGAGCCGTCCGAAAGCGTCCGCAGCCCGTCGATCCGGGAATCGTGTGCGTTGGGTGTCAGACGGATGCGAACGATCACATGGTCAGAGCCGGCGGTGAAGGGCGGTGTGCTCACAGCGCCCGAGCCAGCGAGGAAACCATGTCGTGGACGAGGATCTGGATGAAATAGAGCCCGACCAGCAGGATCAGCGGCGAGATGTCGATGCCGCCCAGATCCGGAAGCCGCCGCCGGATCGGCCCGAGCACCGGCTCGGTCACCCGATAGAGGAACTCGCTCAGTTGCATCACGAACGGCTGGCGGGCGTTGACGATGCCGAACTGGATCAGCCAACTCATCACGATCTGGCCGATCACCAGCCAGATATAGATCGAGATGACAGTATCGAAGAGCCAGAGAAATGCGCGCATGGTTGACCCGTTGGTAAAGCGGTTTCCTGTCATACTCCACAAATCGGCATGAGCAAGCCACCGGAGCCGCACCGAAGGCAGTTCCCGAAGGCTGGGTCGCGTTGCCCGAATGACCTGAAGGATTGACCTGCGAGATCGACTTGCGGGATTGACTTGGTTGCCGAACTGACGCAAGAGAGCGCCGCCTTGGGGCTGTAGCTCAGATGGGAGAGCGCTGCAATCGCACTGCAGAGGTCAGGGGTTCGAATCCCCTCAGCTCCACCAGGGTTCCCGTTTTATCGGGTCTTGAGAGGTCGATTGCCGATCCTCAATCAATTCCGCCTCACATGAGCTTTTCCCCGCAATGGGCGCAGAAGCGGTCCGTCTCGCCGGTTGGCTTGCCGCACTGGTGGCAGAAGCGTCTTGGCGCCTGTGCTGCTTTTACCGGCGCAACCGGGTCCGGCGCCGGCTTTCCAAATCCTGACAATTCTCCAACCAGATAGGCGGTCACGCTGTGGCGATCTGTCCGGGCAAGCCGGACAAGCCCTGCCGCCGTCAACGTTACCTCAAACAGCGTTCCGCCGGTGCCGGCTAGCAGAATGCGTTCGTCAAGCGCCAGAACCCCCTCGCCGGTCAGTGCTGCCCGCTGCCACTGCGCGCCGGCGACCAGACCAAGGGCCGCAGCGCTCAGCGGCTCGAGCATCGCAGCCGGCATCAGGCGCTGCCCGTCCCCGACCACCACCAGCCCGGCAGCCTGCAGTCGCTGCACTGCTTCTGCGACTTCTGCCGCCGCGGGCGCCTCGGGCCGGCCGCCCAGCGCAACCACATAAGTGAGAAGCTGGTCGAAGCGCGACAGGCCCCACCAGTTGGTCAGTGCCGAAAGCAGATGTTCGGTGGTGAGTGGGCTGGCATCAGCCAGCGCAGAGTCAGCCAGGGTGGCGCCATCGAGGGCGCGCGCGACCCGGCGGCTGCGAATAACCGCGCTCGTTTCATCGACGAGGACTGCCAGCGTTGCCATCGCTACGACATCTAGTTGCAGCACGAACGGAGGCGCTGCCGGTGCCGGGGGCAGCAGCGGGGCGATCAGGCGCAGCAGATCATGCGCCTCAACCGGGCCGCAGACCTCACATTCTCCGGCATGGTCGTTCAGAGTGTAGCCGCCACCCGTCGCCGGATCGCCCGGAAACAGGATCGTGGTCTCGGCGCAGGCCGCCTCGTCACTCCACAGGCGCAGGGTGATGCGGCTGCGCGGATTGCTCAAGACGCCGGCCGCATCGCGCAGGCCATCGGTTGCGCCGGGGCGGGCAACATGCGCAGCGCCCATCAGCCGGCGCGGCGACAACGGCCCGCAGGCGCCGCAATCGTCGATCACCCCGGCCAGATCCTCCCGGGTGACCCTGATGCAGCGCGCGGATGATGAAAACGGCATGACCTTCCCCTACCGGTCCGAGCCAAGGCGGAGGGCCTGACGAAGCGCCGCACGCGCCGCTTCGCCTGCCGGCAGCAGCGGGGCAGGGCCGTCCGGGGCGGCAGCTCCTGACCCTGTCGCGCCGAATTTGGCGACGAATTCGGGCATCTGCGCCAGTTTGTCGGCGCCGGCAGACAGGTCCATGCCGGTCAGTGCCCGGAATCGGGCATTGCCGGTGCCCGGGGGCATGTCGTTGTTGGCGACGGCCCGCATGATATCGAGCGGGGTCTCGCCGGTAACGGCATCGCGCACTGCAAAGACCGGCGGCAGGCGAGACCCGGATTTGGCCTCCATCAGCGGCCGGGTGATCCGGTCGAAATCCTTGGCGGCGATACGGCACTTTTCCGAGACGGCGCCAGCTCCCGTATGCAGGACGTCTGCCTCCGCAAGCTTGGCACCGGTGACTTCCGCCAGCGAGCGCCCTTCGGCGCCCGTCACATTGCCGGAGGCCACGCGGGGGATGAATTTTGCCGGATCCTCGCCCGGCCGCAGCGTGTAGCGCTCCAGGCTTTCGCCGTGCATCAGATTGATTTCCTGGCCGGATTTGCTGATTCCAAGCCTGGTGCAGGCTCTGCCAACGGCTGCGTCAAGGTCCGCAGCACGCGCTGGGCGGCCGGTCGTGCGGTCGATGATCGTCGCATTCGCGGTCATGTCGAGGTCCATGCCCGGCGCCTTGCCGGCGGTGCCGCTGGTGCTGCGAAAATCGGTTGGCAACACCTTGCGTTCAAGAAATCCGCCGGGGTTGGCCGGATCGGGCTCGCGCACTACGAAGCGCTGGGCTCCGTCGGTTCCCTTCTGCTGGTTCAGATGATCGGCCGTGGCAGCGAACACCGGTTTCGTACGGTGCTGTTCGGTGAGGTCGGCGAAGGCCGTCTTGGTCGCTGCATCCACCTCGGCGCCTTTCATCAGCAGCTTGGCATCGCGGTTTTCCAGGACGCGTTTCAGTGCTTCCTTCTGCTCGTCGGGCGTTCCGCTGGCGATGGCACGTTTGAGATCATCGACCACCCCCTGCGCCTGGGTCTTGCGGACGGCGGCATCGGCGTCGAGCTGAATGTCTGCTGCGGTCAGTTTCGGGTCGGTTTGCACCGGGCGGAAGGTTTCGCTCCCTGGCAGGGGCAGCGGTTCGGCCCGGGCGACGCCAGCCTTCGCCGCATGACCACCGACGGATGATCCGACACCGCTCGCCAAGCCGTCAAGGAACCCTTCGGTGACATTGCCATCCGTCGTCGCGCGCCCGGCGGCACCCATGACTCCGCCAAGCGCCACTTGTGCTCCTTCGCGCGCGACCGTGCTGCCGAGCCTGCCCAAACCCTGCCCGG
>DAOMXG010000119.1:0-7504 GCA_035436995.1 Beijerinckiaceae bacterium
CAGACTCATGCCGGTGCGCAGGCCAAGCTGATAAGCCGCCCGATCGAGCGCCGCCAGCCGCAACCCGCCAGACTGGGCCTTCACCAGCACCAGCGGCGGGGCATCCGCCAATCCGGCCTCCCCCTCTCTCCGGCGCTTGCGGGTGATCCGTTCGGCCGAGAACCATGGGCACCAGAGCGCCAGATAACGGCGCCCCCGAGGGTGTGCCGGCGGTGCAGCCAGCACGGGCGCGGCCTCTGAAACATCCTGCATCGCGGTTCCACTCCATGACGATGAAGCCGGGCGCGCAGCCGCCCCGGTGGCGCAACAATTCAAGCCTGAGAGCCGGCATTCCCGGCGCCTGCGCAGCCAAGACGGAAGAAGGAGAGGCCCCGGCCCGCCAGCGCGTCTCGGCAGCACTTGGAACCGGTGCGGCTCCCGCCCTGACGATGAACACGCAGTTCCGCCGAGCCCGTGCTGCCATCGCCAGCCGCCGGGTGGCGACAAGATCATAGCTGCGCGCCTCCCCCGACAGACTGATCACCACTGCGCCGAGCCCGGCACAGCGTGCCGCATCAAGCCCGGCCTGCAGCGCTTCCCTGACGCTTTGCACCCGCACCAGCACCAGACTGGACGGAACCAGCCCCCATTCGGCCAGACCGGGCGGAAAGGGCCGCCCGAACGCGTGGTCCAAAGCCTCGTGCCACACCCAAAGCCATGGCTTGCCGGCTCCCCGCCCACGCACCAGCCCCAGCGCCAGCCCCAGCGCACTCACCGTATCCAGCAGCGTCCCGGCATAGATCTCGTGCAGGCCGGGCCGTCCCAGAGCTGAGACAGGCGCATCCGGATCGAGGAGGGCGAGCGCAAGCGTCACGATTTTTATCCCTATTTGTTCTTTTATTGTTCTTTTTTAGTTCTTGTTTGTCAATATCGAAGCCAGATCGTGCTCGGCATGATGCGGCGCCGGCGCTTCGGCCACAAAGCTCGCAGCCGACAGACCCGGCCCATCCAGCAGCCTGAGGAGCAGCGCGAAACATGTTGCAAGAAAGCCACTTTGGCCCACAAAGGCAGGGAAATGCCCTTAAAGACAGGCAAATTGCCTCCTCAACGATTGCGTGGCCGGGAAAGTCAGGCAATTAAGTTGTTAACTATCTTGCGGGCGACTCGTCCGCGTCGGGTTATCCAAAGATCAACAGCAAACGCAGCATCGGGGAACACCAAATGGGCGGCGCTTCTAACTTCAGGAACTTCCTTCTCGGCGCTTGCGCGATTGGCTCGCTCGCACTGGCCACGGTCTCTGCAGAGGCCGGCGGCTTTGCCAACCGGCAGCAGAGCGCAACCGGACAGGGCTTTTCGTTCGCCGGCGCCGGCACCAGCGCCTTCGGCCTCGGCTCGATGTTCTGGAACCCCGCCAACATCACCAATTTCGAAGGCCGCCGCAGCGAGTGGAACGTCTCGATGATCGCGCCGGATTCGCGCGTCGACACCACCAGCGCCGGCTTCGGGCCGGCGGCGCTGCAGCCGCTCAATGCTTTCGTGACCGGTCGTACCGGCTCGTCGGGCAATATCAACCAGACCGCGGTCGCTCCGGCATCCTACAATTCCTATCAGTATAACGACTGGCTCTGGCTTGGTCTCGTGACCGGCACGCCGTTCGGCAACACGACGAAGCCGAGCAATGGCTTTGCCGGCTCGGTCTACGGCACCAGCACCAAGATCAAGACGCTGGCCGCAACCCCGACCATCGGCATCAAGATCAACGACTGGATTTCCGTCGGCTTTGGCTTCACGGTCCAGCACGCCAGGGTCGATCTCAAGAGCGGCGACATGCGTTACTGGCCGGCCATTGCGCTGGCGCCGGCACTCTTCCAGCCGAATCTCTACCGCGCTTCCGCGCCAACCCGGCTGGAGGGCGATGCCTGGGGCTTCGGCGTGACCGCCGGTGTGACCCTGAAGCCCTGGGCCGGCGGCGAAGTCAGCCTCGGCTACCGGTCGATGATCCACCATGCACTCAAGGGCTCGATCTCTGCTTACGGGCCGACTCTCACCACCACCGGGCAGCTGATCAAGGCCAACCTGAACCTGCCGGAGATGATCACGCTTGGCCTCAAGCAGGACATCAATGCCCAGTGGACTGTGACCGCCACCGCGCAGTGGACAAACTGGAGCCGCCTGCAGGCTCCGCCGATCATCAACCGCACCACTGGCGCGCTGGTCAGCAATCTTGGTCTGCGCTACCGCGACGAGTGGTTCCTGGCGGCGGGTGCCCAGTATAACTGGAGCCCGAACCTGGCGCTGCGTGCCGGCGTTGCCTACGAGATCTCGCCGATCACCGACGAGACCCGCGGCGTGCGCGTGCTCGACAACAACCGTCTGTGGCTGTCGGCGGGTCTTGGCTACAAGGTTTCCAACCGTCTTGAACTCGACCTCGGCTACAGCTTCCTGCTGCTGGAAAGCGGCAAGGTCAACATTGTCGCGGCTGGCAACCCGCTCAACCCGGCAGGGAACCCGTCCTATACGGCCTTCAACTATACCGGCAACTCGAAGGGCCATGGCCATGTGCTGGCGGCCTCGCTCAAGTATCGCTGGGACGAGCCGGCCAACGCTCCGATCAAGCCGGTCGTCGCCAAGAACTGATCCAAGAACTGATCACGGCGCCCGAAAGGGCGACCCGTCAGGACCCCGCCTGTCACAAGGCGGGGTTTTTCTTTGGCGGAACATCGTCGGGAAACGGCCGGTTGTGGAGGTTGCAGCCGGAGTCAGGACCTATCGCAATGAGGAGGCGTAGTGCATGGTGTCTGTCAGGCACAGGCTGACGCGCCATTCCACGGCGCGGCCATCAAGCGCCAGCGCCAACCGCTGCACCATCAGCGCAGGGTGGCCGGCGTCGCGGTCCAGAATAGTCGCATCCCTGGGTTGCAGCGCGATGGCGGTGATCTTCTCCCGGGCAGAGGCAATGGTGATGCCATAGCGCTCGGCGTAATAGGCGTAGAGTGAATTGGGCACCGGCACTTCGGTAATGCCCGGAAACATCGCATCAGGCAGCGACAGGGTTTCGACAATCACCGGCTCATCGGCGATAAAACGCACGCGCCGGACGCGCGCCACCATGGCCGAACTGCCGAGATCAAGCCCCTCGCGTTCCTCGGCTGTCGCCTTGAACACGCCCGCCGAAAGCACCTGGCTTTCCGGAAAGCGCGGAATGCCGTCATTCTTGATCAGCTTGAAGAACTGAAACAGAATCCGTTTTTCGTCATGCTGGGCGACAAAGGTGCCGCGCCCCTGCTGACGCACCACCAGATTTTCTGACTCCAGCTCGTCCAGCGCCTTGCGCACCGTTCCCTGGCTGACGCCCAGCTCACTGGCCAGCTGGCTTTCGCTCGCCAGCGGATGCCCTGGCGGCCATTGTCCATCGGCCATGCGCTTGACGAAGGTATCCTTCACCTGTCGGTAGAGCGGCCGGAACCCGACGCCTTTTTCGTCCTCTGCACGCATGCCCCTCTGCTCCATCTTCTGACTTGCCAGAAGTCTTTTGTCTTATATAAGATATAGCATGTTTTGCCGCTCATCGCCAGTCCGGCCGCCCCATCGGGACGGCGGGACCGACCGAAAGGGAGAAGGATTGTATGTCAGTACCGCATCTGCTCGTTCATGAACACAAGGACACTGTCGGGGTTGTGGTTGTCGAGAACCTCAAGGCCGGCACCGATATGCTGGCGGTCGTCACCCACGACAATTCCGCCTTCAACATCGCGGCCAAGATGGACATCCCGATCGGCCACAAGGTCGCGCTCAAGGATATCCGCAAGGGCGACACGATCTGGAAATACGGCCAGGACATCGGCAAGGCCGTCGCCGACATCGGCAAGGGCGAGCATGTCCACGTGCACAACGTGAAGACCAAGCGCTGGTAAGCGCCGCTCACCATTCCAGCCCAATCACAAGGAACGCACCATGGCCAGCGCACCGATCGTCGCCAATTTTTCCATGATCAAGACCCGCCTGAAGGCAGTGAAGGGTCGCAGGATCGAAGCCCCCGATTTCAAGGCCCCCGCCATCGCGCCGCGCCGCGGGGCGGCTGCGACTGACTATTTCTGGGGCTGGCGGCGCGAGAACGGCCGCGTCGGTGTGCGCAATCATGTCGTGCTGCTGCCGCTGGACGATCTGTCCAACGCGGCCTGCGAGGCGGTCGCCAACAACATCAAGGGCACGCTGGCGCTGCCGCATGCCTATGGCCGCCTGCAATTCGGCGCTGATCTTGACCTGCATTTCCGCACGCTGATCGGCACCGGCGCCAATCCGAACGTCGCCGCCGTCATCGTCATCGGCATTGAAGATTCCTGGACGCGCACGGTGGTCGACGGCATCGCCGCGACCGGAAAGCCGGTGGTCGGCTTCGGCATCGAGGGACATGGCGACATTGCGGTGATCGCCAAGGCCTCCTACGTCGCCAAGGAGTTCATGCAATGGGCCTCGGAGCTGCAGCGCGAGAAGTGCCCGGTATCGGAACTCTGGGTTTCGACCAAATGCGGCGAGAGCGACACGACGACGGGCCTTTCTTCCTGCCCCACTGTCGGCAATATGTATGACAAGCTGATCCCGAAGGGCATTTACGGCGTGTTCGGCGAGACGTCCGAGATCACCGGCGCCGAGCATCTGTGCAAGGAGCGCGCGGCGAACAAGGAAGTCGGCGAGCGCTGGTTCAGGATGTGGAAGGCCTATCAGGATGATGTGATCGAGGCGCACAAGACCTCAGACCTGTCCGACAGCCAGCCGACCAAGGGCAACATTGCCGGCGGCCTCACCACCATCGAGGAAAAGGCCCTCGGCAACCTCGAAAAGATCGGCCGCGAATGCCGTTACATCGACATTCTTGAGCCGGCCGAGGCCCCCCGCAAGGGGCCGGGCCTCTACTTCATGGATACATCCTCGGCGGCAGCCGAATGCGTGACACTGATGGCGGCGGGCGGCTATGTGGTTCACACCTTCCCCACCGGCCAGGGCAATGTCATCGGCAACCCGATCGTTCCGGTCATCAAGATCACCGGCAATCCCAAGACCATGCGCACCATGCCCGAGCACATCGACGTGGACGTCTCCGGCGTGCTCAAGCGAACCCTGACGATCCCGGAAGCGGGCGATGCGCTGATCGCCAACATCATCCGCACCGCCAATGGCCGGCTGACCGCCGCCGAGGCGCTGGGCCATCGCGAATTTGTCATGACCAAGCTCTACCGCTCCGCCTGACATGGCATCGGCGGGGGCAAACACCGAAAGCGGCCCGGCAGCACTCCTGCCGGGCCTCTTGCTGTCGGCGGGGGTAGCGATCGCGGCGGTTGCCGCCGAACCGGCGCTGAAGTTCATGACGGGAGGGCGCCTCGCATTGCCGGCCATGGTGCTGGCGCTGGTCATTGGAATTGCTCTCAACCGGTTCGCGGTCAAAGCCGCATTCCAGCCGGGACTGACCTATGCAGTCAAAATCCTGCTGCGCTATACGATCGCGCTGCTGGGCCTGCGCATCGCCTTTGCGGATTTTGTCGCACTTGGGTGGCAGACCGTGCTGGTTGTCATCGTCGCGATGGCAGCCACCGTCGCCGCCGGGTTGATCACCGCCCGGTTGCTGGGCCAGCAGAATGGCCTGGGGGCCCTGTGCGGCGCGGCCTGTGCCGTCTGCGGCGCCTCGGCCACGTTGGCGACCGCCACGGTCGTGCCGGATTATCGCACCAGAAGTGCCGATATTGCCTTTACCGTCGTGATGGCCAATGCCATCTCAACCGTGGTGATGCTGGCCTATCCCTGGCTGTGTTCGGCGCTTGGGCTCGGCGCACAGCAAACCGGCCTGATGCTGGGACTGACAATCCATGACATGGCGCAGGTGGCCGGCGCCGGATATGCCATCTCCGATCCGGTGGGCAACACGGCGGTGATCGTCAAGCTGTTGCGGGTGCTTCTGCTGTTGCCTGTGGTTCTCGCGATCGGTCACTGGCTGGCACGGCAGGGCAATGCTACGGGGCCGGCGCAGGTGCCCGTTCCCGGCTTTGCCGTCGTGTTCATCCTGCTGGCCATCGTCAATTCGATCCTGCCCGGAACCGCGCTGGCCTCAGCCTATGCGCCGTTAAAGGCCGCTCTCGCCACCCTGTCGAACTGGGGGCTGCTCATCGCCATTTCCGCACTCGGGCTCGGCTCCTCGATGGCCGCCATCATGAGTATCGGATGGCGCCATCTTGTCGTATTCCTGGTGCCAACCGGGGTCATTCTCGCGATCGGCCTCGCCGCACTGCCGATCTTGAGATAACCGATGCCGGACATCATCATCCCCGAGTTCATGGATGAGGCAGCCGTGGCCAGCCTCAGCGCCCGGCATGACACGCTGTATGACCCCGGACTGGTTGACCAGCCGGAGCGGCTGATCGGATTGATTGGCGGGGCGCGGGCTTTGATCGTGCGCAACCGCACCCAGGTGCGCGGCGCCCTGCTTGATGCCGGAGAGAAGCTTGAAGTCGTCGGCCGGCTCGGCGTCGGCCTCGACAACATCGACGTCGCCGCCTGCGCTGCACGCCGCTTGCCGGTGATCCCGGCCACCGGCGCCAATGACCTGGCTGTAGCCGAATGGGTGATTGCCTCGACGCTGATGCTGCTGCGCGGCGCCTATCATGCGACCGATGCAGTGATCGCCGGGCAATGGCCGCGCAACCGGCTGATGGGTCGCGAGGCATCGGGCCGCATCATGGGGTTGGTCGGTTTCGGCGCGATTGCGCGGGAGGTTGCAATCCGCGCCCGCGCGCTGGGCATGCGGGTGATCGCCCATGATCCGCTGCTGCCGGAGGGGCATGCGGCCTGGGCGCTGGCGGAGCGCCGCGATCTCGAACCATTGCTGGCGGCTGCCGATATCGTGTCGCTGCACGTGCCGCTGACCGAGGCGACGCGGGCGATGATCGACGAGCGGCGCATCGGCCTGATGCGACCGGATGCGGTGCTGCTCAATGCGGCGCGCGGCGGCGTGGTGGATGAGGCAGCCTTGGCCAAGGCGTTGCGCGCGGGACGCCTTGGCGGGGCCGCGCTCGACGTGTTCGCCGACGAGCCGCTGAGTGCGAGCGGTGCAGCGATGTTCATCGGCTGCCCCAACCTTATTCTGACCCCGCATATCGCCGGGGTGACTCAGGAGTCGAATGGTCGGGTTTCGAGCCTGATCGCAGCCAGGATTCTTGACGTGCTGGGAGGCAGGGCATGAGTGAGGAACGGCTGTCCATCGCCGCCGCCGAGGCGCTGGTATCGCAGGCGCTGCAGCGCTGTCGGACCGCGTCCGATACCGCCGAAACGGTCGCCCGCGCGCTGGTCGCGGCGGAAGCGGACGGGCTGAAAGGTCATGGGCTGTCGCGGGTGCCGAGTTATGCCGCGCAAGCGCGCATCGGCAAGATCGACGGGTTTGCGCGCGCCTCAGTGGAGACGGTCACCCCTGCCCTGCTGCGCATTGATGCCGGCCTCGGCTTTGCCTATCCGGCCATCGACCTTGCCATCACTGGTT
>DAOMXG010000120.1:0-7485 GCA_035436995.1 Beijerinckiaceae bacterium
GCCGGCGGCATCGCCGGCGCTCGAGGTCAACAACCCGATGCTCGATGCGCTTGTCTATGGTGACAACGATCTTGTTGGCCTGGTCGCCTATGCCATGCACGAGGTGCATCGGCGCGACTGGTGCAGGGCTTACGAGAAGTCCAACGCCCGCCTTCCGGCCGAAGCCGACCTCAACGCCTATCTGGTCGGCGAACAGCTCGACCGCCGCATCGAGGCCTATCGTCGGCTCGCTGAGGACGCGCTAGCCAAGGTTGCCTCCGGCAATACGGATATGACCATGCGCCGCCTGGCCGAAGGCGTGCCCGAGGTCACGGTTGGCCATATTGCCTCGGTTCCGCCCCTTGCCGCGCCGGCCGAGGCTGCCGCAGCCGCTCCGGTAGCCGATGCAGCACCGGCGCAGAAGGCGGAGGCGCACGCGCCCCAACCCACCTTGGCCAGCACCCCGGCAACCCCGCCGGCAGCGACGATTCCAACCCCCGCAACCGCCCTGATTCGCCAGCCGATGCTGGGTGCAACGCCGGCAGACAAGGCCATCGTCCCGATCGCTTCCGGCAAGACCACCAAGCTGATCGCCTATCTCGGCTTCCTTCTCGTCGCGGTCATCATGCTGGCGCTGCTGATGAAATGGGGCATGGACATCACCCAGCCAACCCGCTGACGAGGTTCAGAACAGGCTCAACTGGCCGGTCCCGCCCCGTGGCGGCCGGAACAAATCCGTGCGCAACCGCATCCGCTTGCGCGCAAAGCCCAGCCGCTCCGCTGCCAGTTCGAACCGTCGCCCGATCAGCCAGGCAAAGGGCCCTTCGCCGGTCTGGCGGGCGAAGAACCTGGAATCATAGTCCTTGCCGCCGCGTGTCGAGCGGATCAGCGACAGAACATGCCGGGCCTTGTCCGGTGCATGGCTGACCAGCCACTGGGAAAACACCTCGCGCACTTCGAGCGGCAGTCGCAGCAGGATATAGCCTGCTTCCACCGCCCCGGCCGCTCGCGCCGCCGTCAGCACCTGCTCGATCTCGTGGTCGGTCAGTGCCGGGATGACCGGCGCCATCAGCACGGAAACCGGAATTCCGGCAGCGGACAGCTGGCGGATCGCCTCCAGCCTCCGGCTTGGCGTGGCGGCGCGCGGCTCCATCGCCCGCGCCAGCGACCGATCGAGCGTGGTGATCGACAGCGCAACCTTGACCAGGCCCTGGGCCGCCATCGGCGCCAGAATATCGATATCGCGCATCACCAGCGCCGATTTGGTGACGATCCCCACCGGGTGCCGCGCCTCTGCCAGAACCTGCAGGATTGCGCGTGTGATCTTCCAGTCGCGTTCGATCGGCTGGTAGGGATCGGTGTTGGCCCCCAATGCGATCAGCTTTGGCTGATAGCCGGGTTCCGACAGTTCGCGTTCAAGCAATTCGGCGGCATTGGGCTTGGCAAACAGCCGCGTCTCGAAGTCGAGCCCGGCCGACAGGCCGAGATAGGCATGGCTGGGCCGTGCATAACAATAGCTGCATCCATGTTCGCAGCCGCGATACGGATTGATCGACCGGTCAAAACCGAGGTCGGGCGAATCGTTGCGGGTGATGATGGTCCTGGCCCGTTCGACGGCAACATCGGTGCGGAACGGCGCTAGGTCTTCGAATTCCGTCGCCTCGTCGAACACCGGCGACCGGCTGCAGCGTTCAAAACGGCCGGAGACATTGCTGACCGCACCGCGCCCGCGACGCAGCGCGTGGGCAATGGGTGCAGAGCAGGGGGCATGGGATCCGATCATGTGAGACAATTAGCAGCCACAAACATACAAAACAAGAACAAAAACGAACAAAAAAGGAATAAACTTCCCTCTCTCTTGTTGCGCTATATCAAGGCCGGGTGGCAGAGACGCGATAGGCTGCAGACTGGCGAGGGAGGCTGTGGCCTGCAGTCTGATGATCGCCAACGGAAATGCGCGCGGTCTGTGACCGATCCCCCTCTCAGGCTGCGGACCGCGCGCATGACCCCGCTCTCTCCGTCGTGCGCCGGTTTTTTCGCTTTCATGGGCAAGGCGCTGGCCTGTGGCCGCAGATGCGGTGCCGGTGGCCTCTTGCTGCTGTCTTATTGTAGGATGTGCTGACCGTATCAGGAGGGCGAGCCATGTATAAGAAGATACTCGTTGCCGTGGATCTGTCCGAGCTGGACATTGCCCAGCCCGCACTTGCGGCAGCGATTGAGCTGGCAACGCTGACCAGTGGCGAACTCAGGCTGGTGCATGTGCGTCATCGCCTGCCCTCGGCTCCGATCAGCGTCATGGCGGCGGATCTGCTGTCCGATCAGGAGCAGTATTTCAAGGGTGAGATGGACAGGCTGATGGCCAAGGTGCCCTATCCGAAGGAGCGCCTGTCGTCAGCCAACCTCATCGGCACGGTCTATGCGGAAATCCTGCAGGAGGCGAAGAGTTGGGGGGCGGATCTGATCGTTCTGAGCGCCCATCGGCCGTCGATGGCGACCTACCTTCTCGGCTCGAATGCCGCCAAGGTCGTGCGTCATGCCGAATGCACCACGCTGGTGGTGCGCTCGCACAAGCCGTTGTCGCTCATGGCCTGATGGAGAAACTTTCCTCATCCTCTTGAGCCGACAGGACAGCGCGGTATCCTTCCGGCAGGTAAGCACCGGTCGTCGGGAGGGCGCAGATGGAAACGGGGCACAGCAAGTTCGACAGGGGGCTGGACCGCAACGCGGCCAATCACGTTCCCCTGTCGCCGATCAGCCTGATCGCACGCACGGCGGCCGTGCATCCCGGACTGCCCAGCGTGGTCCATGAGGGGCGCCGTTTCACCTGGGCTCAAACCTATGAACGGTGCCGGCGGCTGGCCTCGGCACTGGCGCGGCTCGGCATCGGCAAGAACGATACCGTGGCGGCCATGCTGCCCAACATTCCGGCGCTGTATGAGGCCCATTTCGGCGTGCCGATGTGCGGGGCGGTGCTCAATACCCTGAACACCCGGCTCGATGCCGAGGCGATTGCCTTCATGCTCGACCATGGCGAGGCCAAGGCATTGCTGGTCGATCCGGAAATGGCAGGCGTTGTCGAAGCGGCGCTTGGCCTGATGCAGGGGCCGCGCCCGACGGTAATCGATGTGGCCGATGCGGCCTTTCCAGGTGCCAAGCCGATTGGCGCGATCGAATACGAGGCATTTCTTGCCACCGGCGATCCGGACTTCCGCTGGCAGCATCCGGCGGACGAGTGGGATGCGATCGCCCTCAACTATACCTCGGGCACCACCGGCAATCCGAAGGGCGTTGTCTATCACCATCGCGGGGCCTATCTGAACGCGGTCAGCAATGTGCTGGCCGCCAGCCTCCCCGCGCACCCGGTCTATCTGTGGACGCTGCCGATGTTTCACTGCAACGGCTGGTGTTTTCCCTGGACCATTGCCGCGCTTGCCGGCGTCAATGTCTGCCTGCGCAAGGTGGAGGCCACCAAGGTTTTCGCCCTGATCCGCGAGGAAGGCGTCAGCCACATGTGCGGCGCCCCGATTGTCTACAACATGCTGATCAATGCGCCGGATGCTCCGAGGGGCACAGAGGCGCGCAAGGTCGTCGGGCTGATCGCCGGCGCCGCGCCGCCGATGGCGGTGATCGCCGGATCCGAATCGATCGGCATCGCCATCACCCATGTCTATGGGCTGACCGAAGTCTACGGACCGGCGGCCGTCTGCTCGTCCCAGCCGGGCTGGTCAGACCTGCCGCTGGAGGAACGCGCCCGCCTTAACCGGCGGCAGGGCGTTCCCTATCACCTGCAGGAATCGGTCACGGTCATGAACCCCGAAACCATGGCGGAGGTGCCTGCGGACGGCGAGACGATGGGCGAGATCATGTTCCGCGGCAACATCGTCATGAAGGGCTATCTCAAGAACCCCAAAGCCACCGAGGAAGCCTTTGCCGGTGGCTGGTATCACACCGGCGATCTGGCAGTGCGCGATCCGGATGGATACGTCATGATCAAGGATCGCTCGAAGGACATCATCATTTCCGGCGGCGAGAACATATCCTCGGTCGAGGTCGAGGATGTGCTGTTCAGACATCCGGCAGTGCTGCTGGCGGCGGTGGTGGCCAAGCCCGATCCGAAATGGGGCGAGGTGCCCTGCGCCTTCGTCGAACTCAAGGACGGTGCGAGCGCCACCGAGGCGGAGATCATCGCCTGGTGCAAGCAGCATCTGGCCGGGTTCAAGACCCCGAAGCAGGTGGTATTCGGCGTCATTCCCAAAACGTCGACCGGCAAGCTGCAGAAATACGTGCTGCGTCAGCGTGTCGGCTCGGCTGCGGCGATCACCGCCTGATCGCCGAAAGGCGTCGCGCTTGCCCGATGGCGCACCGGGAACGCGCCTTGCCCTCTGGAGCAAGCGATCAGATGCGGAAGGCGGCGGAGGCCGTCTCCAGCGGCGCGGCGGCGGAAGTCCGCGCCGTTGCCGGACGGTCGATCAGCGCATCGGCGAGGAGGGCGCCGATCCACATCGCCGCCAGGGCCACCAGCGCGCCGGTCGCGTAGATCGCCCAGCCGGACACGCCATTGCCCATCGAGCAACCGCCGGCCAGAACGCCGCCAAAGCCCATCAGCACCGCTCCGGACAGATAGCGCAGGCCATCGATCGGACGATGGAACCATTCGCGCCTCAGGCTGCCGGAGAGCAGCGCTGCCAGAAAGGCGCCGACGATGACGCCGGGTATCAGTCCAAAATCGAAATCCACACGACCGCCGGGCAGCGACAGCGCCGAGGTGGTCGCATTCACCGCAGGCGCGATGAAGGACAGTCCGCGCACCGGCTGCGGATCGAAGCTGGCAGCATTCATCAGGCCGGTCAGCGCATAGGTCCCCGCAACGATGGCGCCGATGGCAATACCCATGATCATGCGCTCCAGGGACAGCCGGCGTCGGGCGCCCAGCACCAGTGCCGCCACGATCAGGCCGAGGCCGGACAACAGCGCGCCGCGAGCGCCAAGTCCGGTCGCGGCTGTCAGATCGAGCGCTCCCCTTCCTTCGACCTGCCACAGGCCGGCGATGGCCGCGCGCGCATCGCCCAGCGGCCCCTTCATCGTCGCATAGGCCGTGGCGACAAACACCGTCGCCGTGACAATCGAGCGGAAATTGCCGCTGGCCGAGAGAACCAGCAGCCGACTAACACAGCCTCGCGACAACACCATGCCGATTCCAAACAGCAATCCGCCGACCGCCGCGCCCGAAAGGCTGGCCCCGCCATTGAGCATGCGGATCGGATCGGCCGAGATCACGCCGGCCAGCATCAGGCCCTGCACGCCGGCAATGGCGGTGCCGACCGCCAGCAGCCACAGCGCCAACGATGGTCCGGCATGGCCCCGCCCAACTTCGATGACGGCCGAGCGCATGCAGAAGCGGCTGCGCTGGGCCAGAATGCCAAAAATCAGCCCGATCAGCGCTCCGCTGGCGAGGCCGATCAGCGGCTCACCCCAGCGTTCGATAATTGCTTCCAGCATGACAATCCTCGTTCGTAATTCAGAACGAAAATAACAAAGTTCTAAAAAACAGACAAGACCGCCCGGAAATTAGCAAAGAAAAGGCGAAAAATATAACAGTTTGTAGAAAAAATTATCGCAATATGTGGCTGGGTCAGGCAAAACCTGCTGCCCAGCAAAGTGGGTGCGGCAAGACCGCGCGGGCGGGAGGCTACGCCATCAGGATCGCGCAATGCCCCTGGATTGGCTTGCGCGCTTCATCTGCAATCACCGGCCGGTTGTATAGAGGGCAATGCGACGTATCAAACCGCATCCCGACAATCCAGCGCCGGGCGCGGCAGGCGATGGCGCGGCGTTGCCGGGCTTGGCCTGGTTGCCGATCAGACTCCGCTCCGCGCATTGAACGTGTCGCATGCGCGGATCTGGCCGGTCTTCAGCCCGCGCGTGAACCATTCCATGCGCTGCTGCGAGGAGCCGTGCGTGAAGCTGTCCGGCACCGCATAGCCCTGCGATGCCTTCTGCAGCTTGTCATCGCCGATCTGGCTGGCGGCATTGAGCGCTTCCTCGATGTCGCCCTGTTCAAGGATACGGAATTTCTGCTCGGCATGATGCGCCCACACGCCGGCAAGGCAATCGGCCATCAGTTCGACGCGGACGGAGAGGTTGTTGCTCTCCTTGCGGCCGACGCGCTGCTGCATCTCCTGCACCTTGGGCAGAATGCCAAGTTGGTTCTCGACGTGATGGCCGACCTCATGGGCGATGACGTAGGCATAGGCAAAATCGCCGCCGGCACGCAGCCGCGTCTTCATCTCGCCGAAGAACGCGGTGTCGAGGTAGACCTTGGAGTCGAGCGGGCAGTAGAACGGCCCCATCGCCGATTGCGCGCCGCCGCAGCCCGAGCGGGTGAAATTGGAGAACATCACCAGATTGGGCTTCTGGTATTTGATGTTGAGTTGCTTGGCGAGCTGCTCGGTAAACACATCCTCGGTGCTTTTCAGCACGCGGGCAACGAATTGCTGGTCAGCATCAGGCTTGGCGCCGGCGGGACGCGGGGCGGAGACCTGTTCGGTGCGGCTGCCACCGGTGACGTTCGACAGCATCTCGGCGCCGCCGATCAGGATCGACGGAGAAATGCCGAAGGCCCAGGCCACCAGCGACAACACGATCATCGTGCCGAAGCCGAGACCGCCCGACCGCATCGGGAAACCGAACCCGCCGCCGAACCCGCCGCCGCCATCACCGCGACGATCTTCTACATTCGTGGATTCGCCAACGTCGTCGAGCCGCATGGAAAGTCTCCTCACTCCGCTTCGGCGATCTCTAACAGGTCACCGGGCGGATTTGAATGCGCTTTTTGGGCATAGCCATTCCGACCACAACAGCTATGACGCGCAGCAGCGAAATCAAGAGCCCGGGGGCTATTTTTGCTCAATTTCAGCAAATCGAGCCGCCAGCGCCCTGAGATCGCGCCAGGCAAAGCGCTTCTGCGCCGGCTGTCGCAGCAGATAGGCTGGATGCAATGTTGCCAGCGCCGGGATGGTGCGGTGTCCGGTGTCATAGTCGAACCAGCGGCCGCGCAGGCGGAGGATGCCATCGCGCTGACCCAGCAGCGTCTGTGCCGAGAGAGCGCCGAGGCACACCACCACGACAGGATCAACCAGCGCGATATGCCGGGCGATGAAAGGCAGGCAGATGGCGATTTCCTGGGGCGTCGGCGTGCGGTTGCCCGGCGGACGCCACGGAATGATGTTGGTGATGTAGACCGAGGTCCGGTCGAGCCCGATGGCCGCCAGCATCCGGTCGAGCAGCCTGCCGGAACGGCCGACGAATGGCAGGCCCTGCTCATCCTCGTCGCGGCCCGGCGCCTCGCCCACCAGCATGATCCGCGCCTGGGGATTGCCATCGGCAAACACCAGCTGCCGTGCCGAATGCTTGAGCGCGCAGCCATCGAATGCCTCCATCAGCGCGCGCAGGTCGGCAAGGCTTGCGGCGGAGTAGGCGCGATCGCGGGCGCCGCGTTCGGCCTCG
>DAOMXG010000121.1:0-7410 GCA_035436995.1 Beijerinckiaceae bacterium
TGCCGCCCATGCCGGACATACCCGACATGCCGCCCATGCCGCCCATGCCGCCCATACCGGACATGCCTTGGGCGAACGCGGCACCGGCCAGCGCCAAGGCACCCGCCATGACCGTACCCATCAAAGAGCTACGCATTCGCATGTTATCCTCCAAAGTAACCGTCAGCCCCTCAGGGAAGTCTGGGAACCGAAATTTGAAAGCCGGGACTTCCTCCGGCCAATATTGAAGGCGCCCTCGCCTTCAATTCGAAAAACCAAACCTGGCAACCATCCCGCTCAACGCGGTCCGTGCCAGCCGCGGATGTCATAATATCCGGGCATTCCCGGGCGCGTGAACGGCGTATACCACTCACCCTGACGATCCAGCCAAACCAGCGATGCCGGATAGGGTTGCGATACACCAGTCAGAGCCTTGCGGTACCATTCAATACCGTTGTGGATTCCCTGAATGGACGGCAGGCCCGCAGGCCGCACCGACGGCGTCAATCCGCCGACAACAACAGCTTCCTGGGCCGTGCCAGCCGAGCCACACAGCACCAGCAGGGCGGCCCCGAGGGCCCCACCGCGCACGTTCTGGACAAGTTCTTTCCGCATGCAAACACCCATCCCTAGGTTGTCTACGCTATGAAGCAAGCAATAGGCCAAATTTTGGACAATCTATAATCAATTGAAATAAAACAGATTTTTATCTTTTCCACAGAGTCCCACTTGCCACCACTGCCAATTCGACAGAGACAGGCGCCGTCTGCCCGGTGAAGGCTTATGCGATTCAACGTCTTAGATAATATATGCCAAATTGGCATATAAGGGAAGCAAATGGAGCGCTACCGCATGGCGTTCGGTATGGCGAACAAATCCTTTCCGAGCCCTGCTCGCCCCGGCAGTGGGCTTTCCGCTGGCGATACCGCGCTGCTGGGGAGCGGCGAGGACAGAACCGTCATTTGTCTCGGCGCGACAGACAAGGGGCTGGCGTTGCGCGACCGACTTAGTAACGAACGATAACAATCCTGCGCTTGGTGGCTCTGCGTCAAATCGCGGCTTGACAACAAAAAAGGGCCGGATGCGGCTCCGGCCCCTGTTCTGGCAGAGCTGCCAGGATGGCAGCGATGAATCAGCGACCCTACTCGCCCTTGTCCTCGCCCTTCTGCGCTTCGCGTTCGGCCTTGAGCTTGGACTCGATGTCCTCGCCGGTCGCCTGATCGACAACCTTCATCGACAGGCGCACCTTGCCGCGCTCATCAAAGCCCATCAGCTTCACCTTGACCTTGTCGCCTTCCTTGACGACGTCGGTGGTCTTGGCGACCTTCTTGTTGGCGAGCTGGGAGATATGGACGAGGCCATCCTTGGCGCCGAAGAAGTTGACGAAGGCGCCGAAGTCGGTGGTCTTGACCACGGTGCCTTCGTAGATCGCTCCGACTTCCGGATCGGAAGCGATGGATTTGATCCAGTTGATCGCTGCCTTGATCGACTTGCCGTCGGCCGAAGCAACCTTGACGGTGCCGTCGTCCTCGATGTTGACCTTGGCGCCGGTCTTCTCAACGATTTCGCGGATGACCTTGCCGCCCGAGCCAATGACTTCGCGGATCTTGTCGACCGGGATCTTCAGGGTCTCGATGCGCGGAGCGTGCTCGCCGAGTTCGGCTCGCGCGCCGGTCAGCGCCTTCGACATCTCGCCGAGGATATGCATACGTCCGCCCTTGGCCTGACCCAGGGCGACCTTCATGATCTCTTCGGTAATTCCAGCGATCTTGATATCCATCTGCAGCGAGGTCACGCCATTGGCCGTGCCCGCAACCTTGAAGTCCATGTCGCCCAGGTGGTCCTCGTCACCAAGAATATCGGACAGCACCGCATAGCGCTCTGCCTCGAGGATCAAGCCCATGGCGATACCGGCAATCGGGGATTTCACCGGCACACCGGCGTCCATCAGCGCCAGCGACGCGCCGCAGACCGTCGCCATCGAGGATGAGCCGTTCGACTCGGTGATCTCCGAGACCACGCGCAACGTGTAAGGGAACTCGTTGTGAGCCGGCAGCACCGGATGCACCGCACGCCAGGCAAGCTTGCCATGGCCGATCTCGCGACGGCCAGGTGAACCCATGCGACCGGTCTCGCCCACCGAGAAGGGCGGGAAGTTGTAGTGTAGCAGAAAGGTCTCCTTGCGGGTGCCTTCCAGTTCGTCGATGAACTGCTCGTCATCGCCGGTGCCGAGGGTCGCCACCACCAGCGCCTGGGTCTCGCCGCGCGTGAACAGGGCCGAGCCGTGGGTGCGTGGCAGGACGCCGACTTCGGCGACGATCTGGCGGACATCCTCAAGACCGCGGCCGTCGATGCGCTTGCGGGTGTCGAGGATGTTCCAGCGAACGATCTTGGCCTGCAGCTCCTTGAATACGGCCGCAACCTGCTCCTTGGGGAACTTCGGTTCGGCGCCTTCCGGGAACATCTCGGCCATCACCTTGGCCTTGGCCGCATCGACCGCATTGTAGCGGTCCTGCTTGGTGGTGATCTGATAGGCGGCGCGCAGATCCTTCTCGGCGATCTTAAGCACCGCAGCCTCGATATCCGAGACATCCGGCTGGGCAAAAGCGCGCGGTTCCTTGGCGGCCTTCTCTGCCAGCTTGATGATCGCATCAATCACTGGCTGGAACCCGGCATGGCCCATCATCACTGCCTTGAGCATCGTCTCTTCCGACAGCTCCTTGGCCTCCGATTCGACCATCAGAACCGCATCCTGCGTGCCGGCGACCACCAGATCGAGGGTCGATTCCTTCATCTGATCAATGGTCGGGTTGAGCACCAGTTCGTGGTTGATGCAGCCGACACGCGCGCCACCGATCGGGCCCATGAACGGGGCGCCCGACAGGGTCAGCGCCGCCGAACAGGCGACCATTGCGACGACATCTGGATCGTTCTCGAGGTCGTGGCTGAGTACGGTGACGATGATCTGGGTGTCACAGCGATAGCCATCGGCCATCAATGGACGGATCGGACGGTCGATAAGGCGCGAGACCAACGTCTCGCGTTCGGACGGGCGGCCCTCACGCTTGAAATAACCGCCGGGGATGCGGCCGGCCGCGAACGCCTTTTCCTGGTAGTTCACGGTGAGCGGCAAAAAGTCGATGCCGGGCTTGGGTTCCTTGGCCGAGACGACGGTTGCGAGCACGGTGGTCTCGCCATAGGTGGCGAGCACGGCGCCGTCGGCCTGCCGGGCGATGCGGCCGGTTTCGAGGGTGAGCGTGCGGCCCGCCCAGTTCACGCGCTGGCGAACGATATCAAACATGGGTTCTTGCTTTCTGGCTATGTGTGTCGAACGAAACCATGGGCAAGACGACGGGCGGCTTTGGAACAACACGCGGCACTGGCCGCACAAGCCGTCGGCAATCCTGCCATGGCACGGAATCTACGCAACGGGCGGGAGACCGGAGCCACCCGCCGCAACTGAATGGCCGGGATACCCCCGGCCTGTCGCCTCAGAGCGCTCTCAGTGAATTCACAGTCATTGAAAGTGCTCTAGTTTCTTGTTTTGTCGCATTTTCTTAACGCGAACCGGAATCCACTTCGCTTGAAAATGCTCTAGCGACGGATGCCGAGCTTCTCGATCAGCGCCCGATACCGCGCCTCGTCCTTGGACTTGACGTAGTCCAGCAGGCGGCGGCGCTGGGAGACGAGCTTGAGCAGGCCACGCCGGGAATGATTGTCCTTGACGTGGGTCTTGAAGTGCTCGGTGAGATTGGTGATGCGTTCGGTCAAAACCGCGACCTGGACTTCCGGCGAACCGGTGTCACCCTTCTTGGTGGCGTGTTCGGCGATCAGCGCGGACTTGCGCTCGGCAGTAATCGACATCGGATGTTCCTTGTTGTTGGAGGATGGCCGGGCCGGGATGTCGTCCAGCGCGGTCGGGACAGCGCGGGACCCCCCACGCTGGCGCGGCTTATGCACGAAAAGGCGAGGAAAGGGAAGAGGGCTCGCCGCCTCGGTGGACGGATGAGCCCTTCAAGGCCTCACCCAGGCAGATGAAACGCCCGTTTGGGCACCAGCTGACCCTTGTCCGCCTCGGCGAGCGCGATCAGCCGGCCCGCCTCGGTGACATAGACCGCCCCGAGGTGAACCGGCGCGTCGCGGCCACGCAGGATCACCGCCTGGCCGTTCATCAGCCGCTGCGCCTCGTGGCGCGAGACGCGCACCTCTGCCAGCTCGCTCAGAGCAGATTCCACCGGACGCAGGCAGGCGGCGAGCGCATCCGAGGCTTCACCTGCCTCGCCTGCGGCACGCAGATCATCAAGCGAGACCGCATCAGCCTCCTCGAAGGGGCCAACGCGGGTGCGGCGCAGCGCAGTCACATGGCCGAGGCAGCCGAGCATTCGGCCCATGTCGCGGGCGATGGCGCGCACATAGGTTCCCTTGCCGCATTCGGCCTCGAACGTCGCGGTCTCCTCGTCAGACTCGATCAGACGCAGCGCGGTAATGACGACCGCGCGCGGCGCCAGATCGACCATCTCGCCGTCACGGGCGAGATCATAGGCACGCTCGCCGTCGATCTTCAGCGCGGAAAAACGCGGCGGAACCTGCTGGATCTCGCCAATAAAAAGGGGCAGGCAATCCTCGATGGCCTCCTGCGTCGGTCGCAGGTCGGACCGGGCGACGACTTTACCGTCGGCATCGTCGGATTCGGTTTGCTCGCCCCATTTGACGGTGAAGCGATAGGCTTTTTCGCCGTCCATCACGAAAGGTACGGTTTTGGTCGCCTCACCGAAGGCAAGCGGCAGCAGACCGGTTGCCAGCGGATCGAGCGTGCCGGCATGCCCAGCCTTCTTGGCGTTGAACAGCCGCTTGGCAATCGCCACCGCATGGGTCGAGGTCAGCCCGACCGGCTTGTCGAGGACGATCCAGCCCGACACATCGCGGCGAATTTTCTTGACCTGCGGCGAACGTGGAGCGCGGGGCGGAGCGGAAACAGGGTCGGTCATGCGTCAGTCTTTACTGTTGAGGTCACGCTTGACACGCGGATCATTCAGCAGCGCATCGATGTGGCTGGCGGCGTCGAAGCGATCATCCAACCGGAAGCGGACCTCCGGCATCGAGCGCATCTCGCGCAGACGTCGCGCAAGTGCGCCGCGAAACGCCTTGGCCAAGCGGTTCAGGGTCTTGATCACCGGTTCCTCATCGCGGCCGGCCAGCGGCATGACATAGGCGGTGGCAAGTTTCAGATCGGGGCTCATCCGCACTTCCGGCACGGTGATGATATGCCCCTCGATCACCGGATCATGCACTTCGCCGCGCTGGAGAATATCCGCCAATGCATGGCGCACCTGTTCGCCGACGCGCAGCTGGCGCTGGGATGGCATTCCGGAAACGGATTCTGGACGTTTTGACATTGTTCAACAACCCTGCCGCCGGGATCGGACCGGTCGTCGGTAAAGGGTCCCGGCGGCTGATCACCGGGACCATTTGGTCAGAGCGAGCGCTGGATTTCCTCGACGCGGAAGCACTCGATGACATCACCCTTGCGCATATCCTCGTAGTTTTCGAAGGCCATGCCGCATTCCTGGCCCACCTGCACTTCCTTGACCTCGTCCTTGAAGCGCTTGAGCGTCTTGAGCGTGCCTTCGTGGATGACCACGTTGTCGCGAATGAGGCGGACCTTGGCGCCGCGCTCGACCTTGCCATCGGTGACCTGGCAACCGGCCACATTGCCCACCTTGGTGATGTTGAACACCTCGAGAATGGTGGCGTTGCCCAGCATCGTCTCGCGCAGGGTCGGCGCCAGCAGGCCCGACATCGCTTTCTTCACGTCATCCACAAGGTCATAGATGATGTTGTAGTATCGGATCTCGACGCCGTTGCGCTCGGATGCCTCGCGCGCTTCCTTGTGGGCGCGGACATTGAAGCCGATCACCACCGCACCGACCGCCTGAGCCAGCGTGATATCCGATTCCGTGATGCCGCCGACACCCGAATGCAGAACGCGGCAGGCCACCTCATCGGTGGAGAGCTTGTCCAGCGAGGCAACGATCGCCTCGACCGAGCCCTGAACGTCGCCCTTGACGACCACGGGAACTTCCTTGCGGCCGGCCTGCTTGATCTGACTCATCATATCGGCCAGCGACTTGGCCTGGCCGGCGCCGCGCAAGGCCGCCTTCTCGCGCTTTTCGCGGACCCGGTAAGCGGTGATCTCGCGGGCGCGCGCCTCGTTTTCAACGACAGCCATGCGGTCGCCCGCTTCCGGCGCACCGGTAAAGCCAAGGACCTCGACCGGGACCGAAGGACCTGCCATGCCTGTCTGCTCGCCCTTGTCATTGACCAGAGCCCGCACGCGACCCCATTCCGAGCCGGCAACAACGATGTCACCCTGCCTGAGCGTGCCGCGCTGCACCAGCACGGTCGCAACCGGACCGCGACCACGATCCAGCTTGGCTTCGACAACCGAACCCTCTGCGGCCCGGTTCGGATTGGCCTTGAGGTCGAGCACCTCGGCCTGAAGCTGGATGACTTCGAGAAGCTTGTCGAGATTGAGCTTCTGCTTGGCAGAAACCTCAACGTCCATGGTCTCGCCGCCGAAGGATTCGACCTGCACCTCATGCTGCAGCAACTCGGTGCGCACCCGCTCGGCCTTGGCCTCGGGCTTGTCGATCTTGTTGATCGCCACGATCATCGGAACCTTGGCAGCCTTGGCGTGATTGATCGCCTCGATCGTCTGAGGCATCACGCCGTCATCGGCGGCCACCACAAGAACCACAATATCGGTCACGCGGGCGCCGCGGGCGCGCATCGCCGTGAAGGCGGCGTGGCCCGGTGTATCGATGAAGGTAATCTTGCCGCCAAGCGGCGAGGTGACCTGATAAGCGCCGATGTGTTGCGTAATCCCGCCAGCTTCGCCCGCCACAACATTGGCATGGCGGATCGCATCGAGCAACGAGGTCTTGCCATGGTCGACATGGCCCATGATGGTGACGACCGGCGGGCGGGACTCCAGCGTTTCGTCGGGATCCGGCGCATCGAAAAGCCCTTCGACCACGTCCGATTCGGCAACACGCTTGACAGTATGGCCCATTTCCTCGGCCACCAGCTGCGCCGTGTCGGCATCGATCACATCGGTGATCTTGTGCATCTGGCCCTGTTTCATCAGCAGCCGGATGACATCGACGCCGCGCTCTGCCATGCGGTTGGCGAGTTCCTGAATGCTGATGGTTTCCGGAATGATCACTTCCCGTGCCAGCTTTTCCTTGGCTTCGGACGCGCTACCCTTCAGGCGCTGCACACGTCGGCGGAACGCGGCAACCGAGCGCTGACGCTCCTCGTCGTCCTGAAAGGCACTCTGCACCGTCAGGCGGCCGCGGGATTTTGCTTCCCCGGCCTTGGTCCGCTCCGGACGGGCGGGGGCCGGTGTCTTGCCCGGCCCGGCCGGACGCC
>DAOMXG010000122.1:0-7364 GCA_035436995.1 Beijerinckiaceae bacterium
CAGCGGTTTCGGTGACTGGTCGCGCCGGCGGTTGGCCGAAGTCGAGGCGGCGCTGGCAGCCAAAGGCCAGATGCTGCCGTTCGAGCCGCTCGATCATCGCATCCTGCTGGGGTCGAAAGGAACGCCGACCATCGGCGCCGTCGCGGCGGGTAATCTTTCCGGCCCGCGCCGCATATCTGCGGGTGCAGCCCGCGACAGCCTGATCGGCGTGCGTTTCGTCAATGGCAGGGGCGAGGCGATCAAGTCCGGCGGCCGGGTGATGAAGAACGTCACCGGCCTCGACCTGGTCAAGCTGCAATGCGGCGCCCATGGCACGCTCGGCCCGCTGACCGAGGTGATCTTCAAGGTTCTGCCGGCGCCGGAAACGGTGCGGACGCTGGTGCTGCAAGGTCTGGATGACAAGCGTGCGGTGGCGGCGCTGGCGACGGCGATGGGCACTCCGTTCGAGGTCTCGGGCTCGGCGCATCTGCCTGCCGGCGATCCGCGTGAGAAGTCGCGGACGGTGATCCGGCTCGAAGGCTTTGCCGATTCGCTCGCCTACCGCGCCGATGCGCTGGCAAAAGTGCTGAAACCGTTTGGTGCATCCACGGTTCTGGACGAGGCCGAGAGTCGCCCCCTGTGGCAAACCATCCGTGATGCCGCTCCGCTGGCCTCCGGCGCCGCTCATGCGATCTGGCGGCTGTCGGTCAAGCCGACGGCGGGGCCGGATGTCGTGGCCGCGATTCGGGCTGCCGTTCCGCTCGTGGGCTGGTTCTATGACTGGTCGGGCGGACTCGTCTGGCTGGCGGCGCCGGCAACGGGCGATGGCGGGGCGACAGCAGTGCGCGCGGCGGTCACTGAGGCTGGGGGGCATGCAACCCTGGTCAAGGCGCCGGCTGATCTGCGCACCGCTGTTCCGGTGTTCCAGCCCGAGGCGCTGGCAGTTGCGCGCCTTGCCGAGGGCATTCGCCGCAGCATCGACCCGGACGGGTTGTTCAACCCCGGATTGATGGGCTGAGAGTAGGATCCATGCAAACCAGTTTCACCCTCCAGCAGCTTGCCGACAGCGCGATGCAGACCTCGGAAAAGATCCTGAGGACCTGTGTGCATTGCGGCTTCTGCACCGCCACCTGCCCGACCTATCTCCTGCTCGGCGATGAACTCGATTCCCCGCGCGGCCGCATCTATCTGATCAAGGACATGTTCGAGAACGGCCGCCCGGCGACCGGCGAGATCGTCCAGCATCTCGACCGCTGCCTCTCGTGCCTGTCGTGCATGACCACCTGCCCGTCGGGCGTGCATTACATGCATCTGATCGATCATGCGCGCGTGCATGTCGAGAACACCTATCGGCGCCCGCTGGCCGATCGGCTGATGCGCAATACGCTGGCGGCAATCCTGCCCTATCCGGCGCGGTTCCGCCTGTCGCTGATTGGCGCCAAGCTGGGCCGGCCCTTTGCGCCGCTCCTCGGGCGGTTGCCGGTGATCGGCAAACGCATGCAGGCGATGCTCGAACTGGCGCCGAAAGGCAGCGTCGGCCGCACCGCGCTGGAAGGGCCGGGCACCCACCCCGCAGCCGAACGCAAGGGCCGCGTCATCCTCATGCAGGGCTGCGCCCAGCCGGTGCTGGCGCCGTCGATCAACGAGGCGACGATCCGCGTGCTCAACCGCCACGGCATCGAGGTGGTGATCCCGAAGGGCGAGGGGTGTTGCGGCGCCCTGGTCCATCACATGGGCAAGGAGCACGAAAGCCACGATTTCGCCCGCCGCCAGATCGACGCCTGGATCACCGAGATCGATGCGCGCGGCGCCGATGCCATCCTCATCACCGCCTCGGGCTGCGGCACGACGGTGAAGGATTACGGCTTCATGTTCCGTGACGATCCGGCTTATGCCACAAAGGCGGCGCGCGTCACCGCGCTGGCGAGGGACGTCAGCGAATATCTCGCGACGCTGGACCTGAAGCGCCGTCCCGGCCCGGGACTGACTGTGGCCTATCATTCCGCCTGCTCGATGCAGCACGGCCAGAAGATCACGGACATTCCCAAGAAGCTGCTGACGGCGGCCGGCTTCAAGGTCAAGGATGTGCCGGAGGGGCATATCTGCTGCGGCTCCGCCGGGGTCTACAACATCCTGCAACCCGAAATCGCTGGCGCCCTGCGCGAGCGCAAGGTGGACAACATCGCCCGCACCTGGCCCGATGTCATCGCCACCGGCAACATCGGCTGCATGACCCAGATCGGCAAGGGCCTGTCGGATCGTGGCGATACGACGCCGATTGTCCACACCGTCGAGCTGATTGACTGGGCCACCGGCGGGCCGAAGCCGCCGGCGCTGGAACGGGCGGTCTGACCGCCCGCCCCTCCCACCAGCGCTACAGCAGATAGAACCCGACGAAGAACAGCACCGGCACCAGCAGCACGCAGGACCAGCTCATGTAGCCGATGAAGCTCGGCATCTTGATGCCCATGTCCTTGGCGATGGTGGCGACCATCAGGTTCGGTGCGTTGCCGATGTAGGTATTGGCGCCCATGTAGACCGCGCCGAGCGAGATTGCCTTCAGGATCGTTGCCTTGGTGGTCATCATCTCGGCTGCATTGCCGCCGGCGAGTTCGAAGAACACCAGATAGGTCGGCGCATTGTCGAGGAAGGACGAGAGCAGGCCCGACATGAAATAATACATCTGCACATTGGCGCTGCCGTCGGCGTTGGTGACCAGCGAGACCAGCGGCGCCAGCGCGCCGTTCATGCCCGCCTTGAGGATGGCGATCACCGGGATGACGCAGACGAAGATCGCCGCGAACAGCTTGCCGACCTCGGTGATCGCGCCCCATGAGAATTCGTTGCCGGCGCGAACCTGCTTGGGTGTCAGTTTCATCGACAGCCAGGCGATGAAGAGCAGGATGACGTCGCGCAACACGCCTTCCAGCGGCAGCGGCGCCCCCGGCAGCTTGAGGGTGACCCCCGGTTTCCACCAAGCCGACATCAGGATGGCGGCGATCACCCCGGCGAGCAGCAGGATGTTGATCTGTCCATAGATGCGGATGGCGCGGTCCGGCGTCTTGTCCGGCAGCGTCGGCAGCGTTTCTTCGGTCCAGTAGAGGAAAGTGTCGATGGCAATGAACATCGCCATCAGGATGGCGAAGGTGATCAGCGTCGGCTTCCACAATGCCTGCAGCGTCCAGAAGAAATCGACACCCTTGAGGAAGCCGACGAACAGCGGCGGATCGCCCAGCGGTGTCAGGCTGCCGCCGACGTTGGACACCAGGAAGATGAAGAAGATGATCACATGCACATTGACGCGCCGGTTGTCATTGGCGCGCACCACCGGCCGGATCATGATCATCGAGGCGCCGGTCGTGCCGACAAAGCTCGCCAGCACCGCGCCGATAGTCAGAAGGCTGGCATTGACGAGCGGCGTGCCATGCAGGTTACCGCTGACCAGAATGCCGCCTGCCACGGTATAGAGGGTAAACAGCAGGATGATGAACGGCATGTATTCGATCAGCATCGCATGCAGGAAGGCTTCCATCGTCAGCCCGGCGCCCTGGCTCATTGCCATAGGAATCAGCGTCAGCAGCGCCCAGCCGGCCGCGATCTTGCCGTAGTGATGTTCCCAGGTGCGATGCAGGAACAGCGGACACAGCGCCATCGACAGCAGCAGTCCGGCAAAGGGAATCGACCAGGCCAGCCCGAGCGCCTTCCCGTCCAGCCCCTCGGCGGCCAGGGCCGGCATGCCCGACATCAACAGCCCGCCCGTGGCGGCAAGCGCGCCCGCAACCATTCCCCGCATGGTTCCTCCCCTTATTGCACCGACTTTAGGGGCTCATGTCCAACGGTCAAGCCGGCAAACAGTGCCGATAATTGCTCAGGCAGAGAAAAAGACAGCGGGCGTTCATCTTGTCGTTGCTACTCGGCGCCCTGTAGAAGAGGCATTGGACAGGTCGGCGGGAAATCGCCAGTCGGAAAGGCAATGGGGGACTATCCATGACGAACAAACTGGCGGCGGTTGCAGTGCTCGGTCTGGCAATGCTGGCAGGGCCTGCCCAGGCGCAGCAGAAAGCGCCGCCGAAGGCCGGCGCTGCGGCCCCGGCCCAGCCGGAACAGCCGACCTCCGGCCCGATCTCGCTGATCGACATGAAGGTGCAGATGTTTCTGGAGCGCTCCGGAACCTGGTCGGAAAACCTCGTCAATACCAGGAAGAAGCTGCACAACACGGTGCTCGGCCAGGGCGATGCCGGTGAGCCGGCCGACGCCGTGCTGGTGACGCTGGTGTTCGAGGGCACCAAGAACACCAGGGGATCAGACAAGCTCGCGCGCGATCTTGCGCAGGTGAAGGTGACCCAGGCCACCAAGGCCGGCAACAAGATCCTGCTCAATCGCGTCTATGGCGGTTTCCTGTTCGGCGATAACGGCCTTGCCCACAAGGCCTTCGTCATCGACAATGCCACCTGCCTGCCGCTGGAGATCGAGGCCAAGATCGGCAGGACCCGCAAGGCGGCAAAGATCGAATTCACCTGCGATCCGAAATCCTGACATGGAGCCGGGCGCGACGCTTTGCCTGCGCCCGACTTCGCGGTAACCTTGGCGAAGGATTCAACCGGACGCTTCGCCCATGTGTCGCTGGATCGCCTATCGCGGCAAACCCGTGTTCATCGAGGATGTGGTGGTCAAACCCGGCCATTCGCTGGTTGACCAGTCCCTGCACGCCTCGGAGGGCAAGACCCAGACCAACGGCGACGGTTTCGGCCTCGGCTGGTATGGCGAGCGCGAGGAGCCGGGGCTTTACCGCGAAATCCGCCCGGCCTGGTCGGATGAGAACCTCAAAGCCATCTGCGCGCAGGTGCGCTCGCCACTGTTCTTCGCCCATGTCCGCGCCGCCACCGGAACCGCGACCACGCGCGCCAATTGTCATCCCTATGCCCATGGCCGATGGCTGTTCATGCACAACGGCCAGATCGGCGGCTATGCCGGCCTCAGGCGCCGCATCGAAGGCCTGATCCCCGACGAATACTATCTCGGTCGCCAGGGCTCTACCGATTCAGAAGCGATTTTCCTGTCGGCACTGGCGCGCATGGACCGGCTCGATCCGGCGACGGCGGTGGTCTCGGTGCTTGCCGACGTCAAGCAGATGATGCAGACGGCCAGCGTGTGCGCGCCGCTGCGTTTCACCTCGGCACTGACCGATGGCCGCGATGTCTATGCCTTCCGCTGGGCCTGCGACGACAAGGCGCCGACGCTCTACTGGCGCTTCAGCGACGGCGATCTCTGCGTCGTCTCCGAACCCTATGACAGCGAGCGCGGCTGCTGGAACCCGATCCCGCAGGGCTCGATGCTGATCGCGCGGGCAAGGCAGACTGTCGAGATCGTGCCGATGTGCATCGAGGCAAGACGGGCGGCGTAGCGCTTGCCCTCGTCGTTGCCAGGAGGGCAAAGCCCGACGCGGCAATCCAGACCGACGTTCCAATCCCTCAATGCGCCTCGTCCCAGTTGCGGGCGGCCCGCGCATCGACCTGCAGCGGCACTTTCAGCTGAATTGCCGGAAGGGGCGCTTCCACCATCACGCGGCGGATGACCGGGATCGCCGCCTCCACCTCGCCCTCGGCCACCTCGAACACCAGTTCGTCATGCACCTGCAACAGCATCCGTGCGCCGGATTTCGCGGCGGCGAGCGCATCTTCCATCCGCAGCATGGCGCGGCGGATGATGTCGGCGGCGGAACCCTGGATCGGCGCGTTGATCGCGGCGCGCTCGTTGAAGGCGCGTTCGGCGGCGTTCTTGGCGTTGATGTTGGGATAGTGGCATTTGCGGCCGAAGATGGTGGTGACGAATCCCTGCCGCCGCGCGGTCGCCTTGGTCTCTTCCATATACTCGCGGATGCCGGGGAAGCGCTCGAAATACTTCTTGATATAGGCGCCGGCTTCCTCGCGCCCGATGCCAAGCTGGTTGGCGAGGCCAAAGGCGGAAATGCCGTAGATGATGCCGAAATTGATGGCCTTGGCCCGCCGCCGCACCTCGGAGGGCATGCCGGCCACCGGCACGCCGAACATCTCGCTCGCAGTCATCGCATGGATGTCGACGCCCTCGGCAAAGGCCTGCCGGAGTTGCGGAATCTCGGCGATATGCGCGAGCAGCCGCAATTCGATCTGGCTGTAATCGGCAGAGATCAGCTTGTGGCCGGGTGTGGCGATGAAGGCGGTGCGGATCTTGCGGCCTTCCTCGGTGCGCACCGGAATGTTCTGGATGTTCGGCTCTGATGACGACAGCCGCCCTGTGGTCGTCGCGGCCAGCGCGAACGAGGTATGCACCCGCTGGGTTGCCGGGTTCACATAGCCGGGCAGGGCATCGGTATAGGTCGATTTGAGCTTGGAAAGCTGGCGCCAGTCGAGAATGCGGCGGGGCAGGTCATGGCCTTCGGCGGCGAGATCCTCCAGCACCTGCGCGCCGGTTGACAACGCGCCGGTCGCGGTTTTCTTCGGCGCCGGCAGGCCGAGCTTGCCGAACAGGATATCGCCCAGTTGCTTTGGCGAGGCGATATTGAAGTTTTCCCCGGCGAGCGCATGGATGTCCGCTTCCAGCCGCGCCATGCCCTGCGCGAAGTCGCCGGACAGCCGCGACAGGATCTGCCTGTCGATGGCAATGCCGCGCTGCTCCATGCGGGCCAGCACGCCGACCATGCCGCGCTCCAGCGTCTCGTAGACATTGGTCATGCCCTCGGCGGCAAGGCGCGGCTTCAGCAGCTGCCACAGCCGCAGCGTCACATCGGCATCCTCGGCGGCGTAGCGGGTGGCTGCCTCCAGCGCTACGCGGTCGAAGGTGATGCGGCTCTTGCCGGTGCCGGTGACCGAATCGAAGCTGACCGGCCTGTGGCCGAGATGCCGCTCGGAGAGATCGTCCATGCCATGCCCGCCGCGCCCGGCGTCGAGCACATAGGACAAGAGCATGGTGTCGTCGGCAGGGGTGATCGCAAGGCCGCGCTGCATCAGCACCAGCGCATCGAACTTCAGATTCTGGCCGATCTTGAGCACGCCCGCATCGGTCAGCAACGGCTTGAGCACGGCCAGCGCCTCCCGCTCGTTGATTTGCCCGGCCACCCGTTCGCCGCCGCCGAACAGATCGCCGCCGCCGCTCGCCCGATGGTTGAGCGGCACATAGCAGGCGACACCCGGCCGCACCGCCAGCGAAAAGCCGGCAAGCTCGGCCTGCATCGGATCGAGCGAGGTGGTCTCGGTGTCGAAGGCTACCAATCCTGCGGCGCGGGCCTCGGCAATCCAGGCGTTCAGCCTGGCGAGGTCGGTAACGGTCTCGTAGCGGTCGAGATCGAACGGCACGGCAGGAGCGGCGGCCGCGCGCGCTTCGGCCAGCGCTTGCGGTGTCAGGCCAGC
>DAOMXG010000123.1:0-7265 GCA_035436995.1 Beijerinckiaceae bacterium
GGAGGCGGCGCGATCGTGACCGCTGGCGGATCGACAGGAGTCGCCGGGGGTGCAGGCGGTGGCGGAGCAGCAACCGGAGGGGGCGGCGCCTCCACCCTGGGTCCGGTCGACGGGGCTGAGGCAACCGGAGGCGGAGCGGCGGGCACTGACGGCGGGGCCTTTGCAACACCAGGCTGAGTGCCGGCGGTCGGGCGTGCCGGCGGCTCGAACAGCGAACCCGCGACCAGGACGCCGAGAACGAGAGCCACACCCGCAGCCGCCAGCCCGGCGATGATCCTGGGCCGCAGGCCGGAGGCGGATCGTCCGGGTTCGACAGCTGCCGGAGGGGCAGTGTCCGATTGGGGCGCAAGGACGGCAGGCGGCTCAACCGGAGAGCCGCAGCCGGTGCAGAAGCGGGCAATTTCAGCGACTGGAGCACCGCAACGGGGGCAATAACGCGTCATCCGGACCCTCCACGTGCCATCGGCAGCCTGAGTGCGAGCGAGCGCCGGACAAGCAGGCTCAGACTGTTGCCGAGCGCCAGCCCCATGCCGAAAAAGGACAGGATCATCATCGCCTGCGGCGTCCGCGCTCCGGCGAGCGCCACGGCCTGCGGCACCAGCAGCGTCAACGCCCAGATGGCGAGAAACCACAGGGTGCCGCGCGCCCTGACGGTTTCATTTTCGACAAACAGCAGGTTGGTCAGTGCCCAGGCGATGCCGACCAATCCACCGGCCACCGCGCTCAACACCATCATCGCGGTGGCAAGGGACACTCCTCCAAACCGAGCCATCAATCCGGTGCACAGGATGCTCGAAAGGGCGGAGAACAGCAGCGCCCAGGCTGACAGGGTCCGCGCCCGGCGAAAGGTCAGCAGCATGACGACAATTGACAGCGCAAACAGCGCCATGCCGACAAGTCCGACAACCCTGAAGAGCAGCGCGGCCGTTGGATCAATCACCAACAGGGCGACGCCCGCTGCGGCGGCCACCAGACCCATCAGTAACCAGCGTTTCAGCACCGCGACCATGGCCCGACACCGTCCCTTCGCCGAACCGACCCAGACTGCGATTCTCTCCAACGCCGGAAATTTGACCTTAACCTAGGTCAACGGAACAGCGATGGAGCGTGAGTCAGGTCGAGGTCTCAGGCGAGGCCTTGCGGGGGCTTCACGCAGCCAGACCCTTGAACAGAGCCAGGCCGTCGGTGCCGCCGGTCAGACCCTCGATGAGGTTCTCCGGGTGCGGCATCATGCCCAGCACATTGCGCCTGTCCGAATAGATCCCGGCGATGTGGTTGAGCGAGCCGTTGATGTTGGCGGCCTCGTTGGTGTCGCCGGTCGCGTCGCAATAGCGGAAGGCGACGCGGTCCTCGCCCTCGAGCCGCTTCAGCGTCTCGGCGTCGGCGGTGTAATTGCCCTCGCCGTGGGCGATGCAGACCTCGATGACCTGATCGCGCCGGTAGAGCCGCGTGAACGGAGTATCGGTGCGGCCGACTTTCAGATGCTGCATCTTGCAGAGGAATTTCAGGCCGGCGTTGCGGGTGAGAATGCCGGGCAGGAGGCCCGATTCGCACAGGATCTGGAAGCCGTTGCAGATGCCGAGCACGAGGCCGCCGCCGGCGGCGTGCTTGCGCACCGCGTCCATGATGTGGGCGCGCCCGGCGATGGCGCCGCAGCGCAGATAATCGCCATAGGAAAAGCCGCCAGGCAGCACCACGAGATCGGTGCCCCTGGGCAGTTCATAATCGGCATGCCAGGCGTGACTGACGCGGGCGCCGCCCAGTTTCAGGGCGCGGGCCACGTCGCCCTCGCGGTTGGAGCCGGGGAAGGTGATGACGGCAGCGTGCATCACAATACCTCGACCTTGAAATTCTCGATGACCGTATTGGCCAGCAGTTTTTCGGCAGACTGCCGCAGAATGGCTTCGGCAGCGGCCTTGTCGGCAGCCTTCACCTCGATGTCGAACACCTTGCCCTGACGCACCGAGGCGACTCCCTCGACCCCGAGCGATTTCAGCGCGCCCTCGATCGCCTTGCCCTGCGGATCGAGGACGCCGTTCTTGAGGGTGACGGTGACGCGGGCTTTCATGGGGCTCTCCGGGCAGCGGGTATTGTGGCCGGCAGTTACACCAATACCGGCTGTGATTCAAACACGCTTGATGAGGAAAACCGCCTGCTCGCCCAGAAGATTCCACAGCCACCACGGCGCGTTGAAGCCGATGCGCTCGCCGGCGGCATTGAGGGCGACGGCTTTTTCCATCGTGGCCGGGATCTCCTCGACCAGTGCGACGAAATCCCGGATGGTGCAGAAATGGATGTTCGGCGTGTCATACCAGGCGTGGCGGAGGTTGGCGGTCACCGGCATGCGGCCCTTGAAGAACAGGCTGGAGCGCACGCCCCAATGGCCGAAGTTCGGGAACGAGACGATGGCGTGATGGCCGATGCGCAGCATCTGCTCGATGACCCTGCGCGGATTGCGGGTTGCCTGCAACGTCTGCGACAGGATGACGAAATCGAAGCAATCGTCCGGATAATCGCCAAGATCGGTGTCGGCATCGCCCTGGATGACCGCATGCCCGTGCGAGACGCAGGTGGCGACGCCCTCGCGGCTCAGTTCAATCCCCCGCCCGTCAACCTGCCGCATGCGCACCAGCAGCGACAGCAGGGCGCCATCGCCGCACCCGACATCGAGCACGCGAGCGCCGGGGGTGACCATTTCAGCCACCACGAGGTGGTCAACGCGGGCCTGGGTGGCGCTGGACAGATCTCTGAGTTCGGCATCGGTCATCACACACCCCGCGCGGCGGCCGCCGCTTCAAGAAAGCCCCGCATGGTGGCGAACAGCGCCGGTTCGTCGAGCAGAAAGGCGTCGTGGCCCTTGTCGCTCTCGATCTCGACGAACGAGACCGGGGCACCGGCGGCATTGAGCGCATGGACGATGGCGCGGCTGTCCGAGGTGGGGAACAGCCAGTCGGAGGTAAACGAAATCACGCAGAAACGGGTTTTCGACCCGGCAAAGGCATTGGCCAGCCGCCCGCCGTGATCGGCGGCCATGTCGAAATAGTTCATCGCGCGGGTCAGGTAGAGATAGGAATTTGCATCGAAACGCTCGACGAAGCTCGAGCCCTGATGGCGCAGGTAGCTTTCCACCTGGAAATCGGCATCGAAGGAAAAGGTGCGGCTGTCGCGATCCTGGAGAGCGCGGCCGAACTTGCGCTGCAACGCCTGTTCCGACAGGTAGGTGATATGCGCCGCCATGCGGGCCACAGCCAGCCCCTTCTCCGGGCGCGTGCCCTCCTCGATATAGCGGCCGCCACGCCAGTCGGGATCAGCCATCACCGCCTGCCGGCCCACTTCGTCAAAGGCGATATTCTGCGCCGAATGCTTGGCACCGGTGGCAATCGGCATGGCCGAGAACACCCGTTCGGGATAGCGCGCGGCCCAGTCGAGCACCTGCATTCCGCCCATCGAACCGCCGACGACGCTCAGGAGCTTGTCGATGCCGAGATGCTCGATCAGCATGGCCTGGGCATTGACCATGTCGCCGATGGTGATGACCGGAAAATCAAGACCAAAGGGGCGCCCGGTCGCCGGGTTGATGGACGACGGCCCCGTGGTGCCCATGCAGGCGCCCAATACGTTGGCGCAGATGACAAAATAGCGGTTGGTATCCATCAACCGGCCGGGGCCGATCATGATCTCCCACCAGCCGGGCTTGCCGGTGACCGGGTGAACGTTGGCAACGTGCTGGTCGCCAGTCAGGGCATGACAGATGAGGATGGCGTTGGAGCGGGCCGCATTCAGCGTGCCGTAGGTGTTGTAGGCAACCTGCAGGGGCGCCAGAAATTGCCCCGATTCGAGCTGGAGCGGGCGATCCATGTCGAAACGGATCACCGCGCTGTCGGGGCTTTCTGCTTGCGAATGGGCGGAGCCAGCAGCCTGACGGGATTTGCGCGCCATCGAACCTTCACTCACAAAACGAACAATTTCTTCAGGCCATTCAGAATGTTCGTTATGGCGAACAATTGCAAGGACTAACAGACGGCAATGTGTCGCTGCGGAGTGTGAGTTTGCCCGAAGGCTCCGACGGCCCGGCCCGGTGCTTGCCGCGCGGACGAGGCTGTGGCTTTGTGGGGACCCGACCGCTGGCCCATTGCAGGACCTCTTGATGGCGACCCCCAAGGAACCCGGATTGCACGAATTGCGGCTTGAACTCGACCGCATCGATGCGGCGATGCAGGCGCTGTTGATCGAGCGCAGCGAGATCACCGACAAGGTTGAGCAGGTCAAACGCCGGGCCGGGACGGCGGGCTCGGCCTTCCGACCCGGCCGCGAGGCCGAGATCATGCGCATGCTGGCCGAGCGGCATCGAGGCAGCTATCCGTTCGACGGCACCGAGAACATCTGGCGCGTCATCATCGCCACATCGACCTACACGCAGGTGCCCTATCAGGTGCACGGCGATGTTTCTGGCGGGGATGCCCCGATGCGCGATTCGGTGCGCTTCCACTTCGGCTTCACCGTGCCGTTTCTGCCGCATCCGGATGCGAGTACGGTGATCGAGGCGGTGGCGGCAAGGCCCTCCGATCTCGGCGTATTTCCGCGCTCGCAAAGCATGGAGACCGGCGCCTGGTGGCGCAAGCTGCACGGCGGGGACCGACCGAAGATCATTGCCCGGCTGCCCTTTGTCGAGCGCGAAAATCACCCTTCCGGCATTCCGGTGTTCGTTATTGCCCGGCCGCTCAAGGAGGCGGCAGTGCGTGATGAGATCGTCGCCAGTGTCACGGTCGAACGCTGGTCGCCCAGGATCGCCCAAGCCCTCGGCCCGCTGGCGGCCCGGATCGAGGCGACAGTCGGCATCGACAGCGGACTGTCCCTGCTGGTCACCCATCCTGGACTGGTTGCGGCTGAGGCAGTGATTGCGGCGCTGCGGAATGCCGGGATGGAGGCGCGCTACGAAGAGGTCGGAAGCCACGCCGCTGCCTTCGCGGCCGATTTGCGCAAAGCCGGTGACAGAGGGCCGGCGAGCGCATAAGAGAGCCCAAGATCACGCCGCATTTTGATGGAATCATCAAAATGCGGATAACGTGATCGGTATCAATAAGTTAGAGCATGTCTTCTGCGATTAGCCGGATTCCACCTAATCGCGACATGCTCTAGAGTCAGCCAGAGAGTTGTTGTCCCATGCCCAAGTCCTCAGCGCCGCGTCCGATTCCACGTGCCGGAGTGATGGAAATCGATGCCTATGTGCCCGGCAAGAGCGCGGCTCCGCCCGGCGTCAAACTCTACAAGCTGTCTTCGAACGAAACGCCGCTCGGGGCGAGCGCAAAGGCTATTTCGGCCTACAAGGACATTGCCGGCAAGCTCGAATTCTATCCCGATGGCAATTCCACCGCCCTGCGCGAGGCGATCGCCCGCCGCTATGGGCTCGATGCATCGCGCATCGTCTGCGGGGCGGGTTCGGACGAACTGCTCAATCTGATCACCCATGCCTTCATAGGTCCGGGTGACGAGGGCATTTTCACCGAGCACGGCTTCCTGGTCTATCGGATCGCGATTACCGCGGCCGGTGGCAGACCGGTGGTGGTCAAGGAACGGCAATTCACTGCGGATGTCGATGCGATTCTTGCCGCGGTGACAGCGCGGACGAAAGTCGTCTTTCTCGCCAACCCGAACAACCCGACCGGCACCTATCTGCCGTTTTCCGAGGTCAAGCGCCTGCATGAGGGCTTGCGCGGGGACATTGTTCTGGTGCTCGATGCCGCCTATGCCGAATATGTCCGGCGCAATGACTACGCCTCCGGCCTGGAACTGGTCAGCGAAAGCGACAATGTGGTGATGACGCGGACCTTCTCCAAGATCCACGGGCTTGCCGGGCTCAGAATCGGTTGGGCCTATATGCCGGCGGGCATTGCCGATGCGCTCAATCGCATCCGCGGACCGTTCAACCTGTCGGCGCCGGCGATCGCTGCCGGAGCTGCTGCCATCGACGATTCCGCCCATATGGAGGCGGCCGCCGCGCATAACGAGACCTGGAATGCCTGGCTTACCAAGGAACTTGCCGGGCTCGGGCTGTCGGTCACTCCGTCGGTCGGCAATTTCCTGCTGATCCATTTTCCCAGGACTGCCGGCCAGACCGCGAGGCAGGCAGACCAGTTTCTCAGCGAGCGCGGCTTGATCCTGCGTGCTGTCGGGGCTTACGGCCTGCCGGATGCGCTGCGGATGACCATCGGTTCGGAAGAGGCAAACCGCAAGGTCGTTGCCGCGCTCCGGGATTTTCTGGGAAAGGCATGAGCGGGTCATGACGGTGCTGTTCAACCGGCTGGCGCTGATTGGTTGCGGCCTGATCGGATCGTCCATCGCCCGTGCCGCCCGCAAGCGGCGGCTTGTTGGCACAATCGTCGTGGCCGATGCGTCCGAAAGCGTGCGTGAACGGGTGAAGGCCCTCGGGCTTGCCGATGTTGTCACCGATGATGTCGCCGCTGCGGCAGGGCAAGCCGATTGCGTCATCCTGTGCCTGCCGGTCGGCGCCAATGCGGCCGTGGCGGCGGCGATCGGGCCGCATCTCAAGGCTGGCGCCATCGTATCCGATGTCGGATCGGTGAAGGCTGCCGTGGTGCGCGATGTTGCGCCGCATTTGCCCGTGGGGGTGCATTTCGTCCCGGCCCATCCGGTGGCCGGCACCGAATATTCCGGCCCCGATGCCGGCTTTGCTGAACTCTTCGACAACCGCTGGTCAATCCTGACCCCGCCCGAGGGGCAGGATCCGTCGGCCATTGCGGCGATGACAGCCTTCTGGCGGGGGCTCGGCGCCAATGTCGAGGTGATGGGCGCCCAGCACCATGATCTTGTGCTGGCGATCACCAGCCATGTGCCGCATCTGATCGCCTATAATCTCGTCGGCACGGCCTATGATCTCGAAACGGTGGTCGAATCGGAAGTGATTACCTTCTCGGCCGGCGGCTTTCGCGATGCGACGCGCCTGGCGGCCTCCGACCCCACGATGTGGCGCGACGTGTTCCTCAACAACCGCGAGGCCGTTCTGGAGATGGTCGCGCGCTTCCAGGAGGATCTGGCAGCCTTGTCGCGGATGATCCGCTGGGGTGACGGCGAAGGGCTGTTCGACCTGTTCACTCGCACCCGCGCGGTACGCCGCTCGATCATTGCATCCGGCCAGGATACGGCAGCGCCGAACTTCGGCCGAAGCGACGGTCAGGCCAAATCCGCTGACTGATACCAGTGGCCCTCACAAATGACCTGCCGGTCATTTCCCGGGCCGTCCCTCG
>DAOMXG010000124.1:0-7205 GCA_035436995.1 Beijerinckiaceae bacterium
GATTGCCGGCGGTTCTGGGCGAAGTTCCGCGCCGGTGAGGTCGATGGCGAGGAAATCGCCGCGGTCGAGGGGCGGTTGGCGACCACGGCCGGCACTTGCGCTGTCATGGGCACGGCATCGACCATGGCCTGCATCGCTGAAACGCTCGGCCTTGCCCTGCCGGGCAGTGCCGCCATTCCGGCGGTGCATTCCGACCGTCTGGTCGCGGCGGAAAAATCGGGCGTGGTCGCGGCGGGGCGGATCGGCAGGCCAATCCGGCCGTCCGAGATTGTCACCGAAAAATCGGTCGAGAATGCGCTTCGCGTGCTGATGGCGGTCTCGGGGTCGACCAACGCGGTGGTGCATCTTGCGGCGATCGCCGGGCGCTGTGGTATCACTATTTCCCGCGAGCGCTTCAACCAGATCTCCGACGAGACACCGGTGCTGGTCGATCTCAAGCCGGTCGGGGATGGTTACATGGAGGATTTCCATGCCGCCGGCGGCGTCGGCGCGGTGCTGGGCGAGATCAGGCATCTGTTGCATCTCGATACGATCAACGTGCTCGGCGAAACGCTGGGCGAGCGCCTGTCCCGCCCGCTCGAATGGGTGGATCGCAAGATCATCCGGGCGTTTGACAATCCGGTCTCGCCGGTCGGCGGGCTGATCGCGCTCGAAGGCAATCTTGCTCCGGACGGCGCCATCTTCAAGCGTGCCGCCGCCACTCCGTCGCTGTTTGAGACCGAGGGCAGGGCGGTGGTGTTCGAGAACCTTGAAGACCTCGCCAAGCGCATTGATGATCCGGCGCTTGATGTCGAGCCGGATGACATTCTCGTTTTGAAAAATGCCGGTCCGGTCGCGGCCGGCATGCCCGAAGCGGGCTATCTGCCAATCCCGAAGAAGATCGCGCAGAAGGGCGTCAAGGACATGGTGCGCATTTCCGATGCCCGCATGTCGGGCACCGCTTTCGGCACCATCGTGCTGCATATCGCCCCCGAAAGCGCGGTGGGCGGGCCGCTGGCGGCGGTGCAGAACGGTGACCGCATCCGCCTGTCGGTCAGGGACAAGCGCATCGACCTCAAGCTCTCTGACGCCGAGATTGCCCGGCGGCTGAAAACGCTGCCGAGGCGCAGCGAGCCGCAGCGCGGCTATCGTGCGCTTTACGCCCGCACCGTGCAGCAGGCGCCCGAAGGCTGCGATTTCGATTTTCTCAGCCAGGCCGGCGCCACCATCTCCACCACGCGCGGCTGATTGCCCGGAAGGATCGCCCCATGAACCTGTTCGCCAAGCTCAACCAGCGCGCCGCCGCCGGCAGGCCGATCCGCATCGGCATGATCGGTGCCGGCAAGTTCGGCTCGATGTTCCTCGCCCAGATGCTGAAAATCCCCGGCGTGCATCTGGTCGGCGTCGTCGATCTCAATCCCGCCGCGGCGAAATCCAACATGGATTATGTCGGCTGGAAGGCCGAGCGCTACGCCGCCCGCAGCCTCGATGAGGCGGCCGGAAGCGGCCTCACCCATGTCGGCGACAATGCCGAGGCGCTGATCGACCATCCTGCGACCGAGATCATCATCGAATGCACCGGCAATCCGATGGCGGCGGTCGAGCATTGCCTCAAGGCGTTCAGGGCAGGCAAGAACGTCATCAACGTGACGGTGGAGGCCGATGCCTTCTGCGGTCCCGGCCTGTCGGCGGCGGCGGCGAAGGCGGGCGTCATCTATTCGATGGCCTATGGCGACCAGCCGGCGCTCACCTGCGATCTGGTCGATTGGGCAAAGACCTGCGGTTTTACGGTGGTGGCCGCCGGTCGCGGTCACAAGTGGCTGCCTGAATACCGCCGCTCGACACCCGAGACCGTATGGGATCACTGGGGGCTGACACGCGAACAGGCCGAGCGCGGGCGGCTTAACCCGAAGATGTTCAATGCCTTCCTCGATGGTTCCAAACCGGCGATCGAATCCGCCGCCATTGCCAATGCCACTAATCTTGTCGTGCCGAGAAACGGCCTCGCCTTCCCGCCGGGTTCTGCCGAGGACATTCCGCAGCTGATGCGCCCGAAGGCGATCGGCGGCTGCCTCGATCACGAGGGCATGGTGGAGGTCGCCTCCTGCCTGACGGCGGACGGCAAGCCAATCCCCTATGACATCCGCAAGGGCGTCTGGGTGTGCTTCCGCGGCGATACGGACTACATCCGCAACTGCTTCGAGGAATACAAGGTCATCACCGATGACACCGGCCGCTACATGGCGCTTTACAAGAAATGGCACCTGATCGGCCTCGAACTGGGCGTTTCCGTCGCCTCGGTCGGTCTGCGCGGCGAGGCGACCGGCGCCGCCGTCTGCTTCAACGGCGATGTCGCGGCGATTGCCAAGCGCGACCTGAAGCCCGGCGAAATGCTCGACGGCGAGGGCGGTTACACCGTCTCTGGCGGGTTGCGGCAGGCGATGGACTCGGTCAGGGGCGGCTATCTTCCGCTCGGCCTTGCACACAAGGTCAAGCTCATCCGTCCGGTCAGGGATGGTGAGCCCGTCACCTATGCCGATGTCGAGATGGATACCTCAAGTGCGGCCTACAGGCTGCGCAAGGATATGGAACAGACGGTGCTGTCCGGGACCGGCGGCTGACGCGCCGCAACAGCGGCACGCAGGATGTGAGGACCATGCGCATCGACCTGACCAGTCTCGATCTGTTTGTCACGGTTGCCGAGGAGCGCAACATCGCCCGCGCTGCCGCACGGCGCAACATTGCGGCATCCGCAGTTTCCAAGCGCATCCACGATCTGGAACTGGTCTTTGGCACGCCCCTGCTGGTCCGTCAGAGCCGGGGGGTTGTTCTGACCCCTGCCGGAGAAGCGCTGGCCCGGCACGCCGGCAATCTTGTCGGCCTTGTCAGCCGGATCGCCATCGATTTGGGCTCATTCGCCTCTGGCATGAAAGGGGAGGTGCGGCTCTCGGCCAATCCATCGGCGATCACGCAGTTTCTTCCGGAGATGCTGTGTGCGTTCATGGCACGCTACCCGGAGATCGAAATCCGCCTGGAGGAGGCAACCACGGCGGTTTCCCTGCGCCGGCTTGAGGATGGCCTTGCGGATCTGGCGATCGTCGGCTGGGGCCTAGACCATCCCGCCATGACCTATGCACCGTTCCGCACCGACAACCTCGCCCTGGCGGTGCCGGTCGGGCATCCACTGACCCACAATCCTGGGCCGGTCTTTTTCGGCGATACGGTCGACTATGATCAGGTCGGGCTCGAATACGGCTCTTCCATTCAGGCACGCCTGGAAGAGGCCGCTGCGAATGTCGGCAGGGTGCTTAGGGTCAAACTCAAGGTCGGCAGTTTTGACGCCGTGCGCCGCATGGTCGAAACCGGGATCGGCATCGCCGTTCTTCCCGCATCGGCGATTGAAGCCTACACGGCCAGCATGAAGATCTGCGCCGTGCCGTTGGCCGATGGCTGGGCGAAACGGGACCTGCGCATCGTCACCCGCGATGCCGCCGCTCTGCCCGTAACAGCGTCGCTTTTGCACGCATGGCTTTCAGGGATGCATGACGTTTGAGATGGCCGCTAGAGCATGTCGCGATCAAGTGGATGCCGGTCAATCGCAGAAGACATGCTCTAAGTTATTGATACCGGTCACGTTATCCGCATTCTGATGATTCCATCAAATGCGGCGTGATCTAGCAGAAAATACGCGGATTGCTCATGCCGGAAGGGCAGGGGCTGCGGCCAGTTCCGGGAAGCCGACTTTTGATCTGACAGTGCCTCGCGGCCGCGGGACGGGCGGTCAGGCCGGCGCGTTGGCGGTGCGATCGCTGCTCGGCGAAACGCCGAAATGGCTGCCGTAGCTCTTGGAAAAATGCGATGCGGATTCAAAGCCGGTCGCGAGCGAAACGTCGATCACCGACATGCTGGTCTGCCGCAGCAGGCGGCGGGCATGATCGAGGCGCATGTTGAGATAATAGCGGGCCGGGGTCTGCGCGAAGGCGCGGCGGAACATCCGCTCCAGCTGGCGGACGGAGATACCGGCCTCGCGCGCCAGACGGCTGCACGACAGCGGCGCGTCGATGCTGGTCTGCATGCGCTGGACGATCGCGATCATGCGCGGCTGTGCCACGCCGTGCCGCGTCTGCAGCGTCGTCCGCTGCACCTCGCTCTTGTCGCGGATGCGATGGTGGATGAGCTGGTCGGTCACGGCCGAGGCGACGTCGATCCCCAGATCGCTGGTGATCAGCGACAGCATCATGTCGAGCGCGGCCGTGCCGCCGGCGCAGGTCAGCCGGTTCCTGTCGATCTCGAACAGTTCCTCCGAGATCGAAAGCTGGGGAAAGGCCGACTGCAGTCCGATGCGGTTTTCCCAGTGGATGGTCGCGCGATGGCCGTCAAGCAGGCCGCCCCTGGCAAGGATATGGGCGCCGGTGCACAGCGCGCCGATCTTGGCGCCGAGCACCGCGCGCCGCCTGAGTTCGCGGATCAGCGCGGTGTGATCCTGCTGTTCCACATCGATCCCCGCAGCGACGAGCAGCATGTGGAGAGGGCCGGCTTCGGCCACCGCGCCATCGACCGCCAGCGAAACGCCGTTCGAGGCCGTGACCGGCAGGCCATCGTCCGACAGCAGGTGCCAGGCATAGTGCTGGGTATTGCAATGGCGGTTGGCCAGCCGCAGCGGTTCGATGGCCGAGGCAAAGGCGATGAACGAAAAATCCGGCACCAGACAGAAGCCGATGCGCCGCACGACATTCGCTGCGGCGCCAGCCTGGACGGTTCGGGGATCGGCTTTCGCAGGGGAATGCAGCATGGCGAGCTTGGGCAGCGACTGAGGTCGCGAATATGCCAGAGCCGGTCGCAATTCGCAAAGCCTTCATCGCTCCCCGCGACGGCTAATCGATGCGAAGCTTCGGGAAAGTGCAGCGATGAAAAGCAATGCCAGGGTGGTTGTCATCGGCGGCGGTGTGGTCGGCGTCTCGACGCTGTATCATCTGGCGCGCAAGGGCTGGTCCGACGTCGTTCTGGTCGAGCGCAAGGAGCTGACCTCCGGCTCCACCTGGCATGCCGCCGGCCTGCTGCCGCTGTTCAATCTGTCCTATTCCGTCGGCCAGCTGCACAAATACTCGGTCAATCTCTACCAGACGCTGGAAGCCGAGACCGGCCAGAACGTCGGCTTCCGGCAGGTGTCCAATATCCGTCTCGCCCGCACCCCGGATCGCTGGGACGAGTTCATGGCCTACAAGGGGGTGGCGGAGACCATCGGCGTCAGGGTGAATGTGCTTGCCCCCGAGGACGTCAAGCGCCTGTGGCCGCTTGCGGTCACCGACGGGGTGATCGGCGCGATCCAGCACCCCGATGACGGCTACATCCAGCCGGCCGACCTGACCCAGGCGCTGGCCAGGGGCGCCCGCGCGCGCGGCGCCGAAATCTATCGCTTCACCACCGTTGTCGGCATCGAGCGCAAGGCCGGTCGCTGGCTGGTCCGGACGGACAAGGGCGACATCGCCTGCGATCATGTGGTCGCAGCCACCGGCAATTTCGCGCGCAAGACCGGCGCCATGGTCGGGCTCGACATCCCCGTCATTCCGGTCGAGCATCAGTATATCGTCACCGAACCGCATCCGGCGATTGTCGAGCGCCACAGACAGGGACTGCCCGAAATGGGGGTTCTGCGCGAAAGTGACTCGTCCTGGTACATGCGCGAGGAGAACGGTGGTCTGCTGCTGGGCCCCTACGAGGTCGGCGCGCCCAATTGCTACATCGACGGACCATCGCCGCACTCGGAATACGAACTGTTCCAGGAGGATCTCGATCGGCTCGGCCCGCATATCGAGACCGCCATCGCGCGGGTGCCGGCCTTCGGCGAGGTAGGCATCAAGAAGGTCTACAACGGCGCCATCGCCTATACGCCGGATGGATCGCCGATCGTCGGCCCGGCCTGGGATCTGCCGAACTTCTGGATCAACGAGGGCCATTCGTTCGGCGTGACGGCGGCCGGCGGCGCCGGTTGGCAGCTCGCCGAGTGGATCGTCGACGGCGAGCCGACGGTGGACATGATGGGGGTCGATCCGCGCCGGTTCGGTCCCTACGCCGGTCGCGGCTATCTGCGCGCCAAGACCGAGGAAGCCTATGCCAACGTCTTTTCGGTGCATTATCCGGACGAGGAGCGGGTGGCGGCCCGCCCGCTCAAGCGCGCGCCCTGTTACGATCGCATGGCGGCGCTCGGCGCGGTGTTCGGCTCGGTCTACGGCTGGGAGCGCCCCGGCTGGTTTGCCCGGGAAGGTTACGAACTGTCGGCAGCGGATAAGGCCTATCCGGACGTCGTGCTGAACCACAACCATCCGCCGCGTCCGGCCGATGGCAAGCCGCCGCGCGAAAAATGGTCATTCCGCCGCTCGAACTATTTCGACCCTGTCGGCCGCGAATGCCTGCATGTGCGCGATGCCGTGGGCCTTCAGGACATGACGCCGTTTGCCAAATACGAGGTGTCGGGCCCCGGCGCGCTCGCCTGGCTCGAAGGCCTGTTTGCCAACACGATGCCGAAGCAGGGCCGCGTGGCGCTCTGCCACGTCCTGTCCGGCAACGGTGGCGTGCGCGCCGAGATGACCGTCTTTCGCGAGGCCGAGGAGCGGTTCTACCTGGTCGGTCCGGGCGCGCTCGAGCGCCACGACTGGGACATTCTGGTCAAGGCGCGGCCGCGCGACGGCACGGTCGATCTGCAAAAAGTCACGGCGCAGAAGGGCGTGCTGGTGCTCGCCGGTCCGCGCTCGCGCGAAGTGCTCCAGGGGCTGACCGATACCGACCTGTCGAACAGGGCCTTCCCCTGGCTGTCGGGCCAGCAGATGTCGGTGGGGGCCGCGCCGGTCACGGCGCTGCGTGTCAATTATGTCGGCGAACTGGGCTGGGAGCTGCACCATCCGATCGAGATGCAGACCATCATCTTTGACTTGCTCATCGAAGCGGGGCGGGGCGCCGGCATCAGGCCTTACGGCATCAAGGCGATGATCGCGCTGTCGATCGAGAAGAGCTATCGGCTGATCGGCCGCGAATTGTCGATCGAATACGCGGCGCTCGAATCAGGGCTCGACCGGTTCGTCAAGCTGGGCAAGCCCTTTCGCGGCCGGGATGCGCTGCTGGCCTGGAAGGCAAAAGGCTTTTCCAATCGCTTCGTGACCATGGAAATCCACGGCGTCACCGATTGCGACGCGCGCGGGTCCGAGCCCGTTCTGCACAAGGGCCGGCTC
>DAOMXG010000125.1:0-7187 GCA_035436995.1 Beijerinckiaceae bacterium
GCCTGGGTGAGGGGGCGCCCGCGCGGGCTCATCAAAAGGCGCGGCCGCGGGTCACCCGCGGCGACAGCAGCATCGATGGCGGCGGCCAGCACATCGGCGCGCAGCACCATGCCCGGGCCGCCGCCGGCCGGCGTATCATCGACAGCCCGATGACGGCCGTGGCCGTGATCACGGATATTGCGGGCTTCCAGCGACCAGAGCCCGGCCCTTAACCCCTCGCCGGCCAGCGAGATTCCAAGCGGGCCGGGAAACATGTCCGGGTAGAGGGTGAGAACAGTGGCGCGGAACATGACGGTTCACGCTCAGGGTGCATCGCCGTCGATCTCGGCAGGCGGATCGATGACGATGCGTCCGGCAGCCAGATCGACAACCGGAACAACAGCCTTGGTGAACGGAAAGACTTGCGTCCGGCCGCGCGGGGAGGCGACTTCAATCATGTCGCCTGCGCCAAAGTCATGGACGGCAACGACCGTGCCAAGCGGTTCACCGGAGGGTGTAACGGCGGCCAATCCGATCAGATCAGCGTGAAAAAACTCGTCCGCTTCGGTCGCGCCCAGCCGGGCGCGTGGCACATGAAGGCTGATGTTGGTCAGCGCTTCGGCTGCCTGTCGGCTGGTGACCCCCTCAACGCGCACCACGATCATGTCGTTCTGTTCGCGCACGAGGGTCAGGGTAAGGCTGCGTCCATCGCCTGTCAGCAATGGCGAATATCCGACGATGGAGGCTGGGTCCTCGGTATAGGATTTGACGCGGATCTCGCCCCTCAGGCCGACGGCGGCACCAAAGACACCCATCACCACAAGCCCATCCGTTCCAGCCCCCGAAGAGGCTGGGATTGATGGTGACGAGGTGAGCGGGCGACGGCGACGCATCGGTTCATCCTCTGCGGGCGGCACGGTCTGCGCCACCCGCGGTCCGATCCTTCCCGTTCAGAAGGGACCGTTTATTCGCTCGCCGGGGCAGCAGCCTTGGCCGCTTTCTTCTCGGCGCGCTCGGCCATTTTCTTGCCGGGCTTGGCCTTGTCAGGGTTGTTGGTCGGCGTGCGCTTGGCAAGGCCGGCGCCATCGAGGAAGCGCAGCACGCGATCGGTCGGCTGGGCGCCCTTGGCCAGCCAGGCCTTGGCTTTGTCGACGTCGAGCTTGACGCGCTCGGCCGAATCCTTCGGCAGCAGCGGGTTGTAGCTGCCAATCTCCTCGATGAAGCGACCATCGCGCGGCGCGGTCGAATTGGCGACGACGATGTAGTAATACGGACGCTTCTTGGTGCCTCCACGCGAGAGGCGGATCTTCACGGACATCGGGTTACTCCTGTTGGTCCTACGATATTGGTCCTGACTTCGTCACCGGGAGCTTGTCGAACCATGCTGTCCGAACAGTGCGGCAGCATCGTTCGACCGGCCCGGGATGACGGGATCGAGACTTGAAACTCACTTCTTCTTCCCCCCGAACGGGTTGAACCCGCCAAGGCCCGGCAGCTTGCCGCCGAGGCCGGGAAGGCCGGGCTTGCCCAGCCCCGGCAAGCCGGGCGGCAGGGAGGGGATGCCCTTGGTCAGATCGGCCGGCATCGGCGGCAGTTTGCCGCCCATCTGCTTCTGCAGCGCCTCGATCTGCTCCGGAGACGGTGTCGGCATGCCGCCGCCAAGGCCGAACATGTTGGCCAGCCCGGCCATCGGGCCGCGCTTGGGGGCGTTGCCCATCATCTTCATCATTTCGGCCATGCCGCGATGCATCTTCAAGAGCTTGTTGATGTCCTCGGCGCTGGTGCCGGAACCAGCGGCGATGCGCTTCTTGCGGCTGTGCTTGAGCTGGTCAGGGTTGCGCCGTTCCCAGGGGGTCATCGAATCGATGATCGCCACCTGACGCTTGAACACCGTCTGGTCGATATTGGCCTGGGCAATCTGGTCCTTGAACTTGGCGATGCCGGGCAGCATGCCCATCAGCCCGCCCATGCCGCCAAGTTTTTCCATCTGCAAGAGCTGGCTGCGCATGTCGGCGAGATCGAAGCGACCCTTGCGCATCTTCTCGGCGATCTTGAGCGCCTCATCCTTGTCGATGGTCTCCGCCGCCTTCTCGACGAGCGAAACGATGTCGCCCATCCCGAGGATGCGGTTGGCGATGCGGGAGGGGTGGAAATCCTCGAGCGCATCGGTCTTTTCGCCGGTGCCGATCAGCTTGATCGGCTTGCCGGTCACCGCGCGCATCGACAGCGCCGCGCCGCCACGGCCATCGCCATCGACGCGGGTCAGCACAATGCCGGTCACCCCGACGCGGCTTTCAAAGGCCTTGGCGGTGTTGACCGCGTCCTGGCCGGTCAATGCGTCGGCAACCAGCAACACCTCGTGCGGATTGGTGGCGGCCTTGACCTCGACCACCTCGGCCATCAGCGCCTCATCGACCGTGGTGCGGCCGGCGGTATCGAGCATCACCACATCATAGCCGCCGAGACGGGCCGCCTCGACCGCACGACGGGCAATCTGCACGGCGGTCTGGCCGGCAACGATCGGCAGGGTGTCGATGCCAACCTGGCGGCCAAGCTGGGCGAGCTGCTCCATTGCGGCGGGGCGGCGGGTGTCAAGCGAGGCCATCAGCACCCGCTTCTTCATCCGGTCGGTCAGCCGGCGGGCAATCTTGGCGGTGGTGGTGGTCTTGCCCGAACCCTGCAAGCCGACCATCAGGACAGGAACCGGCGGGGCGGCATTAAGATCGATCGGGTCGGCGTCGGAACCGAGCGTCTCGACCAGGGTGTCATGGACGATCTTGACGACCATCTGGCCGGGCGTGACCGACTTGATCACCTCGGCGCCGACAGCGCGGCTGCGCACCTTGTCGGTAAAGGAGCGGACAACGTCCAGGGCGACGTCGGCCTCGAGCAGCGCGCGCCGCACCTCGCGCATCGCCTCGCCAACATCCGCTTCGCTGAGGGCGCCCCGGCCCTTCAGCCTGTCGAGGATGCCGGACAGGCGACCGGACAAGCCTTCGAACATGCCATCACTCCGTTCATGCGACGAAACCGTCGCGGCAAACCGTTTCGCGCCCGAGGGCGCAACCGCGCTGTCGGGCGTTGACCTCCGGCTCCGCAGAGCCGGTCGGCGGATCAATTGACCAGCCAGAAGGAAAAGTGGAGCGCTTCCTAGCCGGAGCGTGCCGAAAAGTCAAAGGTTTCCGGAAAGCCCGGCCGTTACCGATTGCGCCGGGCTATTTGACAAACACATAGATCTTGAGTTCCAGCAGCGCATCATCGGAACCTTGCGGCTCATTGAGATATTCCTCGATGAACTCACCTCTGGCGGTCAGCCCCTTCTCGTCCAGCCAGGCGGTGATCGCCTCATAGATGCTGTCGATGTCATCATAGGCGCCGACATGGCTGAACATATAGGCCTTGCCTTCCGGCGAGCGATCGACGGTCATGCCGGATGCCGGCTTGACACCTGACTCGGGTTCGCGCGCCAGCGTGATCATCGCGGTATACCGGAAATTCGTGTCGCTGGTCTCGCTGAACACCGCACGGGGCTTGTCCACCGCTTCAAGGCCGAGTCGCTTGGCCTCGGCGCGCAGGGCGGAAAAGGCCTTCATCAACGCCTCGTAGCCGTCGTCCCAGGACGATTGGCCCTTGAGAGTGAGCACGGGGCGAGCCTGAAGAAGGATCTCGGTTGCCGACGAGGCATCGGCAGATGGCTTTGGCTCGCCCGCTACCGGAGCGGGCGGCTGCTGGGCATGAACGGCTGCAAGCGGAGCGCAGGCAAGTCCAAGAGCAACGACGATCATCGCTGAAAGGCGCGACATGGCAGGCCCCCCTTTTTGCGCCCGGCGCAGAAAGGGACCGGGCCAAGATCACGACCGGTTCTCAGTTGGGGACTGGCGCAGCGAAGGTCAAGCGGAACATCTGGGCGCGGCTGCCATCAATGCCGAAGTCATTGCCGCCGATCAGTACGATGTCGTTAGGCGACAGGAGCGCCATTCCGGTAATCTTGGTCGGAAAGGCCTTGGCTGGCGGATTGGCATAGAGCAGCGTCTTGGGCAGCGGCTCGATGCGCGATTGCGGCCAGGCAAAGCGCGGCGTGGCCTCAAGCGAGGGCTGGGTTGCCGATTGGGTATAGACCAGCGGCAACGGGCGGGCATCAGAAAGGTCGACGCGATAGAGCTTCACATGCCGGCGCATGCGCTCCAGCACCAGCAGGCGGTTGGCATCAAGGGCGGCAATCTCGACGATCCGCACATCGCTCTGGCGGCTGGCGCGCGACGTTATGCCACTGTCTACGGCAAAGGCCGAGGGAGGATCGAGGACATAGACAAACTGGTCAACGACCCGGCCAGTGACCCGGTCAACCTTGATGATGCGAACAGACGGCGAGGCCCGGTAGGTTTCAACGTCCGGATTGACCAGAGCGCTCGACATCGCTCCGAACAGGTAGCTTTCATCGGGGGTGATCGCCAAGCCTTCGAAGCCGCGGCCGCGGGGGCGGCGCGACAGCACATCCGGCAGGCTGGCCTCGACCGGATAATCTGCACTGGAAAGGTCGCTGCCAAGCGATTCCGGGACGATGCGACGCAACACCCGGCCATCGGCAGCAACCTCAAGCAGCGAAGGAGCAAAGCCTTCGGCGATCCAGAACCTGCCATCGGCAAGGCGCACCAGCGCACCCGGTTCGATTCCGGACGGATCGGCAGTCAGGCTTTGTCCGTCCGGGGCGAATGCCTCTTCGCTGGTTGCGTGGACATAGGGATTGGCGATCCCGGTCAGCGGCTTGCCGGAGATGCCCTTGAGCGGGACCATATCAATGAAGCGGGCCTGCTTTTCGGCGCCGATGTCAATGGCGTAGATCGACGGCACAAAGCCGGGCAGCAGATAGATCTTTCCACGGCGCTCGGCCTGACAGACGAGCTTGTCGTCAGGGCCGATGACGTCACGCTCCTCCGAACAATCGATCGATGGGCCGCGATCGGTGACTGTCCAGATGCGGCCGGGTGGGTCCGAAGGCAAGCGGAAGGCGCCGGCCCCCGGGGATACGGAGAGATTGACAGCCTTGCCCGAGCCAAAGGTCACCACACCAAGGGGCAGGCTCGGCAGAGCGAGGGGCGTGATCTGCGCCTGGCGTTCGTCGGCAAGTCCGGCCGAGGCCAGACCGGCACAGACTACGCATATCAGGGCTGAAAAACGCATGTCGACGTTCTGCCTCCTGCGGGCGCCTCATGGTGGCGGGGTCCGGACATTGTCCGCCCGACAAAACCCATTATATGGGAATTGCAAGACAATTATAGGAAAACTCCGCCGCCAAGGCGCCACCCGAGCCAGAAAATGATCGATTTCGTTAAAATGAACGGGCTGGGCAATGATTTCGTGGTCATTGATGCGCGTCGCAATCCCATGCCGCTGGGGCCGAAGCAGGTGACGCTGATTGCCGACCGCCGGTTCGGGGTCGGTTGCGACCAGCTGATCGTGCTCGAGCCGTCTGCACGGGCCCAGGCGTTCATGCGCATTTTCAACCCCGACAGTTCGGAGGTGCATGCCTGCGGCAATGCCACACGCTGCATCGGCGACTATCTGATGGCGGAAAGCGGGGCGGACCGCGTCTGGATCGAGACCGGTGCGGGGCTGCTGGCGGCCTGGCGCAGCGAGGGTGGGGTCACGGTCGATATGGGGCCGGCCCGGCTGGAGGCGGCGGCGATTCCACTGGCGCGCACCGATGTCGATACCCGGCGCGTGCCGATCGATGTGGATGGGCTTGGAGCCGGCCTGCCGGATTGGTTCGGCGCGGTCTCGATGGGCAATCCGCATGCGGTGTTCTTTGTCGAGGATGTCAATGCGCACCAGCTGGAACGGGTGGGGCCCGTCCTCGAGACCCATCCGCTGTTTCCGCAGCGGGCGAATGTCTCGCTTGTGGCTGTCGCCGGCAGCGACCGGCTGATCCAGCGCGTATGGGAACGGGGCGCCGGCCTGACGCTCGCCTGTGGTTCGGGCGCCTGTGCGGCAGCCGTTGCGGCCCATCGCCTCGGATTGTGCGGCCGGCAGGTCGAGGTGACCCTGCCGGGCGGCACTCTGGCCATCGACTGGCGGCCGGAGGGATCGGTGTGGATGAGCGGCGGCACGGCGCGGGCATTTACCGGCCGCATCGATCCTGCTCTGCTCGAAGGCTGACGCTGGCAATGACAAGGGGCGCGAGAAGGGTCGAGGTGCTCGGCTTCGGTTGCCGGCTCAACCTTGCCGAATCCGCTGCGCTTCGGGGCATGGCGGAGGCGGCCGGCGCAGAGAACCTTGTCGTGGTCAACAGCTGTGCCGTCACCTCCGAAGCAGTGCGGCAGGCGCGGCAGGCCGTCCGCAAGGTCCGGCGGGAACGGCCTGGCGCACGGATCGTTGTGACCGGATGTGCGGCCCATACCGAGGGCACGGCCTGGGCCGGGATGGCCGAGGTCGATGCCGTCGTTGCCAACAGCGACAAGCTGAAGGCCGAGACCTGGTTCGGCGTGCCTGGAGCGGGCAGGGCTGCGGTCGAAGATCGCGAACGCAGCGCCCTGTCGCCGCTGGCCCAGCCGATCGAGGGGCGGACACGCGGCTTCGTGCAGGTGCAGACCGGCTGCGACCATTCCTGCACCTTCTGCATCATTCCGGTGGGTCGCGGCCGAAGCCGGTCGGTTCCGCTGGGCGATGTCGTTCTGGCGGTGGCTCGTCTGGTTGATCAAGGCATCGGCGATGTGGTCCTGTCCGGCGTCGATCTGACGTCCTACGGGACCGATCCTGCAGATGCGCCAAGGCTGGGCGGGCTGGTAAAGGCGATCCTTGCCGGCGTTCCGGGTTTGCGCCGGCTGCGCCTGTCCTCGCTGGATTGCAGCGAAGTCGATGCGGAGCTGATGCGGGCAATCATCGAGCAGGACAGGCTGATGCCGCATCTGCATCTGTCGCTGCAGGCTGGTGATGATCTCATCCTCAAGCGGATGAAGCGGCGTCACACTTATGCCGATGCGGTGCAGTTCTGCGATGCCTTGCGCCGACGACGGCCGGATATCGTGTTCGGTGCCGATCTCATTGCTGGCTTTCCTACCGAAACGGAAGCCATGTTTCGCCGCTCGCTCGATCTGGCTGCGGATTGCGGCCTGACGCATCTGCATGTCTTTCCATTCTCGCCGCGGCCGGGCACGCCGGCGGCACGCATGCCCCAGGTGGAGCGCGGGGAAGTGCGCGAACGCGCCGCC
>DAOMXG010000126.1:0-7181 GCA_035436995.1 Beijerinckiaceae bacterium
AGCCTCGCTGCGCGCCGCGCCGCCGCTGCCGGCCGAAGGGGTGGCGACGCTTGGCGTGGCCCGGCATCTGATGGTGCGCGAGAGCATACCTGGCCTCATGTCCAACCGGCTGGTGCATGCCTTGCTCGACGCCAAGCGGGCGCTGTCCGGCCAGAACCCGGCCCTTGCGCAGATGGGGGCGCCCGATCTGGAAGCCGATGCGGTGGTGCGGGTGCATAGCGGCAGCCGCGTTCTGTTCCAGGGCGAGGAGCGCTCGCTGCTCGCCCTTGCGATGGAATGGATCTATGCCATTCCGCTGCTTCTTGGTCTGGTCGGAACGCTGGTCATGGGCATTGTCCGCTGGCTCAGGCCGGGCAAGGCGCCAGCGCTGCAACGGTTCGTCGGCGAAAGCCTGTCGCTCAGGCGCCGCGCCGTTCAGGCGACCTCGCTGGCCGAGATCAATGCCACGCGCCATGCCTTCGACCGGCTGATGGCCGAATTCGAGGAGCAGGGCGGCACAGGGCCGATCACGGCACAGTCGACGGCGGCGCTCACCGCACTCGACCTGTGCGAACGCCAGATCGCCAGCCGGCGAGCCGATCTCGATCGCGTCGCGGCGCTGACTGGCCGGCCGGTGTGAGGTCAGCTTTCTGAAGGGTGCCTTGGTGCCCCTCATTCACACTGGTTCTTGCCGCATTTGCGCACGTTGTCGATGCGGGCCTTGAGCTGGGCATAGCCGACGGCGCCGACCACCACCTCGTCGGCCAGCACATAGGCCGGCGTGCCGGTCATCGCCAGCCCGTCGGCCAGCTTGCGCGATTCCTCGAACGCCTGCTTGACCAGATCCAGCTTGCCCATTTCCTCTTCGAGCCTGGCCTTGTCGATCCCGACTGCCAGCGCCACTTCCAGTGCCTGAGCCTTGCCGATCTGGCCTGTCCTGGCCATCAGCTTGGTGTGGAATTCCCAGAACTTGTCCGGCTTGGCGATCGCCTTGACCGCCAGCGCCACAGCCGCCGCATCGCGCGAGGCGGCCGAGAGGATCGGCAGGTCCTTGAGCACGATCTTGAGCTTGGGGTCTTCCTTCATCAGCCGTTCGAGATCGGCGACCGCGCGCTTGCAGAAGCCGCAATTGTAATCAAAGAACTCGACCAGCGTGACATCGCCGCTGGGATTGCCGATCACCGCGTTGAACTTCGACGAATAGAGCGCCGGCGCCTCGTCCTTCAGCATCTTCTGGCGGGCGGCCATCTCGGCGTCACGCTGGCGGCGGTCGAGCTCGATCAGCGCCTCCTGGATGACTTCGGGATTGCGGATCAGATAATCCTTGATGAGCTGCTCGATCTCGCCCTTCTGCTTGGCATCGAAGGCTGCCGACGGGGCAGCGGCAAGCGTCATAGCCGCCACAGCGACGCCGAGCATCAGGCCGGTCACACTCTTGCGCATCAAATCTCTCCTTGGCGGGGGCTGGCGCTGAGGCTCAGCCCTTGTCCTTCTTCTGAACGATGATGTCGTTGGCCTTACGCCACTCTGGTGAATTTGGCGGAAACTTCGCCTGCGCCCGCTTGGCGATGAACGCCGCTTCCTCGATGGCGCCGGCATAGGCATAGCCCTCGGCGGTGATCAGTTCGGCATCGCCGGTGCGACCGCGCTTCTCATAGGCCTGGGCGAGATACTGATAGGCTTCCAGCACCTCGGGATCTCGTTGCAGAGCGACCCGAAGCTCCTTGATCGCCTGATCAACATTGGCCGGAACATTGGTGGCCATCAGCGCATGCCCGAGAAGAAGGCGGAGCAGTGGCTGACCGGGAGCCAGCGCCACCGCCTTGCGCAACGGCGGAACGGCGGCGCCCGCCTGGCCGTTCTCCAGCAGATTCTGCCCCTTCAGCTCCCAGAAATAGGGGTTGCGCGGCTGGGCGGCGATCAAACCGTCGATCCGCGCCTGCGCATCGCCGCCGCGCGAAAAGCGGTGCGCCTGAATGGCCCGCGCATAGCGGGCAGGCAACGAGGAATCCGATTGCGGATAGCGGCGGTTGATCTCTTCGCCGCGCCCCGTGAAGGCCACCAGCTTGGCGCGGGCGAGATTGTGGCGCAGCACCAGTCCCGGAGGGTCGACCGCGCCGTAATAGGGGCTCTGGCGGGCGACCTCGGCAATCGCAGCAACGCGGTCATTGGCCAGCGGATGACTGAGCAGGTATTTGTCGATGCGCGAGGCGAGGAACATCTGCTGGCTCGCCATGCGCTCGAATGTTTCCACCATGCCCTTGCCCGACTGTCTGGTCGCCGTCAGGAAGGTGATGGCCGCGCGGTCGGCCGCCTGCTCCTCGGTGCGCTGGTAGGCCAGCAGCGAGCGCATGGCCAGTTCCGGCCCGCTCATCATCAGCCCGCCGGGGGCGTTGCCGTGCAGGCCGATATTGCCCTGCCGCGAGGCGCCGACCACGGCGCCGGCGCCCAGCAGCGTGCCGATGATGGCGATCGCCTGCGCCCTCGGCAGTTCCTGGCTGAGCCGCGCCAGATGTCCGCCGGAGATATGGCCGGTCTCGTGGGCGAGCACGCCGATGAGCTGGTTGGGCGTGACCGAGTCGACGATCGCGCCGCTGAACAGCGTCATCCGCCGGCCGGAACTGACGAAGGCGTTGAACGAACGGTCATCGACCAGCGCCAGCTTGACCGCACCCTGCGGCTGGCCCGCAGCGCGCAGCAGCGGCGAAAGGTAATCGTTGAGCAGATGCTCGATCTCCGCGTCGCGGATATAGGTGCGGCGCGTACCCTCCTGCGCCAGGGCCGGAGGCAAGAACAGGCCAAGCGCCAGACTGGCCGCAAGCCAGCGGCGCGACGCGGAAGCGAATCGGCGTTTCCATTGCATCGGCATGTCAAATTAGACCTAGAATCGAAGTCAAAGCGGGTCAAACATCCTCTGGTGGCCTCGCCGGCTTGTGATCGGTCTGCCGGCATCGGCCACGAGCGGCGCCGACCTTGCGCGCTGGCGCCGTCCGGGTATGTGTGCTGTTCCACATCATCAAGGCCATCGTGAGGCAATCGCCGCCGGGCCGGGAGATCCGTCGATGCCGCCCGCCGATTGCCCGGCGCGCCCAAGTCGCCCCGTTCATTGCCATGGATGTCATGCGCGAGGCCGGGGAGCGGCTGCGGGCCGGCGAGGATGTCGTTTCGCTGGCCGTGGGCGAGCCGGGAGCCCCACCGCCGCGGGCAGTGCGCGAGGCGGTGAAAGCCGCGCTGGACGGGGGCAGGGTGCCCTATACCGATGCACTCGGCCTGCCGCAGTTGCGCGAGCGGATCGCCCGCCATTACCGCGACGCCTATGGCGTGAGCATTGATCCTGCCCGGGTCGCCGTCACCACGGGGTCCTCCGGCGGGTTCATCCTTGCCTTCCTGTCGATGTTCGACGTCGGCGACCGCATCGCCATTCCACGCCCCGGCTATCCGGCCTACCGCAACATTCTCGATGCGCTCGGCATCGAGGTGGTGGAACTGGAAACGACCGAGGCGACGCGCTTTGCCATCACGGCCGCCATGGTTGAGGAGGCCCATCGCAAGACACCGCTCAAGGGCGTTCTGGTGATGAGCCCGGCCAACCCGACCGGAGTGATGATGCAACCGTCGGCGGTGGCCGATCTGGCAGCAACCTGCGACCGTCTCGGCCTGTGGTTCCTGTCCGACGAGATCTATCACGGGCTGACCTATGCGGGCGAGGTCACCACCGCAGCCGCCCATTCCGATCAGGCCGTCGTGATCAATTCCTTCTCGAAATACTATTGCATGACCGGATGGCGGGTCGGCTGGCTGATCCTGCCTGAACGTCTGGTGCGCCCGGCGGAATGCCTCGCCCAGTCCCTGGCGATTTCAGTGCCCTATCTGAGCCAGATCGCCGGCATTGCCGCGTTCGACGCACGGGACGATCTGGAGATCATCAAGGCCGGCTATGCGCGGAACCGGGTCCGCCTTGCCGAGGCCTTGCCGGCCATGGGCCTGCCGCTGATGCCGATGGACGGCGCGTTCTATGCCTATGCCGACGTGTCGCGCTATTCCAACGATTCCATGGATTTCGCCCGCCGGGCCTTGCGCGAGGCAGGCGTCGCCATCACCCCCGGTCTCGATTTTGATCGCAGCGAGGGCCACCGCGCCGTCCGCCTCAGCTATGCGGGAAGCGAGGCGGATATCGACAAGGCAATCGTCCGGCTGAAAGTTTGGCTGGGGAGGGTGTGAACGAAGGTTCTGCGCGCCTTCCCGGATCGCAGCGCGGCCCTGGAAAACACAACCGATTCAATCCTGCCGGAAAATGCGCTACTGTCAGCCTTGGAGGCACGTCCACTCCACGGAGTTCCCATGGGTCCGTTTCCGCGCGCTATCCTGATTGCCTGCCTGTCCATCCTGCGCTGGATGCTGCTTGTCACCGCCGGCCTTGTGGTGATCCTTCTCGTCGTCCAGCAATTGCGCGGCGATGCCGAGGCAGCTCCGGGTGCGCTGGCGATCTTCGCGGTCATCACGGCGGGGATAGGCTGGCTGTGCGGCCGGGCGGCCGTATGGTTCGAGCGGCAGGGATAGAGCGCTTTCAGCGAATTTCAATTCACAGAACCTGCTCTATCTTTTTGTTTTTCGCGGTTTCTTGACGCGAACCGGAGACCACTTCGCTTGAAAACGCTTTGTGCCAGTGGTTAGGAACGAATGCGACGCCGAGCAGGGCCGAAGGCCCGGTTGTGAGGGCCGCTGGTATCAGGCCGGCAGGACGATTACCTTGGTCTTGATTGCCGTGCGGTCATAAAGATCGATCATGTCTTGCGTCAGCAGGCCGGTGCAGCCGCTGGTCAGATTGGTTCCGATCGTCTCGGGATCGGACGTGCTGTAGATCGTGTAAAGCGTATAGACACCCTTCTGGTAGAGATAGAGCGTGCGGGCGCCGAGCGGGTTTTCCGGGCCTCCCGGCATGCCGCGGGCGTATTTGGCCACCTCCGGCTGGCGCTTGATCATCTCCTTCGACGGGGTCCAGGTCGGCCATTCCGCCTTGCGTCCGACATAGGCTTCGCCGCTCCACAAAAAGCCCTGACGGCCGACATTGGCGCCATAACGGGTGGCGTTGCCGTCGCCTTCGATGCGGTAGACATAGTAATTGGCCGGATCGACGATGATCGTGCCGGGCGCCTCGCTGGAGTCGTAACGCACCGTCCGCCGGTAGTATTTCGGGTCGAGCTGGCTGATGTCGGCCGCAGGAATCGGGAATTTCTTGTCTGGAACCGCGCCGTAAAGCTTCTCCGCTTCGGCCAGGCTCAACCCGTCCGGGGTGGCGCACCCGGCCAGCCCAAGAACGCTGAGGCCTGCGGCCGAACGGATCAGGAAGGAACGCCGGTCGAGGCCTCTGACACCCGGTCCGGACAGGTCGCCGCTGTCGCTCACATCGATCCCGGACGTTCCGTGGTGCTTGATCATGCTCTCGGACCTTACTTCACTCGGGGGAAGCGGGCGCCAACATGTCCCACTCTACGCCACAACCGGTCGAGATTGCCGCCAGCGCCGCTGCTTGGCAAGTTCGGGCTTCAGGCGCTGGCCTATCGGCTTGCAACAGGGTCAACAAAGTCCAACTGCGGAGGCGCCGCGCCGGTCGAACAGGCATGGCAATCCAGGCGGGCCTTTCAGGCGGCTACCTCGGCGCGGGGCAGGGCGAAGCCTTCGCGCACCGCCGCGAGGTTGAGATCGGCGAATTTCCTCGGCGTTTCCAGCTTCACCGCCTGTTCGAGCGTTGCCGGGTCGCAAAGGCCGGTGAGGCCGGCGAGAGCGCCGAGCGCAACGATATTGGCAACACGCGGGCTGCCGAGTGCCACAGCGCGCTCGCTGATCGGCAGGACATGGATGGCAAAGCCGGTTGCCGGAGGCTCCGGCACCAGCCGCGCATCCACCACCATCACCGCGCCCGGCCGGACCAGGTCCAGCGAGCGGTCAAGCCCGATCTGCGACAGCGCGGCGATGGCATCGAGCCCGGTGACCAGCGGATAATCGCCGGGCTCATCGGAAACGATCAGGTCCGAATAGCAGAAGCCGCCGCGCGAGGTCGGTTCGTAGCTCTGTGACTGCGCCGCCCGCCGCCCCTGCAACGCCAGTGCGCGGAACAGGATATGCATGCCGAGGATCAGGCCCTGACCGCCGCTGCCTGCGAGGCGGATTTCACTGCGCGTCATGCGTTTCGTCCTGGTTTGGCCCGCTCGGCGGCGGTGCGTGCCCGATAGACGGCGCCGTATTCCGGGCGATCGAGCCGGGCGAGAATGCCGGTCTGCAAACGGTTGGGGCGGAACGGCTGATCAGCCACATTGCCGAAGGCTTCGGGCCGCATGTCGCTTTTCTGGTTGAGGATCATTTCAGGGGATTCCCCGAGGTCGTTCTTGCGGCCGTAGATCTCGGTGCAATCCGACATGACCTCGACGAAGGAAAAGCCGGGATGGGCAATCGCCTCGCGGATCAGGTTCTTCAGCGCCGGGGTCTGCAACGTCACCTCGCGGCCGACGAAGCTCGCCCCTGCCGCCTCGGCCAGCTTGCAGGCATCGAAGGTCGGTTCGGCATTGCCGCCCGGCGTCGTCGTGGTCAGCCGGTTGGCGGCGGTGGTGGGGGAAACCTGCCCACCGGTCATGCCATAGACCTCGTTGTTGAGCATCAGGCAGGTGATGTCGAGGTTGCGCCGGCAGGCATGGATCAGGTGATTGCCGCCGATCGCCAGACAGTCGCCGTCGCCGGTGATGACGATCACCGTCAGATCGGGGCGGGCGAGTTTCAGCCCCGTGGCGAAGGCCAGCGGCCGGCCGTGGGTGGTATGAAAGGTGTTGGCGTCGATATAGGCGCCCACCCGGCCGGAACAGCCGATGCCCGAGACGATGGCCAGCCGGTTCTTGTCGATGCCCAGTTCATGCACTGCCCACAGCAGGGCGCGCAGCGCGATGCCATGGCCGCAGCCGGGGCACATGAAATGCGGCATCAGGTTGAGCCGCAGATAATCCTTGATCTCGAACGGCGGCCGGACGGTCTCATTCATCGGTGGCAAGCTCCCGCAGGCGCGCGGCGATGGCATCGGGCGAAATCGGCTCGCCGTCGATGCGGTTGAGCCGATGGGTCTTTTCGGCGCCGATCAGACGCTCGACCTCGATCGCCAGTTGCCCGGCGTTGAGTTCCGGCACCAGCACGGCGCGGGCCCCGGCGGCGGCAGT
>DAOMXG010000127.1:0-7171 GCA_035436995.1 Beijerinckiaceae bacterium
CTGATCGATGCGCGTGATCCGCCGCGCCGAGCAGAGCGAAATGCCGTGGAAGAACGGCGGCGGCACGACGCGCGAGATCGCGGCCTCGCCAGCCGGGGCCGCGCTCGATGCCTTTGACTGGCGGATCAGCGTGGCCCGTGTTGCCAGCGACGGGCCGTTTTCCCGTTTCGCCGGCATCGACCGCAGCCTCACCGTGATCGAGGGGAACGGGATGGTTCTCGACTTCGGTGACGGCCGCAGCGCGTGCCTCACCGTGGCCGATCCGCCGCTGGCCTTCGCCGGTGATGTGCCGTGTTCGGCCCGGCTGATCGACGGTGCGATCGGCGACCTCAACGTGATGACCCGACGCGGTTCATGGCGGGCGGATGTTGTGGCCAATGCCAGTTTACCGCTTCTCGGCGATCCCCGAACGGATACCCTGTTGGTTTACCTGATCGAGGGGACAGCCCGCGCCGGGGCGTCAGACCTTTGTGCCGGCGATGCGCTGCTGCTCGAACCCGGCGACCAGGCACAGTCAATCACCGGTGCGCCTGCCGCGCGTGTCGCGTTTGTCCGCCTGATCGCAGTGAACCGGCCTTCACCCTGATCCGTCCGCGAGGTCCGCCGGCCGGCGCCGCTCAGGCGAGCGCTGCGGCAAGATAGCGTTGCCGCAATTCTATGGCCACCGGGCCGGGGCGCCCCTCGCCGATGATGTGCCCATCGATGGCGATCACCGCATGACACAGGGTCGAGGCCGAGGTGATGAAGGCCTCCTTTGCCGCAAACGCCTCGGCGAGCGTGAACGGGCGCTCGACCAGCCGGTAGCCCCGCTCGGCGGCTATGGCGAGAATCGAGGCGCGGGTGATGCCGGCGAGCACCTTGTGCGACAACGGCCGGGTGACGATGGCGCGGTCCGCCGTGACGATGAACGCCGTCGAGGACGCCCCTTCCGTTACCACTCCATCCTCGACCATCCAGGCTTCGGCGACACCTGCCGCCCGAGCTGCCCGCTTGGCCAGTACCTGCGCAAGCAGGGACACCGACTTGATGTCACGGCGTTCCCAGCGCTGGTCAGGCGCCGTGATGACCCGGATTCCGCTGTCCGCTGCCGCCTGCGTGCGGATCGCCTTGGCCTGCGTGAACATCACGACCGTCGGCGCCAGATCATCCGGCGAGACAAAATCGCGCTCCCATACGCCGCGCGTCACTTCGAGGTAGATCAACCCCTCGGTCAGGCCATTGCGGGCGGCAAGTTCGGCCTGAAGCCGCGTCCATTCCGCCGCCGGATAGGGATTGGGAATGGCGATGGCAGCCAGCGAACGGTCGAGCCGGGCGAGATGCCCCTCATTGTCGATCAACCGCCCGTCAAGGACTGCGGTAACCTCGTAGATGCCGTCGCCGAACAGAAAGCCCCGGTCCATCACCGAAATTCTGGCCTCGGCCAGCGGCACGAAGGCACCGTTGACGAAGGCAATCCGCTCCGCGCTCACGCGGCTACCGTGCCGAGCGACCACGGCAGCACCTCGCCGCCGCGGAAAACGACGACCTCGCTGTCGCCGACGGTCACTGCCTCGGCCAGCCGGTCGGGACGGCGGATCAGGTCGATGGTTCCCTCATTGAGCGGCAGGCCATGGAAGCGCGCGCCGTTGACCGAGGCGAAGGCTTCGAATCGGTCGAGAGCGCCTTCCTCGTCGAATACCTGCACATAGGTCTGCAACGCGGTGGCTCCGGCAAAAACGCCGGCAGAGCAGCACGAGGCTTCCTTGGCGGTGCGCGGATGCGGCGCCGTGTCGGTGCCGATGAAGAAGCAGGGCTGGCCCGAGGTCGCCGCCTTGCGCAGCGCCAGACGATGGCGCTCGCGCTTGGCAACCGGCAGACAGTAGAGATGCGGCCGCAAGCCCCCCTGGAAGATCGAGGTGCGGTTAAGGATGAGATGATGCGGGGTGATCGTGCCGGCAACGCGCGGGGCATGGGCAGCTACGATGGCGGTCGTCTCCTCGGTGGTGACGTGTTCAACCACCACTTTCAGCCCGGGATGCCGCTTCAGCATCGGCAGGAGTTCGGTTTCCATGAACACCGCCTCGCGGTCGAAAATGTCGACGGCGGGATCAGTCGCCTCGCCGTGGACCAGGACCGGCATGCCGATTTTTTCCATCCGCTCCAGAACCGGCGCAAGCCCCCGGATGCTGGTCACGCCGAAATGCGCATTGGTGGTGGCCCCTGCCGGATAGAGCTTGGCGGCGATCCAAACCTTCTCGGCGAACCCGCGGGCGATCTCATCGGGATCGGTCGCATCGGTCAGATAGCAGGTCATCAGCGGTTCGAAATCCGCATCGGCCGGACGGGCGGCGAGAATGCGGTCCCGATAGGCGCTGGCCATGGCGACGGTTGTGACCGGCGGCACCAGATTGGGCATGATGATGCCGCGCCGGAACTGCCGCGCCGTGAACGGCAGCACGGCGGTCAGCATCGCCCCATCGCGCAGATGCACATGCCAGTCGTCCGGTCGGCGGATCGACAGGGTTTGTGGCGCCGCGCCGTCCGTGCCGGAGGGGGCGAACAGCGGATCGAGTCCGGGAGGGCTGGGGTTCATCGGCAGGACCTTTTCTTGTGTTCATCCCTGCAACGGCCGTGCGGCTCCGTCAATCCGGTAGCGCCGGGCGGCACCGGTGGAAAAAGGCCCGCAGGCCCGCCACGCGGGGTTGATCGTCGCCGCGATTGCCGCCAATAGCTCATGGAGATGACCGGCGCTTCCCGCGCGCCGAGGGAGGCCCCATGAACAATCTGTCGCTGCCCGTCGACCGGGCCATCATCGCCGAGGAAGCGGCCAAGATGCTGCTCGAGATCAAGGCGGTGCACTTTTACTCGGACAAGCCGTTCATCTTCACCTCGGGCTGGGCCAGCCCGGTCTATACCGATTGCCGCAAGATCATCTCGTTTCCGCGGCTGCGGGCCGCGCTGATGGATTTCGCCGCTGCGGTGCTGGTGCGCGAAGCCGGCTATGAGCAGATCGACGTTGTTGCCGGCGGCGAGACGGCGGGCATTCCCTTCGCCGCCTGGATCGCCGACCGCATGGGCCTTCCGATGCAGTATATCCGCAAGAAGCCCAAGGGGTTTGGCCGCAATGCGCAGATCGAAGGCGAGGTGATCCCCGGCCAGCGCGCACTGCTGGTGGAGGATCTTGCCACCGACGGCCGCTCCAAGATCAACTTCGTCAACGCCTTGCGCACGGCGGGGCTGACGGTCGAGCATTGCTTCGTCATCTTCTTCTACGACATCTTCCCCGGCAGCCGGCAGGCGATGGCCGATATGGGCGTGAAGCTGCATGCGCTGACCACCTGGTGGGATGTGCTGAAGGTCGCCAAGGCTTCCGGGCATTTCGAACCGAAGGTGCTCGACGAGGTGGAGAAGTTCCTGCATGAGCCGGCCAAATGGTCGGCGGCGCATGGCGGCATTGCCGATTTTGGTTCCAAGGGCGAATAGGAAGGGCGCATAGGACTTGGCCACCGCCCTCCTTGACCTCGACGGCACGCTGGTCGATCCCGCGCTCGGCATTCTCAACGCCTATTGCCGGGCACTGGCCGCAATGGGCCATCCGGTGCCGGATCGGGCCAGCCTGACCTGGGTGATAGGCCCGGCGCTGCGGGTGAGCTTTCCCAAGCTGCTCGGTCCGGACGCCGACATTGAGGCGGCGATCGGTCATTACCGCGCCTATTATGGCGAGATCGGCCTCTATGAGGCGACGCCCTACCCTGGCATTCACGCGGCGCTGACTGCGCTGCGCAGCGCCGGCCATCGGTTGGTGCTGTGCACCGCCAAGCCGGAGATCTACGCGCGGCGCGTCGTCGAGCGGTTTGATCTGCTGCCGCTGCTTGATGCGGTGTTCGGTCCTGATCTCGCCGGTGCGCTCGACGACAAGGCCGATCTCATTCGTCATATCTTCGCAACCGAGGGCCGTGATCCGGCCGGTGTGGTCATGATCGGTGACCGGATGTTCGATATCCGCGCGGCCAAAGCCAATGGCATTCCCGCCATCGGCGTTCTGTGGGGCTATGGAACGCGCGAGGAACTGGCCGGCGCCCGGCGGCTGATTGCCGAACCTGCCGACCTGCCGGAGGCGTTCGCGGCGATTGTTGGCGGCGGCCCGGTCAGGTAAAGCGCACGGTCTGCCCGGCCAGACTGACCGACAGAGCGAACCCGCCCTGATCGAGCCGCCACGGAGCAACGGAATAGGTCCGGAATCCGCCGGCATTGTAGGGATCGCCGGCGGCCAGTTCTTCAGCCTCGGCCAGCGAGCCGGCACGCACGATGAACATCCCGCCGCCGGTGGAACGGCCATCCTCTTGCACGAAGGGGCCGGCGAGAAACAGGATGCCAGAGACCTCAAGTCGCTTGAGCCAGGCCAGATGGGCCTCGGTGGCGACATGCCGGTCGCCGGCGCGCCCTGTCGGCGATGCCGTGATCACATAGAAGCGCTGACCGAGCCGGTCCGGCCCTGCTCCGGCGCTCATCCGGTCACGGGCGGGATCGGCTCATGCCCGACCAGGCTGATGCCGTAGCCATCAAGCCCGACGATGGTGCGCCGCTTGTTGGAGACCAGGATCATCTCGGTGACGCCGAGATCCTGCAAAATCTGCGCGCCGATGCCGTAATGGCGCAATTCACCGCTCCAGCCAGTGACGGGATCGCCGGCGCGTTCGCGCACGGCACGGCTGACCGCAGCCGGTGACGGCTCGCGGATGATCAGGACGACGCCGCGCCCGCGTGCGGCAATCATCCGCATCGTCGCTTCGAGTTCGCCCGGCTTCTGCACGCCGCCAAGATCGCCGAGCGAATCGGTGAGGAAATGATGCTGGTGGACGCGCACCAGCGTCGGCTCAGGACCGGATACGTCGCCCATGACCAGAGCGATATGCTCGGCATAGCCGATCTTCGAGGCGTAGACCTTGAGGGTGAAGCCGGCCCCAAAACGACTGTCGAACTGGCATTCGGCAATCTTATCGACGAGCTTTTCGGTGCGGCGGCGATGGCTGATGAGATCGGCGATGGTGCCGATCTTGAGGCCATGGGTCTGCGCAAAGCGGATGAGATCCGGCATGCGCGCCATGGTGCCATCATCGTTCATGATTTCGCAGATCACCGCCGACGGGTTGAGGCCGGCGAGCCGCGCGATGTCGACCCCGGCCTCGGTATGTCCGGCGCGGACCAGCACGCCGCCGTTCTCGGCGATCAAAGGAAATACATGCCCCGGCGTGACGATCGACCGCGGCGTTGCGGCTGGATCGATCGCCACCTTGACAGTATGGGCGCGGTCGGCAGCAGAAATGCCGGTGGTGACCCCCTCGCGCGCCTCGATCGACACGGTGAAGGCGGTCTTGTGCGGCGCGTGATTCTGCGCTGCCATCAGGGTCAGGTTGAGCCGTTCGACCTGTTCGCCGGTCATCGCCAGGCAGATCAGCCCGCGGCCATATCTGGCCATGAAGTTGATAGCCTCGGGCGTGATCATGTCGCCCGGGATGACGAGATCGCCCTCGTTCTCACGGTCCTCGTCATCTGACAGGATGAACATGTGGCCGGCACGCGCGTCCTCGATGAGTTCATCAATCGAGGAAAGCCAGCCCTTGTGGGTATGTAGCATCGGGAACGTCCGGCTGGCGGAGGTTGGAGACCGCCGCGAGGAAGATTTGGCCAAGACGTAGGGGATTGACCGGCGCCGTTCAAGCTCCGGAAGGCACAACAGCCCTAGTTTTTCTGCTGCCGCGCGACCTCGGCCTGGGCGATTTCCGCCCAGGTGTTGGTCTGGCCAGGGCGCAAAGCAGGATTGACGGTAGCGGTCGGCCTAGAGGATTTCGCTGCCTTGGTGCCAGCGGCCGGAGCGCCAGCAGCGGCCGGAGGCGGGCTCGCCGCGGTCCCTTCGCCCTTGCCGGCAAGCGAGAGCACAAGAGCCAGATTGGCGCGCACCCGATCATCGGCGCGCGGGTGGCTGGCGGCTTGCCGCAGCACCTTCTCGGCCTCCGGCAAGCGCTTGGTCAGCGCGTAGGACAGACCAAGATTGGCCAGCACACTCGGCTCGCCCGGAGAAACCTGCAGGGCGTTGTTGTAGAATTCCTGGGCGCGGGCGTGATCGCCCATCTGATCGGCCGCAGCACCCTGTGCCGACAGGATGCGCCAGTCTGGCCGGTCCGGCATGTGGGCACGCGCCAGCACTTCGCTAGCCTCGCGGAAGCGGCCAACCTCTGCGAGCGCCTTGCCATAGGCGGCCGCGACTTCGGCATCGTTGAGATTGGCCACCGAGGCGCGTTGCAGCACCGCAACCGCCTGGCCATGCTGGCCGAGCTGGCGCAACACCTGTGCATAGCGCAGCGACAGGGCTTTTTCGCCCGGCTTTCGATCATAGGCCTGGCCAAGCGCCTCGGCCTGACGCTTCAGCCCGTCCTCGGTCCAGCCGGGCTGGCCGGCGATCGAAGCGGTGAAATCCGGCGCCGAACGCTGACATGCCGAGGCCGCTGCTGCGACCAGAACAACCAGAGCCAGTCGCCGGGCAGCGAACAGGCGCAGCATGAAGCGGACCGGGAGCAACGACGGGCGAGCAGACATGATGGTTTGGCCTTTGCGCAAGTGACGCAAAGATGAGAAATAGTTCGTTAACCCTAAGCCTTGGTTAATGTGCCAAGGTCCGCACCCCGCCCGATCCCGGAGTTTCCATGCTGCACCCCTCGCTGATCGCCCGCCGTCCGGCCGGTTGCCGGCCGATCCATCTGGTCACGGCGGAGGGATGGCCGGCGCTGGCGGCCAGCCTTTCGGCAACGGCGCGCGGATATGCCGAGGTGAACGGCTTTCAGCCCAAGCCGGGACGCACCCTCATCCTGCCGAACGCCGAGGGCACGATCGAGGCGGTGGTCATGGGGATCGATCCGGCAGGGACGCCGGGCTCCGACCCGTTCGTGTCCGGCAGTCTTGCCGCGACCCTGCCGGAGGGCGACTATGCGTTCGATACCGTTCCTGCCGGCGCCGAACTTGCAACACTCGCCTTCCTGATGGCGTGCTATCGCTTCGATCGCTACAAGGCGGCCGAGCCTTGCAGGGCGAGGTTGGTCGTACCCAAGGGCGTCGATGGCGCCCGCGTCAGCCGGATTGCGGCCGCGGTTGCGATGGGCCGCGACCTCATCAATACGCCGGCCGCCGATCTTGG
>DAOMXG010000128.1:0-7001 GCA_035436995.1 Beijerinckiaceae bacterium
ACAAGCTCGATGCGCTGTTTGCCGCCACCGCCAGATCGGCGGTCGAGGGTGGCATCTGCCGGCTGGTCGTGGCCGGCGGGGAGACTTCCGGAGCGGTCGTCTCGGCGCTTGGGCTTGATGCGCTGGCGATCGGCCCGGAGATCGACCCCGGCGTTCCGGCGCTCGCCACCACCGCCGGCCAGCCGCTTGCGCTGGCGCTCAAGTCCGGCAATTTCGGCGCCGAGAACTTTTTTGAAAAGGCGCTTTCGATCATGGGTGATGCGGCATGAGCCGGGAAGCGGACCTGCGCGAGACTATGGCGCGGCTGGCCAGAAGCCTGTTTGACCGCGGCTTCACGGTCGGATCATCGGGCAATATCTCGGCTGCGGTGGAGGATGGTCTTCTGATCACACCGACCAATTCCTGTCTCGGCTTTCTCGATCCGGCCCGCATTGCCAAACTCGATGGCGACGGGCGGCATGTCGGCGGCGACAAGCCGTCGAAGGAAGTGTTTCTCCACCGCGCCTTCTATGAGACCCGGCCCGCCACCGGCGCCGTGGTGCATCTGCACTCGACCCATGCGACGGCGCTGTCCTGCCTTGCCGATCTTGACCCGGACGATTGCATCCCGCCGCTGACGCCCTATGTGGTGATGCGCGTCGGCACGGTGAAGCTGCTGCCCTATGTCCGCCCCGGCGATCCGGCGATGGGCGACATGATCCGGGCGCTGAATGGGTCGCACGCCTGCGTGCTGCTCGCCAACCACGGCCCTGTGGTGGCAGCAAAAGACCTCGAAAGCGCCGTCTATGCTTCCGAGGAACTGGAGGAAACGGCCAAGCTGGTGCTGACCCTGCGCGGCCAAACCGTCCGTATGCTGACGAAGGACGACGTGGCGGAGCTGAAGCGGACCTTCGGCTGAGCCGCAGTTCAGGCTCTGTCAATCACGGACAGAATTGCCGCTTGCCGAACGGCGCGACGCACTTCACACTCGGTTTTTGAGACCGCCGTCAGGGGCCCGTCGATGACGCCGAACAAGTCCGGCCATATCCGTCTCACCTCTCATCCCGGAACCGGCGCGCCCGCGCGCTTCCCCATCGACTGGGGCGCTTCTGAAGCGAAAGGGCGCGGGCCGGTGATCGCCACTGTCACCTCCGGCGGCGACCGCAACGCCATCGGCGCCCATGGCGGATCCTACGCGCTTTATCGCGCGCTGGCGGTCTCGGCGGGCGTGCTCAATCCGATTGCCCGGCCGGATCTGACCAACACCCATCCGGTCGTTGCCATCGGCCCGTTTCCGCAATGGTCGGAGCCGGGGCGCATCGTCTCGCTCGATCCCTACGGCCATATGGTGCCGGAGGTCTTTGCCGGCGAGATCGCCGAGGGCGTGGATATCCGCCCCTCCATCGCCATCACCCGGGCGCGGCTGACCGTGCCTGAACTGAAAGACCGGCTGAAGGTTGACGGAACCATCGTCCGCGAGGTTGGCGACGTCTCGGCGGTCAAGATCGCCATTGATCCGGTCTGGTTTCTGCCTGGTATCGCCGACCGTTTCGGCACCGGCGAGACGGCGCTGCGCCGCACCCTGTTCGAGCAGACCGGCGGCATGTATCCCGAACTGGTCACCCGCCCTGATCTCAAGGTCTTTCTTCCGCCGATCGGCAACATCACCGTCTATCTGTTCGGCGATGTGGCGCGTCTGGGGCAGCAGCGCACCTTCGTTTCGGGCCGCCTGCATGATGAATGCAACGGCTCGGACGTTTTCGGTTCGGACATCTGCACCTGCCGGCCCTATCTCGTCCACGGTATCGAGGAAGCGGTGCGCGATGCGCAGGCGGGCGGTGTCGGCTTCATCGTCTACAACCGCAAGGAAGGCCGCGCGCTCGGCGAAGTGACCAAGTTCCTCGTCTACAATGCGCGCAAGCGGCAGGATGGCGGCGATCAGGCATCGACCTATTTCGAACGCACCGAATGCGTCGCCGGCGTGCAGGATGCGCGCTTCCAGCAATTGATGCCCGATGTCATGCACTGGCTCGGCATCCGCCGCATCGACCGTTTCATGTCGATGTCGAACATGAAGCATGACGCGCTGGTCGAGCAGGGTATCGAGCTCGTCGAGCGCGTGCCGATTCCGGCCGATCTGGTGCCGCCCGATGCTTCGGTTGAAATGGAGGCCAAGAAAGCGGCAGGCTATTTCACCCCCGGCGCGGCCCCCACCGAAGAGGATCTGAAAAACACCGTCGGCCGCAGGATCGACGAATTCTGAACAGCCCGATGACCATGCCGGAGCGCATTTCTTGACCCCCGCCCGATCCTTGCTGACGCCCGCTGCGGTGCGGGCACGCGCCCGCGAAATGCTCGCACTCGGAACTGCGGGCAGGCTGACGGCGTTCACCGTTCACCTCGATCGCCTGCCGGCGGCGGCGGATCGCGTGGTCGAGACGATCCGACAGAATTATCCTGATCTTGCCGTGCCGTTCCATGCCCGCTGGCGGCATTTCTGTTTTGGCGGGCGCGATCTCTGGCAGGAGCGGACCGCTGAACTGTCCGATGCCTTCGGGCAGGCGCGCGCCGCTTTCGATCTGGCGATTGTCAGTGTGCTGCTCGATGCCGGAGCGGGCATGGCCTGGCGCTATCGCGATGCGGCGCTGGGGATCGAAGCCGCCCGCTCGGAGGGGCTGGCGCTGGCCTCGCTCCGGCTGTTCGAATCGGGGGCGCTGTCCTTGCGTCCGTCCGAGCCGTTCCGCGCCGATGCGGCACGCCTTGCACTGATCGAGCCGGCCGACATTGCCGCCGCCTTTCAGGTGACCGAGGCCAATCCGCTGGTCGGTGTCGAGGGCCGTGCCGCGCTGCTGAATGCGCTGGGTCGGGCGGCGGCACGACTGCCCGGTGCCCGGCCGGGCGGGCTGTTCGATGGGTTGGTCAACGCCGCTGCCCGGACGGGGGAGGGGCGGAACGCTCTGCCCGCCCCGGCGATCCTTGCCGCAGTGCTCCACCATCTCGGCCCGATCTGGCCGAGCCGCATCACGCTCGACGGCGTGCCGCTGGGCGATACCTGGCGGCATCCGCTGATTGCGGGCGACGATCCGGCGACGGCGGGTCTGGTGCCGTTCCACAAACTGTCGCAGTGGCTGAGTTATTCACTGATCGAGCCGTTGCAGGCGGCGGGCATCGCCGTCACCGACATCGACGGGCTGACCGGCCTGCCAGAGTACCGCAATGGCGGGCTGTTCGTGGATACCGGCGTCCTCGCCCTGCGCGATCCGGCGATGGCGGGCGCCGCCAACACGGTCGACGCTCCGCTGGTTGTCGAATGGCGGGCGCTGACGGTAGCGCTGCTCGATGCCATCGCCCCTCTGGTGCGCGAGCGGCTGGGCAAGACGGAGGCTCAGTTCCCGCTCGCCTGCGTGCTTGAAGGCGGCACCTGGGCTGCCGGGCGGCGACTGGCTGCCGAGCGCCGGCCCGATGGCGGATCGCCGATCCGCGTGATATCGGATGGCACTGTGTTCTGAGAGGCAGGGTCCATGAAACTTGTCAATGTGGTCGATCACCCGCTGGTGCAGCACAAGCTGAGCCTGATGCGCGACAAGGATCTTTCGACCCGCAGCTTCCGCCAGCTGCTCAAGGAAATCGGCATGCTGATGGCCTATGAGGTCACCCGCGAACTGCCGATTCACATGGTCGAGATCGAAACCCCGCTGACGAGAATGCAGGCGCCGATGATCGACGGCAAGAAGCTGGTGCTGGCGCCGATCCTGCGCGCCGGTCTCGGCTTTGTCGAGGGCATGCTCGAACTGGTGCCGAGCGCCCGCGTCGCCCATATCGGGCTCTATCGCGATCCGGCCTCGCTGGCGGCGGTGGAATATTACTTCAAGGCTCCGCCCGATGTCGCCGAGCGGCTGGTGATCGTGCTCGATCCGATGCTGGCGACCGCCAATTCCGCCATTGCGGCGGTCGAACGGCTGAAGGAGCGCGGAGTGACCAACCTGCGCTTTGTCTGCCTGCTGGCCTCGCGGCAGGGCATTGCCAGTTTCCATGCGCATCATCCGGATGTTCCGGTCTGGGCGGCGGCGGTCGATCCTGACCTCAACGATCACGGCTACATCGTTCCTGGCCTTGGTGATGCCGGCGATCGCATGTTCGGCACGAAATAGCAGTCCGCCGGAGATTTGCGTCCTGCCATCGCTTATCCTACACAGGAGCGATGGGGCGGGAGAGAGCCTGATGAACGAGACAGCACGGTCCCTGCGACCGGTGAGTGGCACACAGAGCCGCACGGCCGATCTGGTGCGCATGTTGTCGGACGATATTCGCGCCGGCCGCATCAAGCCGGGCGAGAAGCTGCCAACCGAGCAGGAGATCGTGCAGTTGACCGGGGTCAGTCGCACGGTTGTCCGCGAGGCGGTGGCCGCCCTGCGCGCCGAGGGGCTGGTCGTCACCCGCCAGGGCGTCGGCGCCTTCGTCACCGCTGCGCCGGGGCAGGGCCTGTTCAAGATCGCCTCGGAAGATGCCGAATCGATCGAGCGTGTGCTGCAGATCCTGGAATTGCGCATCGGGCTCGAGGTCGAGGCGGCCGGGCTGGCGGCACGCCGGGCCGATCCGGATTCGGTCCGCATGATCGAGGAGGCGCATGAGGCGTTCCGGCTGGGCGCTGTGGCGGGCGAAATCGTCATCGGTGCCGATTACGGCTTCCACAAGGCCATCTGCGAGGCGACCGGCAACCCGTATTTTCCGCGCATCCTGTCATCGCTTGGCCAGATTCTCATCCCGCGCCAGCAGGTGCCCTCGTCGCTGCCGACGCTTGAGGCGCGCAAGGAATACCTTGCCGGCATCGCCGGTGAACATGGAGCGATCTTCGAGGCGATTGCCCGCCATGACGAGGAAGGCGCCCGCAAGGCCATGCGTCACCACCTGACCATCTCGTCGGATCGCTATCGCTCGATGAAGAGTTTCTGACGCGACAATTGGCGTTCTCGCCTCTTGCACGGGGACGCTGACCATCCCATATTCCGCGCATGGCCGGCGCTCGACAGGGGTCGGCCTTTACGAAGTGCCAGGATGGTTCAAGGGCTTCGAGATGTCGCGCCTTCCAACGCTGAATTCGCCGTTCATGCTGGGCTTTGACGAGATCGAGCGGGCGCTCGATCGGGTCGCCAAGGCTGCCAATGACGGTTATCCACCCTACAATATCGAGCGTATTCCGCGCGGCGAGAGTGATCCCGAGCGGTTGCGCATCACATTGGCGGTGGCAGGGTTCTCGCGCGATCAGCTGGAGATCACGCTGGAGGAAAACCAGCTGGTCATCCGCGGGCGTCAGCACGACGACAAGACCCGCCACTACCTTCATCGCGGCATCGCCGCGCGCCAGTTCCAGCGCAGTTTCCTGCTGGCCGATGGCATGGAGGTTCTGGGCGCCGACTTGCGCGACGGCTTGCTGGCGATCGATCTCGCCCGCCCCGAGCCGGAACGGATCATTAAGAAGATCGAAATCCTTGGGCGCGAATAATCGGCCCTGGATCACGCCCTCGTTTTGATTGAATCATCAAGACGAGAGATAACGTGATCTACGTCAATGGTTTAGAGCATGCTTTCCGCGAAAAACCGTTCACACTTTTTCGTGGCATGCTCTCGCGACTTCTGTAAGGAGCGATGCCCATGCCGGATCGCAACGCATCTCATAAGGTTGCCACGCCTCTCGACGTCACGCCGCAGGAACTGGCGGCCATCGGGGGCGGGCAGGTCGCCTACGTCAAGCCGATGTCCTCCGATGAGGTGGCCCGTCTCTACCCGGGCGCACCGCAACTGGCGCCGGGCCTCAAGCTGTTTGCCCTGTTGTCGGCAGATGGCTCGCCCATCCTTTTGACCGACACCGAGGATGCCGCCATCGCCGGCGCCTGGGAGCACCAGCTCCGCACGGTGGCGCTGCACTGAGACCAGCGACCGTCGATCGGCCTGCCGGACAAGCTCGCCCCGCTACGCCATGATCACGCCGCTCCGCCGGCCATCGCGGCAGTGACGCGCACCAGCGTGGCGATGTCCTCGTCGCGCGACAGCCGGTGATTGCCGTCGGGGATCAGCGTTACCGTCACCGGATCCTGCGGCAGGTGCTCGACCAGCTTCAAGGCATGCGCCTGCGGCACGTCAGGGTCCAGCCCGCCTTGCAGGATATGCACCGGGCAGCCGAGGTGGAACGGCTTGCCATAAAGCAGGTGCCGGCGTCCGTCCTCGATCAGCGCGCGGGTGATCGGATAGGGTGTTTCGGAATACTCCGATGCCCGGTGCCACAATCCTGTGGTCTCGATCTGCCGTTTCACCTCAGCGGGGAAAGCGGCCCACATCAGCGCCTGGGTGAAATCCACCGCCGGGGCGATCAGGACGAGACCCGAAGGATGCTGCGGCGAGCCCGTTGCCCTGAGCCGCAGCGTTGCCAGCAGCGCGATCCAGCCGCCCATGGACGACCCCGCCAGCACCGGCGCCGGGCCGCCGAACCGGGCGATCAGCGCCAGCGCCTCGTCGAGCCATTGCCCGATGGTCCCGTCCTCGAACCGGCCGCCGCTGGTCCCGTGGCCGGAATAGTCAAACCGCACCGAGGCATGGCCCTGCGCCGCGGCCCAGGCATCCAGCGCCGCCGCCTTGGTCGAGGTCATGTCCGACATGAAGCCGCCAAGCCAGAGGATCGCCGGCGCCTTTCCTTGCCGGGCCTGTACTGCCAGCCGCACCGATCCGGCGGGATGGCTGCAATCGAGAAATTGAAGCTTGTCCGTCATGGCTGTAGGAGGGTCCTTGCGAATGGTGCCGATGTGGGCGCCGATTCGGCTTGTCGCATGCCGGAGCGGATCCGGCGAGAGTTTTGCAATGCAGGCGATAGTGCCGACCCTGAGCGCCGAGGCCGATGTTCTGGCGGGCAAGACCATCCTTCAGATCATTCCGGATCTGGATGCGGGTGGGGCTGAGCGCACGACCATCGACATTGCCGAGGCGCTGGCCCGCGTCGGCGCCCGGGCGCTGGTGGCCAGCGAGGGCGG
>DAOMXG010000129.1:0-6996 GCA_035436995.1 Beijerinckiaceae bacterium
GGTGGCTGGCGTGGCGGACGCGGCTGGCACGGGCCGCGCGCGTTCCACCGTCCGGTCCACTGGCGGCCCCGTCCGGTCCATCGCCGGGTCTATTGGGGACCGCGCATCCGCCCGGTCTACTACGCGCCCTATCCGCGCTGCTTCCGCCGTGGCTGGGTCTGGAACGGCTATCGCTACGTCTGGCGGCGTTACCGCGTCTGCTGAGTTGGACGGCGGGCGGCCGTCACTCCCAGGCGAGCCGCGCTGTGCCCTCATGCAGCGCGGCGGCAAGCGGGGTGAAGCGGCCGTCCGGCCCGTGCAGAACGAGCGGCGGCAGGATAACCGGCGCCGCTCGCGAGCCTCTCCGCCCCAGCACCAGCATACGATGCGCCGGAGCCTCGGCCCGGGGATGAACCGGGCGGATTTTCAACCCGCCGAACCGGCCGCCCAGCGCCTCGATGACCGAGACCAGGGCATCAGCCCGGTGGATCAGCACGATCGTGCCGCGCGGCGCAAGACAGCGGAGCCCACCCTTCACCCAATCCCTCAGATCGCCAGACAACACATGGGCTCCGGCCTTGTGCCGTTCCGGGGAGACCGTGCCGGCGCCCGGCACATAGAAGGGCGGGTTGGTCAGAACCACCTCGGCCCAGCCGGAAAGTCCGGCTCCGCTCGCAGCAAAGCGCCGGTCAAGGCAATCGCCGGCAACCGTGCGACAGCGCGCCGCAAGACCATTGGCACCCGCATTCTCGTTCGTCAGCGCCAGCAATGCTGGATCCCGATCCACCAGACAGACCTCGGCCGCATCCTCAACCTGCGCGACACGCAGGCCGACCGTGCCGGCTCCACAGCCAAGATCGACAACGCGACGGGCTCCGGCCGGACAGGCAGCGGCCAGCAGCACCGCATCCGACCCGGCGCGATGGCCCCGCGCCGGCTGGCGCAGCCGCAGGCGCCCGGCAAAAAGCAGGTCGTCTGTGGTTGCGACAAGGGCGGTGGGCTCGGCCGACATTGACGGAAAGGTTGCATTTCGTCGCGTCCCGGTGCAAGCGTTGGCTGACGAGAGGCTGAAGCATACGGGTTTTTGGCGTGGGTGTCGTTGTTCCGATCGACAACAAGAGCGGCAAGACAGGACGGGACGGCATTGATGCGCTGGTCCGGCTGGTCAAGGCCGACATGGAGCGTGTCAACGCGATGATCCTGTCGCGCACGGGATCGGATGTGACGATGATCCCGGAAGTCGCGAACCACCTTATCGAATCCGGCGGCAAGCGGCTCAGGCCAATGCTGACGCTGGCAACCGCTATCCTGTCCGACTATTCCGGAGAGGGCCATATCAAGCTCGCCGCCGCCGTCGAATTCATGCATACCGCAACGCTGCTGCATGATGACGTGGTTGACGAAAGCGAGATGCGCCGCGGCAAGAAGGCCGCCCGCATGCTGTGGGGCAACGAGGCGAGCGTTCTGGTGGGGGATTTCCTGCTCGGCCAGGCGTTCAAGATGATGGTTGAGGTCGGCTCGCTCGCCTGCCTTGATGTGCTGTCAACGGCCGCCGCCGTGATCGCCGAGGGCGAGGTGATGCAGCTTGGCGCCGCCAAGAACACCGCCACCAGCGAAGACGAGTATCTGGCCGTCATTCGCGCCAAGACGGCGGCGCTGTTTGCCGCTGCGGCGGAGGTCGGACCGATCCTGGCCTGTCTCGACAAGCCGGCACAGGTGGCGGCGCGCAGCTACGGCATGCATCTCGGTGTGGCGTTCCAGCTGGTTGACGATGCTCTGGATTATGGCGGGGCCAGCGCGACGCTCGGCAAGAATGTCGGCGATGATTTCCGCGAGGGCAAGATCACCCTGCCGGTCGTCCTGTCCTACCGGCGCGGCAGTGACGCCGAGCGCAGTTTCTGGAACCGCACCCTGGCCAGGGGCGAAATCGAGGATGGCGACCTTGAACGGGCGATCGGCATCCTGCGGTCGCATCAGGCGCTGGAGGATACCGTCGAGCGCGCGCGCCATTATGGTGCCATGGCCAAGGATGCGCTGGCGCTGTTCCCGGCTTCTCCGATGCGCACTGCCCTGGAGGATGTGGTCGATTTCTGCGTGGCGCGGGCCTATTAGAGCAAAAGCCGATCTGACTGGATCGCTCTTTTGCTCTAGAGGCCGGAACGCACCGGGTATCGCCCACCGAGGATCGCCGGCTGAACCCACCAGCGGCTGTGTTTCATGCGCAGGTTGCGGACCGCCTCGAAGGTCTGGCTGAGATTGCCGAAGATTCCGAAGCAGGTGGCGCCCGAACCCGACATGCGGACCAGCCGGCAGCCTTCCTGCGCGCGAATGTGCTCGATCGCCTCGGCGATGGAGGGTTCGATGGCGATTGCCGGCGGCTGGAGGTCGTTGCGCAGAGGCGCGAGCGCAGCGACCAGACTGTCCATATCCTCGGCGCAATCAATCACCGGATGGCCGGCGCCATCCAGCCTCGTGCCAACCGCAAGTCCGAGGGCGCGGAAAACCTGTTCGGTCGCAACCGGCCGGCCGGGATTGACCAGAACGGCCAGAAGCGGCGGCAGCGCGAGCGGCGGGCCCAGCGCCTCGCCGGCTCCGGTCATCATGCGCGTGGTCGATGCCAGACAGACCGGCACATCGGCGCCGATTGTGCGGGCAATGTCGAACAGACGCGAATCGTCGGCGGCGATTCCGTTGAGCCGGCCCAGCAGTCGCAAGGCTGCTGCGGCATCGGCGGAGCCGCCCCCGAGGCCGGCAGCCACCGGCAACAGCTTGGTCAGGGACAATGCTCCCAGCCGCAGGCCCGGCATGGCGCGAACCATGGCCTCGACCGCCTTCATCACCAGATTCTCGGCGATCGGGCCGCTGCTGGATGCGCCAGGGCCGGTCACCGCCAGCGCCAGCGGCCGGTCCGGCTCCAACGTCAGCGAATCGCCGAGATCGGCAAAGGCCACCAGGCTTTCCAGCGCATGGTAGCCATCGTCGCGGCGACCGACGACATGCAGCGACAGATTGACCTTGGCCGGCGCCAGCTCAAGCCACGGCAGTCCTTTCTGCATCAGCGATCGTCCGGCGAGGGGAGCCTGTCGATGGGCGGACTGGCCCGCCCGGGCTTGCCGAAATCCGGCAGGCCAGGATCAAGCTCCGGCGGCAGGACGGGCGGCGGCTCGTCGAGACCGTGCACAAGCTTGGTCAGGATGCGCGGCAGATCCTCCGGCTCCGGCTTGAGATCACGCGCATGGGTCCATTTGAAATAGGCCTCGCGCGTGCGCCCGACCTGCCAGTAGGCATCGCCCAGATGATCGTTGATGGTGGGATCGCCCGGCTTCAATTCGATGGCGCGCTCAAGCTCCCGCACCGCGTCGTCAAACCTGTCGAGCCGGTAATAGGCCCAGCCCAGACTGTCGACAATGGCGCCGTCGTCGGGGGCGAGCGCAACCGCCTCCTTCAGCATGTCGAAGGACTGTTCGATGTTCATGCCCTGATCGACCCAGGAATAGCCCAGATAGTTGAGCACCTGCGCCCGTTCATAACGCTCGCGGGCCATGCGCGGCTTGGCCGGCAGCAATTCCAGCGCCTTGATGAAATCGGGCTCGCCCTTCAGCCATTGCTTGTTGCGTTCATAGGCGACGCCCCGCCCGAAGAACAGCGCCCAGTGGGCGCGCTCAGGCTTTTCAAGTGCGTTGATGGCCCTGGAATAGACCGCGATCGACTCCTCGAATTTCTTCTTGGTGCGGTAGAGGCCGCCGAGCATGTCGACCGCCTCGTATTCCTTCGGCGACTCGGTGACCAGCGTCGTCAGGGTGGCGATGGCCTCGTCGGTGCGCTCCATCCGCTCATAGGCGATGACGCGACCCAGCAGCGAGCGGATCCGATAGGGCGACTGGGCACCAATGCGGCCGAAGGCATCGGCAGCCCGCTCCCATTGGCGCATCTGTTCGAAAACTTCGGCGATCGAAACCGTTATGAGGTCGTCATCAGGGTCGAGGTAGCTGGCAAGCTGCAGGAAGACCAGCGACGTATCGGCCTCGCGGCTCGACCCGGAGGTGGCACCAAGGCCGTAGAGCACCTCGGAAGCGCCCTCGGCAACGGTCGTGGCCAGCGGCGGCAGGGCGCGACCGGCCCGCAGGTCCTCAAGCTGACGCGCAACGAAGGGCTGTCCCTGGCTGCGGTTCTCCCACTCGCCATAGACCTTGATCGCGTCCTCGCGGTTGCCGAGCCGTGATTGCAGGCGGGCAAAGGCATCCGCCACACGCAAGGTGCCCGGCTCCGAACGGTAGGCCGCTGTCAGACGCTTGGCTGCCTCGGTCCGGTCTCCGGCGACATCGGCCATCAGCCCGCCAAAGAAATTGCGATAGGCCGTCAGCTCCGGCGCGTTGAACTGATCGACAATCTCCAGCGCGCGCCTGAGATCCCCGGAGCCGACATGGGTCCAGGCCGTCAGAAGGGCCACGGTCAGATCGCTGTTGCGCCCGCGGCCACCGCTGGCCCTGGCCAGATGCTGGCGGGCCGACGCAAAGCGGCGCTGCTTGATATCGCGGACACCCAGCGTTGCACGCGCCAGCGAATTGACCTGGCCTCGTTTGACGCCCCGCTCGGCATAGCGGATCGCTTCGGCGATGTTGCCATCGCCCAGTTCGGCAATGAAGGCGCGTTCGGCGATGATCGCCTCGTCAGGCCGCGCCTGCAGCACGTCCCGGTAATAGCGCGCAGCAGCGCGCAGATCACGCTGGCCCTGCGCGCTCATCGCGGCAAGAAAACTGCCGGAGGTGGCATCAAGCGCCTCGGAGCGCACGGCAAGCGGGCTTTCCCGCGCCTGCACCGGCCCGGCGGCGATGATCCCTGCCAGAAACGCCGCGACGATGGCAAGGGACGAGGCTCGCCCCGACAGGTTGACTGGCAAACCCTTGCTCCCATGTCAGTTTGCCGGCAGAATCACTGCCGGCGAGATCAAATCGTTGGCACAATGACGGTTTTGCCGGGCGCCGGCAAGCACAGGGCTGGCGGCGCCCCTCGCCTTACATATTGGGATAGTTCGGACCGCCGCCGCCCTCCGGCGCCGTCCAGGTGATGTTTTGTGCCGGATCCTTGATGTCGCAGGTCTTGCAGTGAACACAGTTCTGCGCATTGATCACGAAGCGCGGATCACGCCTGTTCGCCTCGTCGGCGTAGACGATTTCGTAGACACCGGCAGGACAATAAAGCCGCGCCGGCTCGCCGTAATCGGGCAGGTTGCGGCCGACCGGAATCGCCGGGTCGGCCAGCCGGAGATGGCAGGGCTGGTCTTCCTCGTGATTGGTGCTCGACAGGAACACCGACGACAGCTTGTCAAATGAAACGACGCCATCCGGCTTGGGATAGACGATCGGCTTGACCTCGGAGAGCTTCTTCAGCGAGGCATGGTCAGGCTTGCCGTGGGACTGGGTGCCGAACAGCGAGAGCTTCACCAGTTCGTTCATCCACATGTCGAGCCCGCCCAGCGCGATCCCCGCCCAGGTGCCGAAGCGTGACCACAGCGGCTTGACATTGCGCACCTTCCACAGATCGCGGCCGATCTCGGAGCCGCGCCAGGCCTTGTCATAGCTGGTCAGTTCATCCCCCGAACGGCCTGCGGCCAGCGCCTCCAGGATATGATCGGCAGCCAGCATGCCCGACAGCATCGCATTGTGACTGCCCTTGATGCGCGGCACGTTCATGAAGCCGGCGCCGCAACCGACCAGCACCGCGCCGGGCATCGAAAGCTTCGGCACTGACTGGTAGCCGCCCTCGGTCAGCGCACGCGCGCCGTAAGACAGACGCTTGCCGCCCTCGAAGGTCGGGCGGATCGCCGGATGGGTCTTGTAGCGCTGGAACTCGTCGAACGGCGACAGTGTCGGGTTGGCATAGTTGAGATGAACGACAAAGCCGACCGAGACCAGATTGTCATCAAAATGATAGAGGAACGAACCGCCGCCGGTCCTCGAATCAAGCGGCCAGCCGAAGGAATGCTGCACCAGCCCCTTGCGGTGCCTGTCCGGCGCAACCTGCCAGAGTTCCTTGATGCCAATGCCGTATTTCTGCGGTTGGCGGCCGGAATCAAGCTTGAACCGGGCGATCACCTGTTTGGACAACTGGCCGCGCGCACCCTCGGCAAACACCACATATTTGCCGGCCAGTTCCATGCCGCGGGTGTAGCTGTCCTTCATCTCGCCTTCGCGCGACACGCCCATGTCACCGGTGGCCACGCCGATCACCGCGCCGGCAGCATCATAGAGCACTTCGCTGGCGGCAAAACCGGGATAGATCTCAACGCCGAGCGCTTCGGCCTGCGCGGCCATCCAGCGGCAGAGATTGCCCAGCGAGGCAATGTAGTTGCCATGATTGGACAGCAGCGGCGGCATGATGGCATTCGGCAGGGTGATGTCGCCGGAAGGCCCCAGCGCCAGGAAATGATCCTCGACCACCGGCGTCTTGACCGGGCAGGAAGAGTCATTGCGCCAATCGGGAAACAGCTGGTCGAGCGCGACCGGATCGATCACCGCCCCGGACAGGATATGCGCGCCGATTTCGGAGCCCTTCTCGACAACCACCACCGACACTTCGGCTCCGGCTTCGGCGGCCCGCTCCTTCAGCCGGATCGCAGTGGCCAGGCCCGCAGGCCCACCGCCAACCACAACCACATCATAGTCCATCCGCTCACGCGCCGGCCGTTCCATGTCGCTCTCCATCCGGACGATAGTTCATATATAAACTATCTTTGACTCTGACAAGCGCACAGCTTGCCGCAGCTGACCCTTGCTAGCCCGGACAGGCGCGCTAGAAAAGGCTTTCACAGCCGCAGGGCGGGCAGGCCGATACGACAATGGACGAACGGGGCACAGAATTGGCCGCGCTCAGGGCGCTGCTGGAATGGTATGATGAAGCCGGCGTCGACCTGGCGCTCGACGAGGCACCGCATGACCGCTTTGCCGATTCCGCCGCCGAACGGGCGGAGGCGGCCAGTCCGCGCCGCGCCTCCCCTGCCCTGCCTGCTGCGGCGGC
>DAOMXG010000130.1:0-6982 GCA_035436995.1 Beijerinckiaceae bacterium
AGGCTAACCTCTGTGCCGGTCGCAGCCATGCCGGAACAGCGCTTGAAGATCCTCTCCGCCACCTGTCAGCGCAACGAAGGCCCGTTCCTGCTGGAATGGCTGGCCTATCACCGGCTGATCGGCGTCACCGATTTCGTGGTGTTCTCCAACGATTGCGAGGATGGATCGGACCATCTGCTGACCACCCTGCAGGGCCATGGCCTGCTTCTGGAAATCGGCCGGGGCGAGGCTGGCACTATCCTTACGCAGCCTTCTTGCCGGCCTGCCGGCCGTAGAAGGTCTCGCCCCGGGCGGCCATGTCACGCAATTGCGGGTTCACCGCAAAGCGATTGCCGTGCTTCTTGGCCAAGGCATCACACAAGGCGACGAACGCCTTCGTCCCCATCCCGTCGATGAAGGAGATCGCCCCGCCGGTGAACGGCGCAAAGCCGAAACCGAGGATCGAGCCGACATCCGCCTCGCGCACGTCGGTGATGACGTTCTCTTCCACCGTGCGCGCCGCCTCCAGCGCCTGGATGGCGAGCAGGCGGTCCTTCATCTCCTGCACGTCGATGGTCTCCGGGTCCTTCAGCCTGGGCTGAAGATCCCTGAGCCCGGCCCACAGCCGCTTCTGGCCCTTGCCTTCTGGATAGTCGTAGAAGCCCTTGCCGTTCTTGCGGCCGAGACGCCCGCGCTTGACCACCATCTCTTCCAGAAGCGCCTCCTGCTTGGGATCGACGGCCTTCGGCCCGAGATCCTTCTTGGTTGCCTGCAGGATCTTCCAGCCGAGATCGAGCGCCACCTCGTCCATCAGCGACAGCGGGCCGACCGGCATGCCGGCCATCTTGGCCACTGTCTCGATCATCGGCGCCGGAACGCCTTCCATCAGCATCAGCTGACCTTCGCGGATGTAGTTGAGCACGCAGCGGTTGGCGAAGAAGCCGCGCGTATCGTTGACGACGATCGGGGTCTTCTTGATGATGCGGACAAAGTCCAGCGCCGTGGCGATCGCCCGGTCGCCTGTCCTGCCGCCCTTGATCACTTCCACCAGCAGCATCTTGTCAACCGGCGAGAAGAAGTGGATGCCGACGAACTGGTCCGGCCGCGACGAGGTCTCGGCCAGCGAGGTGATCGGCAGCGTCGAGGTGTTGGAGGCAAAGATCACATCCTTGCCGATCACGGCCTCGACCTTGGCGATGACATCGGCCTTGACCTGCCGGTCCTCGAACACTGCCTCGACGATGAGATCGACATCCTTGAGCGCGGCATAATCGGGGGTCGGATGGATGCGTCCGAGCACCGCATCGCGATGCGCGGTGGTGGCGCGGCCCTTCATCACCTGATCCGACAGCAGCTTCTGGCTGAACGCCTTGCCCTTGTCGGCGGCTTCCTGATCGCGGTCGATCAGCACCACCTCAAGCCCGGCCAGCGCCGAGACATAGGTGATGCCAGCGCCCATGAACCCGGCACCGACGACGCCGATCTTCCTGATCGAGGTCGGCGCCACGCCCGCCGGACGCCGCGCGCCCTTCTCCAGTTCTCCCTTGGAGACGAACAGCGAGCGGATCATCATCGCCGCTTCCTTGGAGCGGATGATCTTGGCGAAGTAGCGGCTCTCGACCCTGAGCGCGAGATCCATCGGCAGTTGCAGCCCCTCGTAGACCACCTGGAGGATGGCCCGTGCGGCGGGATAATTGTCGAAGGTCTCGCGCCGGTAGATGGCATTGGCCGGCGGCCAGATCATCATGCCCTGCGCGGTATGCACCTTGTTCGACGGCAGGCGATAGGTCTCGGTGTCCCACGGCGCCTTGGCCGAACCGCCGCCACGAATCCAGGCCTTGGCCGCCTCGACCAGCTTGTCCTGTGGCACGACCTCGTGGATCAGCCCCATGCCGCGCGCCATCAGACCCTTGATCTGGTCGCCGCGGAACAAGAGTTGCAGCGCATCGCCCGATTGCATCAGCCGGGCAACGCGCTGTGTGCCGCCGGCGCCGGGGAACAGCCCCACCTTGATCTCCGGCAGTCCGACCTTGGTCTTGTCGCTGTCCGAGGCGATGCGGTGATGGCAGGACAGCGCCAGTTCGAACGCGCCGCCGAGGCAGACGCCGTGAATGGCGGCGACGAACGGCTTGCCGCAGGTCTCCAGCTTGCGGAACAGCTGCGACAGCCGCGCCGTTTCGGTCAGCAGACGGGCATTCGCCTTGTCCTCGCCGTCGGTCTTGAGCATCTTCTGGTAGAAGGCGCCAATCGACTGGAGGAAGTTGAGGTCGGCGCCGCCGGAGAATGAATCGGGCTTGCCCGAGACGATGACGCAGCCTTTCAGCTTGGCATCGCCGGCAACGGTGTCGATGACGGAATCGAGTTCCTTCATCCACTCCTCGTTGATGACGTTCATGGTCTTTCCGGGGCTGTCCCAGGTCAGGGTGACAAGGCCCTCGGCGTCGGCGTCGAAGCGGAAATGGGTGAGTTTCATGACAAAATCCTCTCAGACGCGTTCGACAATCATGGCCGAGCCCATGCCATGGGCAACGCACAGCGTGACCAGGCCGACCGCCTTGTTGCGCCGCTCAAGCTCGTCGATCACCGTGCCCAGGATCATGCCGCCGGTAGCCCCCAGCGGATGGCCCATGGCGATGGCGCCGCCATTGACGTTGACGATGTCCGGATCAATGTCGAGCGATTGCAGATAGCGCAGCACCACCGAGGAGAAGGCCTCGTTGATCTCGATGAGATCGATGTCCTTGAGGCTCATCTTCGTGTTCTTGAACAGCTTCAGCGTCACATCGGTCGGCCCGGTCAGCGTCAGCGCCAGATCCGAGCCGAGCGAGGCAAAGCCGACGATTCGGGCGCGCGGGGTAAGGCCCGCCTTCTTGCCCGCCGCCTTGCTGCCGACCAGCACCGCCGAGGCGCCGTCAACGATGCCGGAAGAGTTGCCGGCATGATGCATGTGCTCGATGAACTCGACATCCGGATGGCCCTGGATCGCCACCGCGTCGAAGCCGCCCTGTTCTCCCATCATCACGAACGAGGGCTTCAGCGCGCCGAGCGCCTGCATGTTGGCCTCGGGCCGCACGGTCTCGTCACGGTCGAGTATGGTGATGCCGTTGACGTCCTTCACCGGGATCACCGATTTGGCAAACCGGCCCTCGGCCCAGGCTTTCGCCGCCTTGTGGTGGCTGTCCACGGCGAACTGGTCGCACTGGGTGCGGGTGAACCCGTATTTGGTGGAGATCAGATCCGCCGCCACGCCCTGCGGCGAGAAATACGACGGGATCGCGACATCCGGATCCGCCGCCGGCAGCATGCCCGAGGAGCCCATGCCGATACGGCTCATCGATTCGATGCCACCGCCGATCGCCATCTGCTTCTGCCCGGCCATGACCTGTGCGGCGGCAAAGGCCACCGCATCGAGACCCGAGGCACAGAAGCGGTTGATCTGCACGCCCGGCACGGTCTTGCCATAGCCGGCCGCGATCGCCGCCGAACGGGCGATGACAGCGGAGGATTCGCCCACCGGATCGACGCAGCCGAGCACCACATCCTCGACCAGCGTCGGATCGAGATTGTTGCGCTCTTTCAGCGCCTTCAGCGGTGCCACCGCCAGCTTGAGGGCGGTGACCTCATGCAGGGAGCCATCGGCCTTGCCCTTGCCGCGCGGCGTTCGGACGTGATCGTAGATGAAGGCGTCGGTCATGGAGCTGTGTCCTTCGCGAGGAGTGATATGCGTTTTACAATAGCGCGGAACGTGGCCAAGTCATGCATCGCGGTGAGCGGCGGCGGATCAGAACGCCTCCGCCGGCAGGCTCATCATGGTGGCGGCGCCCGATTGCAGCATGGCAAGGCGCGCTGCCGTCTCCGGCAGGACCCGCTCCATGTAGAATTTGCCCACCGTCAACTTGGCGGACATGGCGGGGCCGGCGCCGGCCTTGAGCTTTTCGCTCGCCACCTTTGCCTGCAGCGCCCACATATAGCCGAGCGCGACCAGCCCGAACAGGTGGAGGTAATCGACCGAAGCGGCGCCGGCATTGTCGGGGTTGGCCATTCCGTTCTGCATCAGCCACATCGAGGCTGCCTGAAGGTGGCCGAGGCTGGTCTTGAGCGGCGCGCAATAGGCTTTCATCGCCTCATCGCCGGCATTGGCCTCAAGGAACGCGCCGACCTCGCCCATGAAGGTCATCAGCGCCTTGCCTCCGTTGCGCGGCAGCTTGCGGCCGACCAGATCGAGCGCCTGGATGCCGTTGGCGCCCTCGTAGATCATGGCGATGCGGGCATCGCGCACGAACTGGCTCATGCCCCATTGCTCGATGAAACCATGGCCGCCGAACATCTGCTGGGCCATCACGCAATTGTCGAAGCCGCGATCGGTGAGGAACGCCTTCAGCACCGGCGTCAGCAGGCCGAGCAACTCGTCGGAGTCCGCGCGCGCCTTTTCGTCGCCGCCGCGATGGGCGACGTCGCTCTTGAGCGCGCCCCACAGCATGAAGGCACGGGCGCCCTCGTTGAAGGAGCGGATGGTGAGCAGCGTGCGGCGCACATCCGGATGAACGATGATCGGATCGGCCGCCTTTTCCGGGTTCTTGACGCCGGTCAGCGAGCGGCCCTGGATGCGTTCGCGCGCATAGGCGACGGCGTTCTGATAGGCAACTTCCGATTGCGCGAGGCCCTGGATGGCGACCCCGAGCCGGGCCTCGTTCATCATCACGAACATCGCGTTGAGGCCCTTGTTGGCCTCGCCGATGAGGAAGCCGGTCGCTCCGTCATAATTCATCACGCAGGTCGAGTTGGCGTGTATGCCCATCTTTTCCTCGATCGAGCCGCAGGCCACGGCATTGCGCGCGCCGGGATTGCCATTCGCGTCGGGGACGAATTTCGGCACGATGAACAGCGAAATGCCCTTCACGCCCTCCGGAGCGCCCTCGATGCGGGCGAGCACCAGATGGATGATGTTCTCGGTGATGTCCTGCTCGCCAGCCGAGATGAAGATCTTGGTGCCGGTGATCTTGTAGCTTCCGTCCGCCTGCGGAGCCGCCTTGGTGCGCATAAGGCCGAGATCCGTGCCACAATGCGGCTCGGTCAGGTTCATCGTGCCGGTCCATGTGCCGGCGATCATCTTGGGCAGATAGGTAGCCTTGAGTTCGGGCGAGCCGTGAACGTCAATGGCCGCGATGGCGCCTGCGGTAAGGCCCGGATACATCGAGAACGACATGTTGGCGGCAGATGCAAACTCGTTGACGATCGCTGCCATCGTGTAAGGCAGTCCCTGTCCGCCATACTCTGGGTTGCAGGCGAGACTCAGCCAGCCGCTGTCGACATAGGCCTTGTAGGCGTCCTTGAAGCCCTTCGGCGTGGTGACGCTGCCATCCGGGTGGCGGACGCAACCTTCCTGATCGCCCGACATGTTGAGCGGCTGCAGCTGCTCCTCGCACAGTTTGGCAATTTCACCGAGGATGGCGTCGAGCATCTCCGGCGAGAGATCGGAAAAGCCGGGAAGATTGCTGTAGCGTCCGATGTGGAACACATCGTTGAGCAGGAATGCGACGTCTTCGACGGGGGCCTTGTAGATCGGCATCATGTCCTCCGGACGCGACTGGCCGATGCATTGGCCAGTCCGGTAGCTCTCCAATGATCGGCGCAGGGCCGACGATAGTTCACATATAAACTATATGCTCGACTTTGAAAAGAGGGCGCGCAGCTTTTTGTGCTGGCACACCCATTGCCGGGCGAGGCGGAGAGAGGCGAGCAGCCGATGGGGCAGCTCCGGCGGCTCGCATTCGGTTTCCCGAGTGTCTCAAAAAAATGCCGCGCCATCCCGGGGTGGGAGGCGCGGGCGAGGGGGCCTTCGGGGAGAAACGAAATCAGGCGGACGCTTGCCCGTCACGCCGGGCATACAACTGGTTCAAAGCGCGATCGATTGCACTTCGCTGATCCTCCAGAAAGGCGATCTGGGTCTGGACGGTCTTGGAAGTCAGCGGCAGTTCGGCGCTTTCGTCGTCCCCCAGCTTGCCAATCAATGCAGCGGTTTCGGTGAGGGTGAATCCCATCTGCTTGGCGGTCAGGATCAGGTTGAGCCGCACCCGGTCACGAGCGGTGTAGTAGCGTGCGCCGCCAAACCGGTTCGGTTTGATCAGTCCCTTGGATTCGTAGAAACGAAGGGCCCGCAGGGTCAGCCCGAAGTGCCGCGACATGTCCGAGATGGTCCATTCCCGCGCTTCGGGCGCGGGGCTGGCAGTCGGCGTCGCGGCTGTCCTGACCGCTGATGTCGAGAATGCGGATGACTGGCTCATGGCACGCATCAATTCCTCCAGGGGCATCGAATCAGTGCAACAATCATAGGAAGCAAAAATCAGAAACACAACCTAGAGTTACATCGATCTTTTTTAACCATTGCCGCCCCGAAAAGGCACAGGCCTTAACCAGTCGTTTACCAATGGCGGCAAAGTCTTTCCTGTGATGGCAATGGAATGCCGGGGGACCGATTCGGCCGGAAAAGCTGCGTCGCTCAACCAGGCATAGCGGGGTAAGATGGACGGTCAGCCGTGGAGCGTCAGAGGGGTTGAGCCGGACATCCGGGCCGATGCCTTTGAGGCTGCGCGGAAATCCGGTTTGACGCTCGGGCAGTGGCTCAACGGCGTCATCCGTGACTCTCTCGTCGATCTCAAGGCAACCCGTGGCGCCAGCGGCTGGAGTGATCCGGTACGCACGCTGCAGGAGTCCACGGCCATCTATCCGGCTCCGGGGCAGGGGCCGGCTCCCATGCCATTTCAGCCAGAAGCGGCGCGCGCGACCATGCACAATTATCCCGGCCAGCAGCCAGCCTATCCCTACGCTCCCATGCCTCCGGGCTATGCTCCCCCCGCGCCGCCTGCGCCACCGCAGGTGCTCTATCCTGCGGCGATGCCATATGCTCCGCCTCCACCGCCACCCTACGTCGCGGGCTATCCGGGGGCCTACCAGCCCGCGCCCTATCCGGGCCCGTTTGCCGGACCCTATCCCCAGCCGGCTC
>DAOMXG010000131.1:0-6873 GCA_035436995.1 Beijerinckiaceae bacterium
TTGCCGGTGGCAAGGCCGCCGATGGCCGCGCCGGTTGCCGCGCCGATCGCCGCGCCACCCAGTGCGCGATCGCGTGGATCATTCGGATTGCAGGCGCCGAGTGCTCCGGCAACCAATCCAATGGCGGCGACGCTCATCAGTTTCTTCATGGGTCTCTCCTTCTGGCGAACCAACGTGACGTTCAAGGCAAGAGCAATCGGTGATCTGAGTCAAGCGGACGGCAGGATCTATCAAGACGCCAGTGAACGGGATGTAAATGGCGCTGGTGTGGCACCACGCACACCGATCGCCATGATCTTGCCATGGATCAGCCCGGAAATCGCCACCCGATTGGATGATCGGGCCTGCCGACGAGACAACGAATGGAATGATCGAATGGTTCGCAAAGCCTATTGCCTGCTGCTCGCAACGGCCGCGATGCTGGCTGCCGGCGGTGCCGCGCTGGCCTCGCCAGAGAGTATCCGGCCGCTGATTGCCCGCCATGCGGCGGCCAACAATGTGCCGTTCGCGCTCGCCGATGCGGTGGTGCGCATCGAAAGCCGCTACAATCCGGCGGCGCGCAACCGCGCCAATCTCGGCCTGACCCAGATCAGCCACCAGACGGCGCGCGGCATCGGCTATCGCGGCGCTGCTGCGGGGTTGCTCAGCGCCGAGACCAACCTCGTCTGGGGCATGAAATATCTTGGCATGGCCTATCACATGGCCAACGGAAACATCTGCGGCACCGTGATGCGCTACCAGAGCGGCCTCATGGCAACGCGGATGTCCGGCGCCAACCGCATCTATTGCGGCAAGGTGCAGGCGATCCTGGGCGGCAAGGGTCTCAGGGCCTCCTGAGCCCAGATCACGCTCTCGTTCTGATTGAATCATCAAAACGAGAGATAACGTGATCGATTACAATAGTTTATAGCATGCTTTCCGCGAAAAACCGTTGCCACTTTTTCGCAGCATGCTCTATCGCTTGACGCTGGCGCCCGGATTGCCCACAAGCAGTCGGGCCAGTCGGCCGGGCGGCCGCTCCCGCAAGGGAGAGGAAAGTCCGGGCTCCACGGAAGAACGGTGCCGGATAACGTCCGGCGGGGGCGACCCCAGGGACAGTGCCACAGAGAACGAACCGCTCCGGCATGCCGGAGCAAGGGTGAAAAGGTGCGGTAAGAGCGCACCGCGCGACCGGCAACGGGAGCGGCATGGCAAACCCCGCCGGGAGCAAGACCGAATAGGGACGACGAGGGCGGGGAAACCCGTCCGGACCCTCTTCCGGGTTGTCGTCCGGGTTGGTTGCATGAGGCGGCTGGCAACAGTCGTCCCAGAGGAATGGCCGCCACGTCGCCGGTTCGCCGGCGGCCCTACAGAACCCGGCTTACAGGCCGGCTGGCATTTCATCCAGGTCGATCAGCGCGGTTTCTTGCGAAACGCTGCGGCAACGGGCACATGCGCGCAGGGCACTTCCGTGCCGTCCGCCAGCTTTGTGCGGCGGGAGAACAGGCCGCGCAGGATGAAATGCGGATCGGTGGTGGCTTCTTCGAGCGTCGCAACCACGCAGACGCAGGCATCAAGCGGTTCGAGAACCTGCTTCCAGTGCCGCGCCGGCTTGGTGGCGATGATCTGGCTGATGAACTCGATCACCGTTGCCGGTGGTGCGGAGGGAACGCGCAACAGTTCGGGGACGCCGATGGCATCACAAAAGACGTTCCAGAACTTGTCTTCCAGCGCCCCCACCGCGACCAGCCGGCGGTCGAGCGTCGGGTAGGTATGATACCGGGGCGAGCCGCCGGTGAACAATTCGGCCCCATCGAGGGGCGAACGGCCCGAGACGGCAAGCGTGGCCGCGGCGTGCCAGGCGAAGGACGCCGGCGTATCGGCCATGGCGATGTCGATATAGCAGCCTTCACCGGTCTGGTCGCGCTGGCGCAGCCCGAGCAGGATGTTGATCATGGCCGGGAAGGAACCGCCGGCAATGTCGGCGGCCAGCAAAGGCGGCAGGGTGGGCTTGTCAGCGCCGCCGGTCGAAAGCGACAGCATTCCGGTGCGGGAGATGTAGTTGAGGTCGTGCCCGGCCTCGTTTGCGCGCGGACCGGTCTGGCCGTAGCCGGTGATCGAGCAATAGATAACGCGGGGATTGAACGCACGGATCGTCTGGTAGCCAAGCCCGAGCCGATCCATCACGCCGGGGCGGAACTGCTCCAGGATGATGTCGGCGCGCTCAAGATGCGGCTTCAGGCCGGCGATGGCGGCAGGATCCTTGAGGTCGAGCCTGAGGAAGGTCTTGCCGGCGTTCAGCGCGGCAAAGGCTGCCGATTCGCCGTTCACCAGTGGCGGAAAACGGCGCATGTCGTCGCCGCGCGGCGGTTCGATCTTGAGGATCTCGGCTCCTGCCTCGGCCAGCATCAGCGACGCAAAAGGGCCGGGCAGAAGGGTGGTGAAATCGACGACGTAGAGGCCAGCGAGGGGGGGCATGAGTGAGGCTCCACAATGGCCCCCAGCCTGCGACTGTTCGCAGGCTTTGTCTACAGACAGCTTGTCGCCGGTGGAGGTTGGCCTGTCGGTTCAGTTGAGCAGGTAGAAGTGGCTGCCGCCGGGCGTTCCGGCGGAGGGTTTCTCCTCGGCCTGGGTAATGGTCACCGACAGCAGCGAGGTTTCCAGCGACCGGGACCAGGATTCCAGAAATCTGCGCAGGGCCGGATAATCGGGCGCCTGATCATATCCGGTCCAGATATGCTCGCGGACGAGATGATGAAAATCAGGGGCCCGATAGAGGATCTGGGCGGTGGTCATCCCATAGCCATCTTTGGCGGGGCGCGACTTCGACGCGGCGGTCATGCAACTCTCCCTTGGTGCTGGGCCATCGGGGACTTCATGCGCGATCGGATCATCCTCGACCCCGTTTGTTAACAAAGCCTTCAGCGCGGGCGCGGTGCGGCGCTTGCCAGCCCGCCCAAAGCCAATATGGTCCTGCCATGGATGCGTTTCGCCGGCCGATTTTCGAAACCAAGCCGACCCTGTTCTGGGCAGCGGTGGCGCTGCTCTGCGGAGTCATCTGGTGGGCGCTGGGGCGGGTGCTGGCGCCGTTTCTGGTTGGGCTGGGGCTTGCCTATGTGCTCAATCCGCTGGTGGTGCGGCTGCGGCATGTCGGGCTCGGCCGCATCACCGCCGCCAGTCTGGTGATTCTCATCTTCTTCTTCGGCCTGGGCTACCTGATCTACCGGCTGGCGCCGTTTCTGGCGATGCAGGGGCGAGACTTCATCAAGGCGCTGCCGGAGACGCTGCAACGGCTTCAGGGGATCTTGGGAAGCTGGAGGGGCGCCATCGAGGAACGCCTCGGGATCGATCTTGCCGCCGCTTCGAGCGAGATTTCGCTCGGGCAGATCACAACGACGGCGATGAACTGGCTGACCGGTTCGCTGACCTCCGTGGGGGCAACCGGGCAGGCGGTGATGAGTTCCATCGAATTCCTGCTGATCGTGCCGTTCGCCGTGTTCTATTTCCTGATCGACTGGGAGCGGCTGGTGCGCGCGCTGCAACGGCTTGTGCCGGTCTCGCTGAGGCGCGACGTGTTCTCGCTGACCGCCGAGATCGACCAGATGCTCGGCGGCTATCTGCGCGGACAGGCGCTTGTCGGGCTGTTTCTCGGCAGCTTCTACGCCCTGGCGCTGTGGCTCACCGGGTTGAACTACGGATTGCTGATCGGCGCGATTTCCGGTCTTGTGGCCTTTATCCCCTACCTCGGCACGGCAACCTGTCTGGTGCTGGCGATCGGCTTCGGCATCGTGCAGTTCTGGCCGGACTGGACGATGCTGGCGATCATTCTCGGCATCGTCGTCGCGGGGCAGATGATCGAGGGCAATGTGCTGACGCCGCTGTTCGTCGGGCGCCATGTCGGGTTGCATCCGCTGACGCTGATGTTCGGCCTGATGGCACTCGGCAGCCTCTACGGCTTTGTCGGGCTGCTGCTTTCGGTGCCGGTGACCGGAGCGCTGGCCATCGTCATCCGGCGCATGGTCGGGCGTTATCGGGCGAGCGATTTCTTCCGCAAGGGATGACCGAACGTCGCGCTGGGCAACCTTCCTTGCCAAGCGCCGTTTTTCGTTATTTTCTCTCGGGAAAACCGGGAGGAAGCCATGGCCTACGTGCGCACAGCGTTCGAGGATAATATCGGCACGATCACCCTCGATCATTTCGAAAAGCGCAATGCCCTTTCCGAACCGCTGGTGCATGAGATCACTGACGCGCTGGACGACTTCCAGAGAAAGCGGGCACGGGTGGTGGTGCTGAGGGCGATGCCGGGCGTCAAGGTCTGGTCCGCCGGCCATGATGTCGAGGAACTGCCCGAAGGCCGGCGCGATCCGCTCGGCTGGCATGATCCGTTGCGCCACCTGATCCGTTCGATAGAGAACTGCACCGCGCCGGTCATCGCGATGATCGAGGGCGGCGTCTGGGGCGGTGCCTGCGAGACGGTGATGGCCTGCGATATCATCATCGCTGCGCCGAATGCCACATTCGCCGTGACGCCGGCCAAGCTCGGCGTACCCTACAACGTGTCGGGCATGCTGACCTTCCTCAACAGCGCTCCGCTGCGCATCATCAAGGAAATGGTCTTTACCGCCAAGCCGGTCAGCGCCGAGCGGGCGATGGCCATGGAGCTCATCAACCACCTGGTGCCGCTCGAGGAACTGGAAGGTTTCACCTATGGCATGGCGCGCGACATCGCGGCCAATGCGCCGCTGTCGATCTCGGTTATGAAGGAGCAGCTGCGCATTCTCGCCGGCGCCCATATGATGAGTCCGCAGGCGTTCGAGCGGGTGCAGGGCCTCAGGCGCATCGTCTATGACAGCGCCGATTACGCCGAAGGCATCCGCGCCTTCAAGGAAAAGCGCAAGCCGGTCTATCGCGGGGAATAGGCGCCTTTACTGCGCCGTCCAGCCACCATCGACCGGCATCGCCGTGCCGGTGATGTTGTGCGCGGCGGAAGAGCAGAGGAACAGCGCCAGCGCGCCGATGTCGGAGGGCAGCGCCATGCGGCGGCTCGGCTCCTTCTCGCCGACGAGATCCTGCACACCCTTGATGCGGTCGCCGCCGAAACGCTCGGAGCGGGCCACGATCTGCGGTTCGATCAGTGCGGTTTCAACCCAGCCGGGGCAGATGGCATTGACAGTCACGCCGCCGCTGTCGCGGCTGCCGGCGGCCGCATATTCCAGCGCCGCGACCTTGGTCATGCCGACAAGACCGAACTTGGAGGCGACATAGGGCGCCTTGTCGATGGAGGCGACGAGGCCGTGGACCGAGGCGATGTTGATGACGCGGCCGAAGCCCCGGGCCGCCATCGCCGGCAGCGCGCGGCGCATGGTGTAGAAGCAGGCCGAGAGGTTCAGTGCGATGATCGCCTGCCACTTCTCCACCGGCATGGTGGCGATGGAGGCGGTGTGCTGCATGCCGGCGTTGTTGACCAGAATGTCAATGCCGCCGCCCCAGCCGAGTGCCTGATCCATCATCCGGTCGACGGCGGCGGGGTCCATCAGATTGGCGTCGAAGAACCTGACTTCCGGCGCGCCGGCCTTGCGCACGGCGGCTTCGGCGGCGGCGATCTGCTCCGGCGTTCCGAGCCCGTTGAGGCCAATACGGGCGCCAGCCCCGGCCAGTGCTTCAGCAATGGCAAGACCGATGCCGCTGGTCGAGCCGGTGACAAGGGCGGTGCGGCCGGAAAGGGGCTTGGTCATGGCGGGTGCTCCGGGTGCGAAAACGGTGTCTTCCGCTAAGCCCGGCGATGGCCGGCGTCAACTGCCGGCGATGCCGCAACCCTGTCCCGGCAAGGCTTTGGTAACCGTTCTTTAGGGTTAACGGCTTCTAATGCCGGTTCCAATGGCCTTCTGCGCCCAAAGCGCCGGGGGCGTTCCTTGAAGCCCGTTACGCCCCATGATATCGCACATCATCCCAAGCCAGACAGGACCGCGCCTTGCCGGTGTCGCGACGTTGCGTCGCGCGCGTCGCGCTGTGCTGCGTCGGCGCCCGGGCCGGCGAATTCCGGGCAAAGGAGGGCGGATGAGCCTGAGCGAGCAGAACGGCGCGGCGGCGGCCATGCGGCACATTCCGGTGTTGCGCAGCGAGGCGCTTGCGGCGCTCGCGCCCGTTCCCGGCGGCGTTTATGTTGACGGCACCTTCGGCGCCGGCGGCTACAGCCGGGCGCTGCTGGCGCTGCATCCCGATATCCGTGTCATCGCCATTGACCGTGATCCGGCCGCGATCGCTGGCGGGGCGGAACTGGTGGCGGCGTCCGGCGGGCGGCTGAGCCTCATCCAGGGTTGCTTTGGCGATCTCGACACATTGGTCCGCGATTCGGGCGTTGGGTCGGTCGACGGCGTGGTGCTCGACATCGGCGTTTCCTCTATGCAGATCGATGAGGCCCTGCGCGGCTTTTCCTTCCGCGCCGACGGCCCGCTCGACATGCGCATGAGCAGCGAGGGCGACAGCGCCGCCGAAATCGTCAATCACGCCGACGAGGCGGAGATCGCCGACATTCTCTATCATTTCGGCGAGGAGCGGCTGTCGCGTCCGATCGCCCGCGCCATCGTCGGCGAGCGCAAGGTTCGGCCGTTTGAAACGACTCGCCAGCTTGCCGACCTGATCGGCCGCGTGGTGCGCAGCCGACCGGGCGACATCCATCCGGCAACGCGGAGCTTCCAGGCACTGCGGATCGCGGTCAACGACGAACTCGGCGAATTGGTGCGGGCGCTGCATGGCGCCGAACGCCTGCTCAAGCCCGGCGGCCGGCTTGCGGTCGTCAGTTTCCACTCGCTCGAAGACCGCATCGTCAAGGTGTTCCTCGCCGCCCGGTCTGGCCGGGGCGGCGGCTCACGCCATGCGCCGGTGCCGGTGACG
>DAOMXG010000132.1:0-6670 GCA_035436995.1 Beijerinckiaceae bacterium
CCCCCGAACAGCGGATGCATGCCGAAGTTGGGCAGCGCCCGGAACAGCACGCGGGAAGTAAAATCGGCGGGTTTGAAGCCGCGTCATACCAGCGGCCCTGACAATTGACCGTCAGGGGCAATTGTCAGGCGGCTGGTTAGGAGCGAATGCGACGCCGAGCAGGGCCGAAGGCCCGGTTGCGAGGGACGGCCCGAGAAATGACGGACAGGTCATTTGTGAGGGCCACTGGTATCAGTCCCTCTGCTTCAGCCCGGCATGCCCGGAACGAGATGCTGCGGCAGCAGCGCATTGTCGGTGGCCTCGGCCTTGCGATGGGCGGGGCGGTCAACCAGCAAGTTCCAGTAGGCCACGAAAACATCACGCTTTTCGATGGAGCCGAACTGAAGGCCCCAGCCGATCTGCGCGCCGACATAGACATCGGCCGCCGAAAAGCGATCTCCGGCGATGTAGCCGCCATGGGCCAGGGCGGTCTCCAGCGCGTCGAGCGCAGTCTTGTACGAGCCGAATCCCACCATGCCGGCCCGGTTTTGCGGCACCTCCCAGCCCATGGAGCGGGCGGTCACAGCCTGTTCGAGCGGGCCGGCGGCAAAGAACATCCAGCGATAATAGGGGCCGCGCGCAGCGCTGCCGGGGGCAGGGGCCAGCCCGGCGGCGGGAAAGGCATCAGCCAGATAGGTGCAGATAGCCGCCGTTTCGGTGATGATCGTGTCGCCATGCTTGAGCGCCGGCACCTTGCCCATCGGATTGATCGCCCGGTAGGCTGGGCCTTTCATCGGCGGGCCGTAGTCGACAATTTCGGCGCGATAGGGGACGCCGATCTCCTCCAGCATCCAACGAGCGATGCGGCCGCGCGACATCGGGTGCGTGTATAAGACAAGATCCATGACTGCCCTCGTTGTTGTTCCTGAAATGTTCTCTATATCAGTCGGGGGTATCTGGCAAGTGCCGATGGTTGATCGGTGCAAACGAGGCTTCTGCGCCCGGCTCAACGGGCGCGGTCGAAATCCCGATCCGGTCCGACGTAGCGCAGATCGCGCCCGTTCTGTCCGGGGACGGTGCGCAGCGCGGCCGTCTGCGTGCCGGGCGCGGTGTCCCTGGAATTCGAGCCGAGGCGCACCTGTTCGGCGATCCGCGCCTTCAGGCTGGGCGAGAGACGGTCGCTGTTGCTGCCGCGAAGGCTCGCCGCTTCCGTGGCCTGCAGATTGCGGCGTTCGGCGGCATTCAGCTTGGACATGTCGGCCCGCGCAAAATCGTTCCGGCGCAGCGGGAACCGCTCGGCGCCGTTGAACTGCTGGAGGCCATTGCTGCCCATCACCAGATCGCCTTTGCGCAGGGTGAAATCGGTCAATACCGAATAGTTGCGCGGTTTGCTGGCATTGGTGCAGGAACAGGCGCTGTCGTATTGCGTGCGATGGTTGAAGGCGGTCGCCAGCGCCTCGTAACGCTGCCCCTTGCGATTGGTGGCATCCTCGATGCCCTTGGAACCCGAAGGGGCGACATAGACGGCGGTTTCCGCGCCCGGGCAGGCGCGGGTGCAAGCGGCTTCATGCGCGCCAAGATCGGAGGAATCCGGTGTGCCGACCGGGAAAAAGAAGCCGTCGCAGGTGCGCACGCAATAAGAGGTGCGCGATTCCAGATAGCCTTCGGCAAAATCCTCGGCGCTGAGCGCCTTGGGCGAGACCTTGATGGCTTTCGGCGATCCCTTGGGCGCCGGCTTGGCCGTTCCGTTGATCGGGCCACTCGGCATCAATTCATGAAACACCGGCGCATAACTGAGCGATGTCGGCACCACCTGACGTGGCGCCGGATAGAAAACCTGCGGAAGCGGCACCGAACGAACGGCAGAGCGGACCGCGCTGTTATAGTGCCGGGCAACCGCATAGACGCTGGAATCGTCGTTGGCGCGAACCACAATCGAGCCGAAAGCCGCGATGCTGACTGCGGCGCTGATGATCAGGCTGCGCTTGCGCCAGGCGGGGGAGGACGATCCATGCGGCCGGTTGCGAAAATCACGCACAAGATCGGCACCGGACATGACACAACTCCCTCACCCACACGGAAGGTTACCAAAAAGTAAACACCCTTCCAGCGCGCGTTGTATCACAATGGTGCAGCGCTCACAACAGAGCCGCTGCGCCGTCATGCGTAATGGTTACTTGGGCGAAATTATCGGCGAGGCGCTCAGCGCGTCGCCGGGGCGGCAGCGGAGGTCTTGGGCGTCACGGCCGATCCTTCGGCCGCCTGTGCCGGCTCTTCGACCGGATGTTCGATGACGTGCAAGGCATCCTGCACGGCAATCTCGTTCTCCAGCGGGCCCAAATGGCTGTGGCCGGCAAAGAACGTATCCACCTTGTCGAGGTAATAGTAGATGACCGGCGTGATGTAGAGTGTCATCACCTGCGACACGGCAAGACCGCCGACAACGGCGATGCCAAGCGGCTGACGCAACTCGGCGCCGGCGCCGGCGCCGATGGCAATCGGCACCGCGCCCAGCGCCGCGGCCAGGGTCGTCATGAGGATCGGCCGGAAGCGGATCAGGCAGGCTTCGCGGATCGCTTCCAGCGCTTCCACGCCGGCCCGTCGCCGCTCGATGGCGAAATCGACCATCATGATGGCATTCTTCTTGACGATGCCGATCAGCATTAGAATGCCGATGATGGCAATGACGCTGAGGTCCATATTGTAATATTTCAGCGCGAGCAGCGCGCCCAGTCCGGCCGAAGGCAGGCCGGACAGAATGGTGATCGGGTGGATGAAGCTCTCATAGAGCACGCCAAGCAGGATATAGATGACCAGCACGGCGGCGATCAGCAACATGTCCTGACCGGCCAATGCCTCCTGGAACAGTTGCGCCGAGCCGGCGAAGCGGGTCGTCACATTTTGCGGCAGTACCGAGTCGCGTTCGAGCCTGCCGATTGCCTCGACCGCATCGCCAAGCGAAACACCCGGCGCGGTGTTGAACGAGATGGTCACCGCCGGCATCTGCGAGACCCGGTTGACGGCGAGCGGGCCGATGGACGGGGTCATCCTGACGAAAGCATCAAGCGGGATGTTCTGCACCTGGAAGGCGTTCTGCTGCGCGGCAACCGCGCCCTGGGTGGCGGTGCCGATGGCCGGGGCGGTGGCGGTATTCTGGCTGCGGATATAGAGCCGCGACAGCGCATCGGGGCTGTTCTGGAAGGCGCGGTCCGCCTCAAGGATAACGGGAAAATCGGACGAGGAGGTGTAGATGGTCGAGATCGTGCCGCCGCCGAAGGTGTTGTAGAGCGAGGACTTGATCTGCGCCACGGAGACGCCGAGTCGCTGGGCCTGTTCACGGTCGATGTCGATGCGCACCTGCGGATTGCGCAATTGCAGGTCGAGCGCGACGTCGCGCAGCTGCGGCAGCCCTTGCAGCCGGGCGAGATGTCCGGGCGCGAAATCGATCAGATCCTGCAGGTTCGGACCGGACAGGGTGTATTGATACATCGAACGCGACTGGCGGCCGGCATTCAGATTGAGGTTCTGCACCGGCTGGGCAACGAAGGTGATCCCCGGAACCTGGCTGGTGGCGGCGCGCAGGCGGCCGATGATCTTCTGCGCCTCGTCGCGTTCGGCGCGCGGCTTCAGCGTGATGAACATGAAGCCCTGGTTGACCGCCGAAAACCCGCCGACATTGCCGGCAACGGCGGCCACGGCCGGGTCCTTGCGGACAATCTCGATCAGTTGCTGATGGCGTGCCGACATCGCCTCGAACGAGGTATCCGGCGCTCCTTCCGTTGCGGCGCGCAGCAAGCCGGTATCCTCGATCGGGAAGAAACCCTTGGGGATCGACGCATAAAGATGCATCGCCCACCAGGCCGAGCCGAAGGTCAGCACCAGCACGATCAGGCGATGGCGCAGCGAGAAATCCAGCGTCACCCGATAGAAGGTCAGAATGGCGTTGAAGCCGCCATCGACGATGCGGTCGAACAGCGACGGTTTCCTGTGGTGGGTCTCTTCCTTGAGGAAACGCGCACAGAGCATCGGCGTCAGCGTTAGCGAGACGAAGCCGGACACCAGGATCGCCACCGAGATTGTCGCGGCAAATTCGCGGAAGATGCGTCCCACCACGCCGGACATGAAGAACACCGGGATGAACACCGCGATCAACGAGAAGGTGATCGACAGGATGGTGAAGCCGATCTCCTTGGAGCCGACCAGCGCCGCCTCGAACGGGCGTTCGCCGTTCTCGATATGGCGGACGATGTTTTCGAGCATGACGATGGCATCGTCGACCACGAAACCAACCGCCAGCGTCAGCGCCAGCAGCGAAATGTTGTCCAGCGAATAGCCGAACAGATACATGAAGGCGAAGGTGCCAACCAGCGAGACCGGCAGCGCCAGCGTCGGGATCACCGTCGCCGACAGCCGCTTGAGGAACAGGAAGATCACCAGGATGACCAGAACCACCGACAGCATCAGGGTGAATTCGACATCTTCCACCGCTTCCTTGATCGGCAGCGAGCGGTCGTTCATCACCACCAGTTTCACCGACGGCGGCAGCTGCGAGGTATAGACCGGCAACTGCTTGCGGATGCGCTCCACCGTCTCGACCGTGTTGGCGTCGGACTGACGGAACACCGCGATCATCACCGCGCGGGTGCCGTTATACCAGGCAGCGGTCTGATCGTTCTCGACCGAGTCGACCGCCCGGGCCACATCGCTCAGCTTGACCGCCTGCTGGCCGCCGCCGCGCGAGGCAATCACCAGGTCGTTGTAATCGGCGGCGCGCGGTATCTGGCCCGTCGCTTCCAGCGTCACCCGCTGGCGCTCTGAACGGAGCTGGCCCACCGGCGAATTGGAATTGGCGTTGGCCACCGCAGTGCGCAGGTCCTGCGCCGTCAGGCCGCGCACGGTCAGGGCATCGGGGTTGAAGAACACGCGCACGGCATATTTCTGCGCGCCGAAGATCTGCACCTGAGCGACGCCGAGGATCTGCGAAATCTGCTGCTGCAGCACATTCTCGGCATATTCGTGCACGCTGGACAGCGGCAGGGTATCCGAGGTCAGCGTCATGAACAGGATCGGCTGGTCCGCCGGGTTGACCTTGCGGAAACTGGGCGGGGCCGGCAGTTCTGTCGGCAGGCGCCGCAGCGTCGCGCTGATCGCCGACTGCACATCGAGGGCGGCGCCATCGATGTTGCGGTCAAGATCGAACTGAAGCGTGATGTTGGTCGCCCCTTGCGCCGAAACCGACGTCATCGACGTGATGCCAGCGATGGTGGCGAACTGCCGTTCCAATGGGGCTGCAACCGAGGAAGCCATGGTTTCCGGGCTGGCGCCGGGAAGATTGGTCTGCACGTTGATGGTCGGAAAATCGACCCGGGGCAAAGCGGCGACCGGCAGCTTCTTGAAAGCGAAGAACCCGAAAATGATGAACGACAGCGTGAGCAACGTCGTCATCACCGGCCGGCGGATGGACAGTTCGGACAAGGACATTGTTGTTGTTTCCCCCCGCTCTTGCTGCCGAACCTAGAGCATGCTGCGAAAAAGTGTGAACGGTTTTTCGCGATAAGCATGCTCTAAGCTATTCTTATCGATCACGTTATCTCTCGTTTCGGTGGTTCAACCGAAACGAGAGCGTGATCTAAAGTGCCCGTTTCGGTGACGCATCGCCTGTCTGGGATGAACGTGCCGGGCGTGGCTGCACCGGACCGCCGTTGACCACCAGAAGCTGACCGTCAACGATCACCTGTTCCTGCCCTTCAAGACCGGTCAGGACGATGGTCTCGTTATCGACGCTGCGCCCAACCGTAACCGGCTGCATTTTCGCAACGCCATCCTTGACGATAAAGACGAAATTGCCGCGCTGGCTCATCTGAACGGCTTCACGCGGGACGACGATGACATCCTTGTCCTCGCGCAGCACGATCTTGAGCGACACGATCAGGCCGGGCCACAGCAATTCGTCCTTGTTGTCGAACAGGGCGCGCAGGCCGATCGTCCCGGTGGCATTGTCCATGGCGTTCTCGACCAGTTCGAGCCGGCCGGTGGCGCTGGTGGTTCCCCCTTGCGGGGTTGCGGTGACCAGTCCCTCGCCCGCAGCAAGCGCCTTGCGGATATCCTGCAGATAGCGCTGCGGCAGGCTGAAGCTGACATAGATCGGCGCGATCTGGTTGATCGTGGTGATGGCAATCGCCCCGTCGGAGGACCGCGCCATATTGCCGGGCTTGATATTGGCCAGGCCCGCCTTGCCGGTGATCGGCGCGCGGATGGTGTAGAAGGTCAATTGCGTCCTGAGCACTTCAAGGCTGGCCTCGCTGGCCCGCAGGCTGGCCTCCTGCTGCGAGACCGAGGCGCGCGCTTCGTCCAGCCGCTGCTTGGTGGCGAAATTGCCGGCGGCAAGCTCCTCGGCGCGCTTGAGTGTGGCGCGGGCGAGGTCGAGGCTTGCCCGATCCTTCAGCACCGTCGCCTCCCCCTGGCGGATCTGTGCCTCGATCACCCGGGAATCGAGGCGGGCCAGCAAGTCGCCAGCCTTCACATTCGAGCCATCGGCAAACAGGATCTCCTCGATCTGGCTGTCAACCCGGGAGCGCACAGTGACCGAGGCAACGGTCTGAACAGTGCCGATGGACTCGACACGATAGGGCATCGTCTTGCGCACAACCTCGGCAATGGCCACCGGGGTCGGCCGTCCGCCGGCCCCGCC
>DAOMXG010000133.1:0-6662 GCA_035436995.1 Beijerinckiaceae bacterium
GGCGGCGGCCCTGCCTGGCGGGGCGGAGAGGTTGGTGGTTCGACCGGGGGGGCGACAGGCTGCATAATTGCCGGCGGCACCCTGTCCGGTCGGGTCATGTCCGGACTGCTTGCGACCCCGGCCGGATCCTGCTGGCCGGACGGCACGCCCGGGCGGCCAGGCTCGGAAAATTCGGTGCGGTCAGAGGGAACGATCACCTCGAACTCGGGCGGCTCGACGAGGATCTGGCCCAGATCCGGGTCATAGATCTCGCCCGCCTGAACAGCGGTCCCGAGCGTCAAGGCCAGACCCAGCCAGATGGCTTGCGCCGAGTGCCGCAAATCGTGGTGCCCCATTGCCTTCAGTCCGCGCATGGTCTCGAATCAGCAGATTATCGCATGATCACGAGAGTGCCTGAATCGGCCCGTTGTGTGACGATGGAGTCGCCAGTCTTGTGCTGTCAGGCCGCGTCGGTTTCGGCGGATTCGCCGTCGGCAAGGTCATCCAGACCCAGTTCGCGCAACTTGCGATAAAGCGTCGAACGGCCGATGCCGAGCTTGCGGGCGATTTTCGACATCTGGCCGCGATAATGATCGATCGCGAAGCGGATGGCCTCGCCCTCCACATCATCCAGCTTGCGCACATCGCCGGAGCCATCCAGCAGCGTCAGCGCCGAAGGGTCGCGAAGTTCGACACGGACGATCTCGCGTTCCACACGCTCGGATCGCGGCGCAGGCGCCGCCACCGGCGGGATCCGGGCCTCGAAGCCTTCCACTTCACGGGCGATCTGCGGAAATTCGTCGACCGTGAGTTCGTCCGATTCGCTCAGGACAACGGCGCGGAACATGGCGTTCTCCAGCTGGCGCACGTTGCCGGGCCAGTCATAGCGTTGCAGAAGCTCGAGCGCTGCGGGCGAAATGGCGCGGACAGTGCCACCTTCCTCGGCGGAGACGCGGGCGATGAAGCGGCGGGCCAGTTCGGGAATTTCCTCGCGTCGGTTGCGCAGCGGCGGAATGGTGATGGGGAAAACGTTGAGGCGGTAGAACAGGTCCTCTCGGAACTTGCCCTGCCGGACAAGATCAAGCAGGTTGCGGTTCGAGGCCGAGATCAGGCGAATGTCGACTTTCACCGTGCGGCGACCGCCGACGGGATCGACCTCGCCCTCCTGAATGGCGCGCAGCAGCTTGACCTGCGCCTCAAGCGGCAACTCGCTCACCTCGTCGAGGAACAGGGTGCCGCCGGATGCTTCGACGAACTTTCCGGCGTGGCGTTCGTTGGCGCCAGTGAACGCCCCCTTTTCGTGGCCGAACAGGATACTCTCGACCAGATTGCCGGGAATGGCGCCGCAATTGACGGTGACGAAGGCCTTGCCGCGCCGGTCGGATGCGCCTTGGATGGCGCGGGCAAACACTTCCTTGCCGACGCCGGATTCGCCTTCAAGCAGCACCGGAATCTGTGACTTGGCAGCGCGCTCGCCGAGGCGGACAGCGCGGATCATGTCGGAGGATCTGGCGGCAAGGTCGCGGAATTGCAGCGCGCCGGACGAGCGCTTGGCCAGACGCCGCACCTCGCCTTCCAGGGCCTCAACGCGCATGGCGTTCTTGATCGATACCTGCAAGCGCTCGGCGCCGACCGGCTTGACAACGAAATCGACGGCGCCGGCGCGCATGGCCGAAATCACCGTTTCAATGGAACCGTGGGCGGTCTGGACGATGACCGGCGGGGCATCGTCCATGTCGCGCAGCCGGGCAAGCACGCCCATGCCATCAAGATCGGGCATCACCAGGTCGAGCACCATGGCGGCGACATCGAGGCCGGACTGGAGCTTTTCGAGCGCGCCAACGCCGCTTTCCACCGCAACCGGGTCATAGCCGAATCGCTTGACCATCTCGGAGAGCAGGCGCCGCTGAATCGGATCATCATCGACGACCAGAATGGTTGCAGTCATACAGAAAGTCCCCAATGCCCAGGGACAGCGAAGCACTGTCCTCTTTTGATGCAGTGTGCCGGGGTTCCGTAAACAGGCTGTAAATCATACTGAAAAAATCCGGTCCCTGATCGCAATGGCGGATGGCCAGCCCGTCTGCCGCCAAACGGCAACGGCCGCGGAGGATATCCGCGGCCGTCGCAATCGCTATCCGGAATTTTGAAAGCCTTACGCTTTCTTGTTCTGGCGGTTGGAGATCAGATCGTCGACGACGGTCGGATCGGCCAGCGTCGTGGTATCGCCCAGAGAGCCGAAATCGTCCTCGGCGATCTTGCGCAGGATGCGGCGCATGATCTTGCCCGAGCGAGTCTTGGGCAGGCCGGGCGCGAACTGGATCAGATCGGGCGAGGCAATCGGACCAATCTCCTTGCGCACCCAGGCTACCAGCTCCTTGCGCAGGTCCGGCGTGCCCTTCTCGCCGGCCATCAGGGTGACATAGGCATAGATGCCCTGGCCCTTGAGATCATGCGGATAACCGACAACCGCCGCCTCCGAAACCTTCGGGTGTGAGACGAGGGCCGATTCAACCTCGGCCGTGCCCATACGGTGGCCCGAGACGTTGATCACATCGTCGACGCGGCCGGTGATCCAGTAATAGCCGTCCTTGTCACGACGGCAGCCGTCACCGGTGAAATACATGCCCTTGTAGGTCGAGAAATAGGTTTCCTCGAAGCGCTTGTGGTCGCCGTAAATCGTGCGCATCTGGCCCGGCCAGGCGTCGGTGATGACGAGGTTGCCCTCGGTCGCGCCCTTGAGTTCCTTGCCTTCGGCGTCGACGATCATCGGCTGCACGCCGAAGAAGGGCCGCGTGGCCGAGCCCGGCTTCAGGGCGGTGGCGCCCGGCAGCGGGGTGATCAGGATGCCGCCGGTCTCAGTCTGCCACCAGGTGTCGACGATCGGGCACTTCGAATCGCCGACGACGCGGTAATACCACTCCCAGGCTTCCGGATTGATCGGCTCGCCGACCGAACCCAACAGACGCAGAGACTTGCGCTTGTATTTCTTGACCAGCTCTTCGCCCGAGCCCATCAGCGAGCGGATCGCGGTGGGGGCGGTGTAGAAGGTGTTGACCTTGTGCTTGTCGACCACCTGCCAGAAGCGGCCGTTGTCGGGATAGCTCGGCACGCCCTCGAACATCAGCGTGGTGGCGCCGTTGGCGAGCGGACCGTAGACAATGTAGCTGTGGCCCGTGACCCAGCCGACGTCGGCGGTGCACCAGTAGATGTCGCCATCCTTGTAATCGAAGACATATTGATGGGTCATCGAGGCATAGACGAGATAGCCGCCGGTGGTGTGCAGCACGCCCTTCGGCTTGCCGGTGGAGCCCGAGGTGTAGAGGATGAACAGCGGGTCTTCCGCCTTCATCTCGACCGGCGGGCAATGGGCCGAGACCTTCGCCGCTTCCTCGTGATACCAGACGTCGCGACCGGCCTGCATCGGGATGTCGCCGCCGGTATGCTTGACGACGATCACCTTCTTGATGCCGCCCTTGACCTTGCTGTCAGCCACATCGACGTTCTTCTTCAGGTGAACGTGCTTGCCACCGCGCAGGCCCTCATCAGCGGTGATGACGATCTGGCTGTCGCAATCCTCGACGCGGTTGGCGATCGAGTCCGGAGAAAAACCGCCGAAAACGATCGAGTGGATCGCGCCGATGCGGGCGCAGGCCAGCATGGCATAGGCAGCCGCCGGGATCATCGGCAGGTAGATGGTGACGCGGTCGCCCTTCTTGACTCCATTGGCCTTCAGCACGTTGGCAAAGCGGCAGACTTCCTCATGCAGCTTCTTGTAGGTGATCTTCTGCGAAACGCCGGGGTCATCGCCTTCCCAGATGATCGCGACCTGATCGCCGCGCGTCGCAAGATGGCGGTCGATGCAGTTGTAGGAGACGTTGGTGGTGCCGTCCTCGAACCATTTGATCGACACCTTGCCCGGCTTGTAGGAGGTGTTCTTGATCTTGGTGTACGGCTTGAACCAATCAATCCGCTTGCCCTGCTCGCCCCAGAATTTCTCCGGGTCCTTGATCGAGGCAGCGTACATCTTCTTGTATTTGGCGTCGTTCACATAGGCCCGCTTTTCCCAAGCCTTGGATACCTGCACAATTCTCTCGGACATTGACGCCTCCAGTTCCGTTTCCTGATCCTGCGGCTGTGCAGACAGACCGATAAGTCAGCGCTGCCAAACCATTCCTCTTTCGATTATCGCAAACCGGGCAACGGAAAAAGCCGGCCCGCCCTCACACTTTGGTTGCGAGAAGAAAGGTGAATCGGACCGCAGAATGCGCATGTCAGCCGAAAAAGCCGATCACCAGACCCTGCAACGCCAGCACCAGCAGCCAATAGCCGCCGTCGATGAAGGTCAGCCGCCAGGGATGAAGCTGGAAACGATGGTTGACGATCATCGGCATGGCGACAAAGCCGAGCCACAGGAACAGGGCCAGCGCGAAACTGTTGCCGATCGAGACCGCATCGAGCACGCGCAGCAGCTTGGCAAGGCAGAAGGCGATCACAAACTTGGCCAGTGCGGCCAGCGCGTATTTTCCCGCTTGCCCGCCGGCTGCGGCGATCCGCTCCGGTGTCAGCCCGGCGGCCGACTGCCACGGGCGGGCGAGTGCGCCATACCATACCGCCCCTGAGGCCATGCCGGCCACGGTTGCAACCAGAACTGCCAGATAATTGACGCCACCATAGATCATCTCCGCCTCCTGCCGCTGAACTTCATGCCCCCGGTCTTTGCACAGCTTCCGTCCGGGCTGGATGCCAGTATGCCGGACGGCGAACTATCCCTCGGCCATCGCCAGAATAGTCCGCCATTCGCCATCCGTCACCGGCTGCACCGACAGGCGCGCGCTGGTCAGCAGCGCCATTCCTGCGAGTGCCGGTGTGGCTTTCACCTCGGCAAGACTGACAGGGCGGACCAGCTTGCGCACCGCCCTGACATCGACCATGCCGAATTTGCCGGTCTCGTCGGTATGATCTGGGTAGAATTGCCGGATGACCTCGACAATGCCGACGATCTCCTTGCCCTCGTTGGAATGATAGAAGAAGCCGGTATCGCCGCACCGCATTTTCATCATGTTCTGCTTGGCCAGATGATTGCGCACGCCGTTCCAGAATGTGCCGGCGGGGCCGGCCTCGACCTGCTGGTCCCACGACCACTTGAATGGTTCGGATTTGAACAGCCAATGCGCCATCATCGCCTCAGGGAAGAATCTCGACGGGGGTTCCAACCGGCACCAGCCGCCAGATCTCGTCCATCTCGCCATTGGTAAGCGCGATGCAACCATTGGTCCAGTCGACAAGGCGATGGGCGATGCCGATGGCGCCATAGCCGTTGGGCAGGCCGTGGATCATGATGTCGCCGCCGGGAGCGACGCTGCGGGAAGCCGCTGCGGCACGGTCCTTGCGGTCCGGATAGGAAATGCGCAGGGACAAGTGATAAGCGCTGCGTGGATTTGCCGCATCAATGTGATAGCGCCCCTCGGGCGTACGGCCATCCCCTTCCTGACGCTTGGCTCCGGACGGCGCGCCGCCCAGCGCGATCCGATAGGTCCGGAATGCCCGGTCCCCGGCAAAAAGGGTCAGCAGCCGCTCTGATTTGTGAATGACGACGTGGCTGGCCCGAGCAGGAGCGGGTCCCTCGACAACGGGCTGGGGCGGAGGCGCCATGCGGACCCAGGCATATGTGGCGGACAGAACCACAAGCACCGGCAGCAGCAGGCGGCGCAGGGCGCGCATGTCACTCCCCGCGCGAAGGCCGGGCAAGCAGGGCCTGAATCGCCGCAGCCACCGAAAGGCGTCCGTCAAGCACGGCGGCAACGGCTTCCGAAATCGGCATTTCGACCCCGTGCCTGCGTGCCAGGCTCGCCAGCGCCGGAGCAGTCGCAGCCCCTTCGGCGAGCTTGCCGCCGGCGAGCAGCTCGGCTGGAGGGCGGCCTTCACCGAGGCGCAGGCCGAAAGAGAAGTTGCGTGATTGCGGCGAGGCGGCGGTCAGCACCAGATCGCCGAGACCGGAGAGGCCCATCAGGGTCTCGCGCCGGGCGCCCAGCGCTGTGGCGAGCCGGCCGAGTTCGGCAAAACCGCGGGCGATCAGCGCAGCACGGGCACTTTCGCCCAAACCCGCGCCGATAACGATGCCGGCCGCGATGGCCAGCACGTTCTTGGCCGCACCGCCGACGGCGACGCCGATCACATCGTCGCTGTGGTAGATGCGGAAGGCCGGACCGGACACCGCAGCGGCGAGCTGCTCGGCCCGCCGGCCATCATGGGCGGCCAAGGTTACCGCGGTCGGCAGGCCAGAAACGATGTCGGCAGCAAAGCTGGGGCCGGAGAGAATGGCCGACTCGGCATCAGCCAGCACTTCGCCCAGGATGTCGGTGACAAAGCGGCCGGTCGCCAGTTCAATCCCCTTGGCGGCGGCAATGACCGGAACACCCCTGGCTACATGCGGCGCAAGGCTGGTTGCCGCAGCGCGCAGCGCCTGGGTCGGGACGGCTAGTATCAGCACGGCAGCCGATGCGGCCTGCGCCAGATCGTCCGTAGCGGCGATCCCGTCGGGCAGGGTGAGACCCGGGAGGGCGCGGGAATGGGTGCGGTGACGCCGGATCTCGTCAATCACCCCGGCGTCGCGGCCATAGAGCAGCACCGGCCGACCGGCGCGGGCCGCGACTGCCGCGAGCGCGGTGCCGAAAGCGCCG
>DAOMXG010000134.1:0-6660 GCA_035436995.1 Beijerinckiaceae bacterium
CGAGGCGGGCCTGGATGTCGACATTCGCGGCCATGGCCCTGTCGATGCGGCTGCCCGTCTGGCACTGGTCGATTGCGCCGAGCGCTTTGATCTGGCCCGCCTTGCCATTCATGGCGAAACGCTGGTGGAGCGTCGTCCGCCATTGCTTGGAATGGGGCGGGCTCAGGTCAATGCCCCGCCCGGCGGTTTCCTTCAGGCGACGCAGGCGGGCGAAGAGATCCTGGCCGAACTGGTGCGGGGTCACACTGGCCGTGCGCGCAAGGTTGTCGACCTGTTCTGCGGAGTCGGCCCCTTTGCCCTCCGGCTGGCGGAAACGGCAAGCGTTGTGGCCTATGATTCGGACCGGGCGGCGATCGCGGCATTGCTCAAGGCCGCCAGAGGCACGCCGGGCCTCAAGCCGGTGACAGCCGAGGCGCGCGATCTGTTCCGCCGGCCGCTGCTGGCGCCGGAACTCAATGGCCATGATGTTGCCGTGCTCGATCCCCCGCGTGCAGGCGCTGAGGCACAGGCCCGTCTGCTCGGGCTCTCCCGCGTGCCCAAGATCGTCTATGTCTCGTGTGATACGGCCAGTTTCCTGCGCGATGCCCGGCTGCTGGCCGGCCTTGGCCTGACGCTCGACCGCGTCACCCCGGTCGATCAGTTCGCCTTCACGCCGCATCTCGAACTGGTCGGCGTGTTCAGCCGATCTCGATGAGCAGGACTTCCGGCGGCACGCCGAAGCGGACCGGCAGCACGCTGGTGCCAAGCCCGCCGGAAACGATCAGGTGGCGATCATCCTCGATGATGTGGCCGTAGGCGAAGCGGTTGCCATAGTTGGACGGCGTATGCGGCGAATAGCCGAACAGCCGCACCTGCCCGCCATGGGTATGGCCCGACAGCGTCAGTGCAATGCGGCCGGGCACTCTGACGAACAGGTCCGGCTCATGCGCCATCAGGATCGCCGGGGCGTCGTCGGTCAGTTTGGCAAGCTGTCCATCAAGATCGGCAAAGCTTTCAAAATGCGAGGCCCGGATCGGCAGGGCGATCGACGATCCAGTGCCGACCAGCCAGAAGGGCCGGCCGGCGGCGGAGAGGCGCACAACGTCGTTCTCCAGCAACGTGAAGCCGCCTTCGCGCAGCATGGTGCGGTAACCGTCGGCGGTGTCGTTGACCTTGGCGCGGGTGTAGGGCCAGTTCTTGAGGCTTGACCCCCAGTAGTCATGATTGCCGAGCACGGCATACTGGCCGAGCGGGGCCCTGAGCCTGCTGAGCAGCCCGCTGACGCGCGTCAGCGGCACCGGCCGGGCGTAGAACGTCTGGCCCATGCCGTAATCGCCCAGCGCCAGGATGACATCGGCGCCAAGGCTGTTGAGCAGGTCGACCATCGCCGTGATGCGGGCCTCGCCCATCTGGGGTTCGGAGGCGTGCAGATCGGAAAAGCAGGCGATCCGGAGTTTGAGCCCGCCGAAGCGGTCCGGCCGCAGCCGATAGCGGGCCAGTGTCAGCCGGTGCGCCGGCTCGATGCCGAACGCATAGCCGCCAAAGCCGAAGGCGCCCGCAAGGGCGCCCGTCAGCATCTTCAGGAGGGAACGACGCGACAGCATGCAACCCGCCCGCAACCGCTCAGGCCGCGTTTTCCTTGCGCAGCATGGGGGGAATTTCATGGCTCGCCCGCTCGGCCGCGGCGCGCGCCTCTGGGCTGGCCAGCTGTTGCATGTGCAGAGCCGAGGCGACCGCCGAGATGCCGATTTCGCGATAGAGCCTCTCAAGCTGGTAGCGGGCATCCTGGACGGGTTGCGGCACGCCGGGCGCACGCGGAGAAGGCAGTTTGAAGGGGAGGGACATCGGCCTGACCTCTGGTCTGTGCCGCGCGGATGTGATGCGCAGCCACCCGGTCAATGTCTATCGGCACGGTTACAAATCCGTAAAAGCCGGTGGGGCAGGATCAGCTCGACGGCAGGCCACGGACCACATCGCGCCAGTCGATCAGGATCCGGTCGAGCGTGGCGATATCGGCTTCCGGCAGCCGACCGAGTGTCTCGGCCATGAACCTAGTATGCTCGACCATGCCCAATTGAGCCAGCCGCACGCCTTCCTCGGTCAGATGCAGGGCATGCGAGCGACGATCTTCCGGGATTGATTGCCGGATCACCAGACCAGCTTCGACCAGCCGATCGATCAGCCCGGAGACATTGCCCTTGGTGACATACAGCCGGTCTGCGAGTTCGCGCTGTGAAATGCCCTCGCGCTCGGTCAGCGTCGACAGGACGTCGAACTGCGGCACCGACAGGCCGATCACGCGCAAGCGGGATGCAACTTCGCTGTAGAGAGCCTGATGCAGGCGGATCAACCTGAACCAGACGCGCATGGCGCTCGACGATGACGGATCAGACATCACACGACTTTCCTGAACTTTACGCCTGATAAGCGGCTGGCTGGTGACTTGCAATGGTTCGTTGTCTGGCACTTGACGTTTCTGAACCGGGCACGGCATGGAAAGGATGTCTCTTGCTCACCGAGACTGCTGATGCGCACTTATCCTGTCCGCACCTCGATCCTCGCCCTGTGGGGGCGACGGCTGGCCATGTTTGGCCTTGCGGCGGCGGTGGCAGGTGTCGTGCTCGCGCGGCTCGGACGTATTGCCCCGGTTCAGGGGTTGATCCTGATCGGTGCCGGAGCCGCCCTGTCGGCGCTGGCGCTGGGGCTGGCGCTTGCGGCCTATCGGGAAATCTGGAGAACCGGAGCCGTTGGCCTGCGCCGGGCCAATGTCGCGGCTCTTCTGGCATTGCTCAATCTGGCAGTGCCGGCCTGGCAGATCGTCCGGGCGTATAGTCTGCCGGCGATCAACGATGTTTCGACCGATCTGAAGGAACCGCCGGCCTTTTCGCGTGCCCGCTCGGCGCTGGAAGCGCGGGCCGGTCATGTGCCGCCAGAACCAAGCGAGGAAACCCGCCAGCTCCAGGAACAGGCCTATTCCGATCTTGAGCCTTTGACCCTGGAGCTGAACCCGGAGGAAGCCTACGGACTGGTGATCGAGGCGCTGAACGGGCTTAAATGGACGATTGTTGACCGGTCGCCCCCCTCCGGACGGACCGGCATCGGCCGCGTCGATGCGATCCAGCGGACGCCGATCCTGCGGTTCAGTGATGATGTCACCATCCGTATCCGGCCGCTCGCCAACGTGACACGCATCGATATCCGCTCCGCCTCGCGTATCGGCCGCCATGATCTTGGCGCCAATGCCGCGCGTATCCGCACCTTGATAGTGGCAATCCAGGCCCTGACCAGCAATTGACGCCGGCGATCAGCTGGCCCGGTAATGGGCCTTCAAAGTTGCGGGCCCATCGGCCACGACAAGGCCGCGTTCGGCAAGGTCTTCCAGATGCGACAGGATCGACATGGCGGCCCCGCCGACCAGCGCCGGATTGAGGTTCTCATAAATCCGCGGCACCAGATCGGCGATCTGGCCAATGCCGCCGCGGACCTGCCCGAGAATGGCTGCTTCGCGCATCCGGCGATGGTGGATCAGCGCCCGGACGAAACGCTGCGGCTGGGTGATTGGCCCGCCATGGCCAGGCAGGAACAACGCCTCGGGCCGCATTTTCAGCTGCTCCAGCGAGGCCATGAAATCGCGCATCGAGCCATCCGGCGGTGCGACCACCGTCGTTGACCAGCCCATCACATGGTCGCCGGAGAACACAACGCCATCCTCCTCCAGCGCAAAGCACAGGTGGTTGGCCGTATGCCCGGGGGTGGCCAGCGCCGCAAGCGTATATCCGGCGCCGCCGAACCGTTCGCCATCGTGGATCTGCCGGTCCGGCGCATAGCTTCGGTCGGCGCCGGCCTCGAGCGTGGTTTCACCCGGATGCAGCGGCCGTGCAGCCCGGTGTGGACCGCAGCCTTCCACCGGCGCATCGGTCAGCGCCTTGAGCGGCGCCGCGCCCGGTGAATGGTCCTTGTGGGTATGGCTGACGAGGATGCGTTCGATCGTTTCACCGCCGAGCGTGGCCAGGATCGCCTCGATATGGGCGGGATCGTTCGGGCCGGGATCGAGCACGGTCACCCGCCCCTCGCCGATGATGTAGGTGCAGGTCCCCGTGAACGTATAGGGGCCGGGATTGGGCGCAACGATCCGGCGCACGCGAGGGCTGAGCCGGGTAACCACCCCCGGGGGATCGGTAAAGGCGCGGTCGAACTGCGGCGCCTCCGGTGGTGCAACCGCCGGCAGAGGTTCAATTCCTGTCCTGTCGAGCCGGGCGAGCGCCTGATGTGCCGTGGTCCGGCCCACCGCGATGTCGGGGGCGATCTCGGCCAGCGGAACCAGCACGAAGGCGCGTTCGGCGGCATGGGGATGTGGCAGCCTGAGACCCGGTTTGTCGATTGTCAGGGCACCGTAGCTGATGATGTCGATGTCGATGCGGCGTGGCCCCCAGCGTTCGGCGCGCTTGCGGCCCATCGCCGCCTCGACAGCAAGGCAGGCGGCCAGCAGTGCCTCCGGAGCCAGACTGGTTTCGATCTTGACCGCCGCATTGACGAACCAGTCCTGATCGGTCTTGCCCCAGGGCGGCGTGCGGTAATCCGCCGAGCGGGCCAGGATGCGGATGCCAGGAACGACCCTGAGCCGTTCCACCGCCTCGGCGATGGCCTCGCGCTTGTCGGCAAGATTGGCGCCGAGGCTAAGCGTTGCCAGCGTCATGGCGGCTCCGGGTGATCTCGACGGCAACGGTGTCGATCATCGCGGCAATCGGCGCACCGGGCTTTTCGACCGTGACGGTAATGGAGTCGAGCAGCGGATAATCGGCAAGGCACATGGCCGCAACCGCCTCGGCCAGCCCTTCGATGGTGCGGAAGGCGCGGGCGACCGCCACTTCCTGCACCTGCTCGACCATCCGCGAATAATCGGCCGTCTTGGAAACATCGTCGCTGCGACCGGCCGGCCCGAGGTCGAGCCGGCAATCGAGCGAGACGAAAAAGCGCTGGCCAAGGCTGCGCTCTTCGGAATGCACACCATGATAGGCGTAGACGCCGATGCGCGTCACCCGGATGCGGTCACTCATGCTGTCTCCTCAATCCGTCGTCTCGCGCCCGATTGCCGCCACCACGGCCAGGGCCTCGCGATGGGCTGCAATATCATGGGCGCGGATGATGCGCGCGCCTTTCATGACTGCGGCAACATGGGCGCCAAGTGATCCGGACAGCCGCTCTGCTGCCACGGCCTGACCGGTGATCTTGCCGATGAACCCCTTGCGCGAACAGCCGATCAGCAGTGGCAGGCCGTAATCCATCAGCAAATCGAGCCGGTTCAGCACCAGAAGGTTCTGGTTGAATGTCTTGCCAAAGCCGATGCCGGGGTCGAGCACGATCGCATCGCGGCGAATGCCCGCCCGCTCGGCGATTGCCAGCGACCGATCAAAGAATCGGCGAATGTCGCCGATGACATCCAGCGCAGGATCGAACCCTGTCCGGTTGTGCATGATGCAGACACCGGCGCCATACTCGGCCGCGACATCGGCAATGGCCGGATCGCGCTGGAGACCCCAGACATCGTTGACGATGGCTGCGCCGAGTTCGAGCGCGACCTTGGCCACAGAAGCCTTGTAGGTATCGATCGACAGCGGAAGGGCTATCTGCCCCGACAGCGCTTCCAGTACCGGGCGGACGCGGGCCAGTTCCTCGTCCGCATCGACCGGAGCTGCCAGCGGATGGGTCGATTCCCCGCCGATATCGAGAATGTCCGCGCCTTCGTCGATGATGCGCTGCGCCTGCGCCAGCGCGGCCTCCTTGCCGGCAAACACCCCGCCGTCGGAGAAGGAATTGGGCGTGACGTTGAGAACCCCCATCAGCAGTGCGCCATGGGTGGGCAGAGCCGGCCAGCCGCGCGACTGCGCGACAGGTTTTGCGATTTTCGTCATCGTCACTCCGGCCGATGCGTCAGGCCAACAGCGTCCTAGAGCATGCTGCGATCAAGGGGAAGCCGGTTAATCGCGGCAGGCATGCTCTAAACACTTGATAGCGATCACGTTATCTCTCGTTTTGATGGGTCAATCAAAGCGAAAGCGTGATCCAGAATCATGACGTGGTTTCCACAAGCCCGGCGCGCGGCCTTGTGCTTTGGCCGGAGCGGTTCTACGGCTGGCAATCAGAACAGGGGTGGCGGATGGATCAGGTCGAATGCGTGGTTGTCGGCGCCGGGGTGGTCGGCCTGGCGATCGCCCGGGAACTGGCGCGCGCCGGCCGCGAGGTGATCGTTCTGGAAACCGCCGATTCGATCGGCACCGGTACCAGCTCGCGCAATTCGGAAGTGATCCATGCCGGGCTCTACTATCCCGCCGGTTTGATCAAGGCGCGGCTCTGCGTCGAGGGCAAGCAGCGGCTCTATGACTTCTGCGCGGCCTATAACGTGCCGCATCGCCGCTGCGGCAAGCTGCTGGTAGCAACGACGGAGGCGGAACTGCCCAAGCTGCATGCGCTCAGGCAGCAGGCCGAGGCCAACGGCGTCACCGACTTGAAGCCGCTCACCGGCGCCGAGCTCAGGGCGCTGGAGCCGGCGTTGAACGCCGTCGCTGGCATGCTGTCGCCGTCCACCGGGATCATCGACAGCCACGCCTTCATGCTGGCCCTGCAGGGCGATGCCGAAGCCCATGGCGCGATGCTGGCCTTCGAAACGCCGGTCATCGGCGG
>DAOMXG010000135.1:0-6637 GCA_035436995.1 Beijerinckiaceae bacterium
GTGTGCCATGACGCGCGGAGAACGACGCTCGGCCGCCCGTCTGGCCGCAGTACAGGGCCTTTACCAGATGGACCTGACCGGCAAGGGCATCCTCGAAGTCCTCGGCGAATTCGAGACCCACTGGATCGGCAAGGAAATCGAGGGCGATCAGTACAAGCCGGCCGAACGCGGCCTGTTCCGCGCCATCGTGCAGGGCGTGCTCGCCCATCAGGCGCCGCTGGATCGGGCCTGCGATCGCATCCTGGCGGATGGCTGGCCGCTGAAGCGCGTCGAGGCGCTGATGCGCGCCGTTCTGCGCGCCGGGGCCTATGAGTTGACCCATGCCAGCGATGTGCCGGTGAAAGTGGTCGTCTCCGAATATGTCGATATCGCCGCTTCCTTCCTCGATGGCGAGGAGGTCGGAATGGTCAATGCGGTGCTCGACCGGCTGGCGCGCGAAACGCGGGCCGGGGAACTGGCGCGGTCCAGCTGAGGAGCCGGGCGGCAATGCGCGAACGGCTCGGCTCAACCATCAGGATGTTTCTGGCCAGCGAAGCGGCCGGCGGGCTGGTGCTGATGGGCGCGGCGGCGCTGGCGCTGATCATCGCCAATTCACCGCTGTCCCACGCCTATTTTTCGACGTTGAAGGCCTATCTGGGCGGCCTGTCGGTGCTGCACTGGATCAATGACGGCCTGATGGCGGTTTTCTTCCTGCTGGTCGGGTTGGAGATCAAGCGCGAGATCATCTCCGGCGAGCTTTCCACCTGGGGCAAGCGCGCATTGCCGGGGCTGGCTGCGCTGGGCGGCGTGGTGGTTCCGGCGCTGATCTTCCTGGCCTTCAACCCGCCGGGCAGCGCCACCAGTCGCGGCTGGGCGATTCCCACCGCCACCGACATTGCCTTCGCGCTGGGGGTTCTGGCGCTGCTGGGGCCGCGCGTGCCGGCCTCGCTCAAGATATTTCTGGCGGCGCTGGCAATCATCGATGATCTGGTCGCCGTGCTGGTGATCGCGCTGTTCTATACCGACAGCCTGTCGTTGCCGATGCTGGCCGGGGCAGGGGCCGTGATTGCGGTTCTGGCTGTGCTGAACCGGCGCGGCGTGACGGCGCTGTGGCCTTATCTGGCGCTCGGCGCCGTTCTCTGGGGTCTGGTGCTGAAATCCGGCGTCCATGCCACTATTGCCGGCGTGGCTTTGGCGATGATGGTTCCGTTGCGCACCGGCGATGACCACCCCCCGTTGATCAGGCTGGAACATTGGCTGCATCGCCCGGTGGCATTCCTGGTTGTGCCGGTGTTCGGCTTTGCCAATGCCGGCGTGTCGTTTTCCGGTATCGGGCCTGGCGATGTGATGGGGCCGCTGCCGCTCGGCATTGCGCTGGGGTTGCTGCTCGGCAAGCAGATCGGCGTGATGCTGGCTGCTGTTCTGACCGTTCGCACCGGCCTTGCGCCGCTCCCCGAAGGCGCCGACATGCGCAGCCTTTACGGTGTGGCCCTGCTGACCGGCATCGGCTTCACCATGAGCCTGTTCATCGGCCTGCTGGCTTTTCCAGCCAGTGAAACCTTGCAGAACGCGGTCAAGATGGGCGTGCTGATCGGCTCGCTCGCCTCGGGGCTGGCGGGTTATCTGGTTCTGCGGCTTGGCCGTTGAGAACCCGGCAGGCTCGCGGTTTGACCCGGCGGGTTTACTGGCCCGGCTGGCCGGGGCCTGCGCCGGGGGCGGACAGGTTGGAGGCGCGCAGCAACTGGCGAACGAACGACAGTTCATCGCCGCCCGTGGGCGTTCTGCGCGTGATGAAATCAAACAGCTTGCCGTCCTCAAGGCCGTAATTGGCGACGCGCTCGACCTTGTTCTTCGCGTCCAGATGCACCGCCAGCACGCGCTGGTCGGTAATCGTCTGCTGCATGAACTGGTAGCGCTGCGACAGCTTCTGCGTGATGTAATAATAGCCCTTGCCGCCGACGGTGGAGACGACCGAAGGCGTCCCCAGCACCAGGATCACGCTTTCGGCGCTCGATCCGGGCTTGATCTGCTCCAGCGCGCGCTCGTCCAGCACATAGCCGCGAACGGTCGGATCCTGCCCGCAGGCGGTCAACAGCAGGGGGGCGCCGAGCGCCAGTGCCAACAGGCAAGTGCGGGGAAATGACATAGGCCTCTTAACTCCAACCCGCGAACCGGTCTATGAAACATCGCCTAGCCCGGCCATGGACGATTTGCAACCACCCGAACCAAACGCGTGAGTTTTCAAGACCGATGATCCTGTCGCTGTTTCGCAGGCGCCGCAAGGGCGAAGATATCGAGCCGCTTTACGGCGCCATCATGGCCGCCGGCCTCGATCCTGCGCTTTATGCCGAGCATGGGGTTGCCGACAGTTTCGAAGGCCGCTTCGAGGCGGTGACGCTGGCCGCCGCGATCGCCCTGCATCGGCTGAAGGGCGAGCCGCCGCCGGCCGATGCCGCAGCCCAGCAACTGGTCGACCGGATTTTTGACGGGCTCGATTCGGCAATGCGCGAGGTCGGCATTTCCGATCCGGGCATTCCGCGCCGCATGAAGAAATTTGCGCAGGGCTTTTACGGGCGGCTGGGCGCCTACAGCCAGGCGCTGGACCAGACCGAGCGCCGCGCTGCGCTCGCCGCCGCCATACAGCGCAACCTGCTCGATGGCCGCACGCCCACGCCGGGGCTGATCGACCATGTCGAGGCGCTCGCCGGCCGTATCGCCGCGCCCGGATTGGATGATTTTCTGGCCGGGCGCTGGTCCGGCCGCGCGCAGGAAGGCCAATCGCAATGACCAAGCCAGACCCCTCCGCCTGGATCGACCCGCTCGGCCGTCCGGTGCTTGCCGCCAGCATTCCGGCGACCGGCCTTGCCTTCACCGTGACGCCCGACGCGGCCGAACGAGAGGCGCTGGCGCGCGCGCTGGATCTGGTTTCGGTGGATCGGCTGACGGCCGATTTTCAGCTGCGCGCCGCTGCCGGCGGCTTGTATGAGGTTTCGGGGATGCTGCGCGCCGAGGTCCGGCCGCGCTGCGTGGTGACGCTGGAGCCTTTTTCTCTTGTGATCGACGAGCCGGTGTCGATCCGTTTTGCCGATGCCGCCGCTCCCGCCGCGCGCCGCGCGGCAACGCCAGCCCCGGCCGACCTCGATGATGACCCGCCCGATCCGGTGGAAAACGGCATGATCGATCTTGGCCGCGTCACCACCGAGTTCCTGTCGCTCGCGCTGCCGATCTATCCGCGCGCGCCGGGGGCCGAGTTTGCGGCCTCGGGCGAGGATGGGCCGGCCTCGCCCTTTGCCGTTCTGGCAGGCAAGGGCAGGGCGGAGCGGTGATCGGCGACCATCCACAGGCTTGCCCTCACCCGCACATATGCTTATGTGCGCAGCGCAAGAGTTGCGGGCCCACCTTCCGGTGCGGTTTCAGGAAGGCGTGTTTGGCGATCCCATGACCAGACCAGTTCGGATTGCAGTGGATGCCATGGGTGGCGATTTTGGCCCCTCCGTGGTTGTGCCTGGCACCGATCTGGCGGCCGAACGGCATCCGGACGCCACTTTCCTGGTTTTTGGCCTCGAAGCGGATGTGCGTCCCTGGCTGGACAAGCACCCGCGGCTGGCCGGACGCTGCGAATTCCGTGCCTCCGAGGTCGTCATCGCCATGGATGCCAAGCCGAGCCAGGCTCTGCGTCAGGGGCGTGGCAAGTCGTCGATGTGGCAGGCCATCGAGGCGGTCAAGCGTGGCGAGGCCGATGTGGCGGTTTCGGCCGGCAACACCGGCGCGCTGATGGCGATGTCACGGCTCTGCCTAAGAATGATGCCCGGTATCGACCGGCCGGCGATTGCCGCGATGTGGCCGACGCTGCGTGGCGAGTCGATCGTGCTCGATGTCGGCGCCTCGATCGGTGCCGACGCCGGCAATCTCGTCGACATGGCGATCATGGGCTCGGCGATGGCGCAGATCGTTTTCGATCTGGAACAGCCGACGGTGGGGTTGCTGAATGTCGGGGTCGAGGAAATCAAGGGCGTGGAGCAGGTCAAGGAGGCCGGCCGCCTGCTGCGCGAGGCCAATCTGCCGGGCATGGTCTATCACGGTTTCATCGAGGGCGATGACATCGGCAAGGGCACCACGGATGTCGTGGTCACCGAAGGGTTCGCCGGCAATATCGCGCTGAAAACCGCCGAAGGCACCGCCAAGCAGATCGGCGCCTTCATGCGTTCGGCGATGAGCCGCACCCTGTTGTCGAAGATCGGCTACCTGCTGGCGCGCAGCGCCTTCGATGCCCTGAAGGACCGGATGGACCCGCGCAAGGTCAATGGCGGCGTCTTTCTCGGTCTCGATGGTGTTGTCATCAAGAGCCATGGCGGCACCGATGCGATCGGTTTTGCCTCGGCCGTGGATATCGCTTACGACATGGTGCGTTACGAACTGCTGTCGAAGATCCGTGAAACGATCACCAAGTCGCGGATCGCTCCCGACGAGGCGGCGCATCAGGAGGAGCCTGAATCGTGAAACGCCGTGCCGTCATCCGGGGGATCGGGTCCTATCTGCCGCCGCGTCTGGTCACCAACGCCGAACTGGCGGGGCAGATCGAAACCTCTGACGACTGGATCGTCCAGCGCACCGGCATCCGGGCGCGCCATATCGCCGGGGAGGGCGAGACGACCTCCGTGCTGGCCACCCATGCGGCCGAGCGTGCCCTGGCCCATGCCGGGCTGACGGCCGGAGACATCGATCTTATCGTGCTGGCGACGGCCACGCCCGATTTCACCTTCCCGGCCACGGCGACCCAGGTGCAGCACAATCTGGGGATCACCCACGGTGTTGCATTCGATGTCGCGGCGGTCTGTTCCGGCTTTGTCTTTGCCATCACGACGGCGGAGAAATTCCTTGTCTCGGGATCGCACAAGCGGGCGCTGGTGATCGGTGCGGAGACATTCTCGCGCATTCTTGACTGGAACGACCGGACGACCTGCGTGCTGTTCGGCGATGGCGCGGGCGCCGTGGTTCTCGAGGCGCAGGATGGCACCGGCACCACCGCCGATCGGGGCGTCCTGACCACGCATCTTCGCTCTGACGGACGTCACCGGGCCAAGCTGTTTGTCGATGGCGGGCCGTCGACCACCGGCACCGCCGGCCATTTGCGCATGGAAGGCCGCGAAGTGTTCAAACATGCCGTCGGCATGATCACCGATGTGATCACCGATGCCTTCGCCGCCACTGGCCTGACTGCCGATGATCTCGACTGGTTCGTGCCGCATCAGGCCAATCGCCGCATCATCACCGCCAGCGCCGAGAAGCTGCATATCGCGCCGGAAAAGGTGGTGATCACCGTCGATGGTCATGGCAACACCTCGGCGGCGTCGATCCCGCTCGCGCTCGATGTGGCGGTCAAGGATGGCCGCATAAAGCCCGGCCACCTTGTCATGCTTGAAGCAATGGGCGGCGGGTTCACCTGGGGGTCGGCGCTGGTGCGCTGGTAATTGGCACCGTCCGGGCATCGAGATTCGTCGCGCAATTTGTCGCGCAGACGTTGACCCATGCTCTAAACCTTTCTAAAACTTTATCTTTGTGATTAGGGTTGGCCACAAGGCCTTCGGGAGAGGGTGATGACCGGTAGAACGATTACGCGGGCGGACCTGTGCGAGGCGGTGTATCAGCGCCTCGGCTTGTCGCGGGCCGAATCGGCGGATCTGGTCGAACTGGTGCTACAGGAAATCTCCGATGCACTGGAGGCGGGTGAGCCGGTCAAGCTGTCCTCGTTCGGCACCTTTCAGGTGCGCGAGAAGGGCGAGCGGATCGGCCGCAACCCCAAGACCGGGGTCGAGGTGCCGATCACCTCACGGCGGGTGCTGACGTTCAAGCCGTCCAATGTGCTCAAGGCACGGATCAACGGCCTCGATGCCGAAGAGGACGACGATTGATACCGGCGCGCCGTGCAGGGCGACGACAGCGGATTATTCCAACGGTCATCGGGTTTGACCGATGGCCGTTGGTTGGGAGCGAATGCGACGCCGAGCCCATGCGAGGAATTTCGGTCCGAAACTGACCCGATCTGCCGAAGGCGGATCGGTCGGTCCTGAGGACCGCTGGTATTATTTGCAGCCTGGCCCCGCCGCATCGCGAAAAAAGTTTGCTGGCACACACTGGTCGCGGCGCGAACAGGCTAACCTTGGCATGAGACAATTGATTCGCCGCGCCTGCCGCTGACGGTCTTGCCGTCCCTGGCTCCATGCGCTGCGCGACAGCCGTGAAATGCCGGGGAGGCACCGTGATCGACAAGGCGCCCGATGCCTATCGCACCATCAGCGAGGCAGCCGAAGAACTCGACCTGCCGCAGCATGTGCTGCGCTTCTGGGAGACCCGGTTTTCGCAGATCAAGCCGCTCAAGCGTGGTGGCGGCCGGCGCTACTATCGCCCCGATGATGTGGAATTGCTCAAGGGCATCCGCCATCTGCTCTACAGCGAGGGATACACGATCAAGGGCGTGCAACGCATCCTGAAGGAGCAGGGGCCCAAGGCGGTTCAGGCGCTGATGCGCGACCTGATTCCGGATGAGGACGAAGCGATTGAAACCCCGGCGGTGCCCCCGCCGCCGCCGTTTGAGGCTCGTCGCGAGTCCCCCAGGCGCATCGAGCCCAGCCTTGCAGCTCCGGCGCCCGCGCCTGTC
>DAOMXG010000136.1:0-6631 GCA_035436995.1 Beijerinckiaceae bacterium
TCGGTGGCCTTCTTGTCGGTGGCCTTCTTGTCCGTGGCCTGCTTGTCGGTGGCCTTCTTGTCAGTCGCGCCCTTGTCGGTCGCCTGCTTGTCCTTGGACATGATGATTTCCTCCAATGGTCGTTTTTGGGTGGGGCGCCAGTCGCCCTGAGCCCGAGATCAAGCTAGCGAAGGCATTTCGATCCGGCAATGAATATCCGACCGATCGGTCAGGGTATTTCTCTACGCCGCCTGTGACCGATTACGACGGCCGTTTCCATAAAAATACATTGAAAAACAATAATTTGAATCTCTAGCAGCAAAGCAGGGCAGGGCCTTGTCTGCCCGAACGGCCGGAAAGGCTGGAGATCGACGCTTGAGGCAGAGTGTCGCAGATAGAGCATGTCGCGATTAAGTGGATACCGTTTAATCGCAGAAGACATGCTCTAACTTATTGATACCGATCACGTTATCCGCATTTTGATGATTCCATCAAAATGCGGCGTGATCTAGCGTGACCGTCCGGTCAGACCATTGCCGGCTGATCCATCGGCTGGGCCAGGGCCACATGGCGCGAGGCGGCGAGCAGTTCCTGCGTATAGGGATGGCGGCCGCCCTGACGGCGCAGCGTGTCGATGTCCGCTTCCTCGACGATCACGCCGCCGTTCATCACGGCGACGCGGCTGCACATATGGCCGACCACGGCGAGGTTGTGGCTGACCAGCACCATGGTCAGGTCGCGCCGGTTCTTCAAGTCCTGCAACAGGTTGAGCACTTCGGCCTGGATCGACACATCGAGGGCCGAGGTCGGCTCGTCGAGCAGCAGGATCGACGGTTCGAGGATCAGCGCGCGGGCGATGGCGACGCGCTGGCGCTGCCCGCCGGAGAGCTGGTTCGGATAGCGAAAGCGGAACCCGTGATCGAGGCCGACATCTGCCAGCGCCTGTTCGATGCGACGGTCCGGATCGCCAATGCCGTGGATGGCCAGCGGTTCGGCCAGGCAGGCATCGACCGTCAGGCGCGGATGCAGTGATCCGAACGGATCCTGAAACACCATCTGGACCTGACGATAGAAGTCTCTGGCCGGTCTCGTCACATGGTCGCGGCCGTTGAACCGGACCGTGCCCGACCAGTTCGGATTGAGGCCGGAGAGCGCGCGCAGCACTGTCGATTTGCCTGAGCCCGATTCCCCCACCAGTCCGAAGCTCTCGCCGGCGGCGACAGAGAAGCTGACATCGCGGAGCACATGGGCCGTGCCGAAATGGACGTTGAGGTTGCGGACCTCGATGGCGGGCAGGGCGCTCATGTCAGGGTCCGATCCAGGCAGGGTCGCGATTGAGCACGGCCAGCCGCTCTTTCGGGTAATCGAGATCGGGCAGGCATTCGATCAGCCCCTTGGTGTAGGGATGCCGGCCCTTGCCGAGGGCCTTGGCGTCGAGCGTTTCCATCGCCCGGCCGGCATACATGACGATCACGCGGTCGCAGAAGGCCGAGACCAGCGGCAGATCGTGACTGATCAGGATCAGCCCCATGCCGCGCTCGGAGACGAGGCGCTCCATGATCTGGAGAACCTGCGCCTGCACCGTCACATCGAGCGCCGAGGTCGGCTCGTCCGCGATCAGCACATCCGGTTCACCCACCAGCATCATGGCGATCATGATGCGCTGCCCCATGCCGCCGGAGACCTCGTGCGGATAAAGATCGTAAACCCGGCCCGGCTCGCGGATCTGCACCGCCTCAAGCATCGCCAGCGTCCGGTCGCGCGCTTCGGCGCCGGTCAGCCGGTGATGCAGCCGGAAGGCTTCGCTGATCTGCTTGCCGACGCTCATCACCGGATTGAGCGAGAATTTCGGATCCTGCATCACCATCGAGATCGACTTGCCGCGCAAGGCCCGCCGTCGCGTCCTGTCCATTGTCCTGAGGTCCTCGCCGCGGAAGGCGAGACGGTCGGCCAGCACCTCGCCGGGCCAAGGCACCAGATCAAGGATGGCACGGCCGGTCATCGACTTGCCGGAGCCCGATTCCCCGACGATCGCCAGCTTCTCGCGGCCAAGCTTGAAGGACAGGCCGCGCACCGCCTCGACAATGCGCGTCGGGGTGTGGAACCGCACCCTGAGATTGTCGACCTCAATGAGCGGGGTCTCGTCCGTCATGCCAAGTCCCCCTCACTTTGCATCCAGAACATCGCGCAGCCCGTCGCCCAGCAGGTTGAAGCCAAGTGCCACCAGGCAGATCGCCAGACCGGGGAAGGTCGCCACCCACCATTGATCGAACACGAATTCGCGCCCCGCAGCGATCATCGCCCCCCATTCGGGAAGGGGTGGCTGGGCGCCGAGGCCAAGAAATCCGAGTCCGGCAGCGGTCAGGATGATCCCGGCCATGTCGAGCGTCGTGCGCACGATCACCGAGGGAATGCAGATCGGCACCACATGCTTGAGCACGATCCGCGCGTTGGAGGCGCCCTGCAACCGGACGGCGGCGATGTAATCGGCGTTGCGGATTACCATCGTTTCGGCGCGCGCCACCCGCGCATAGGGTGGCCAGGCGGTGCAGGCGATGGCGATCACCGCATTCTCGATTCCCGGCCCCAGCACGGCAACGAACGCCAGCGCCAGCACCAGGCGCGGAAAGGCGAGAAAGATGTCGGTCACCCGCATCAGGATCGTATCGATGATGCCGCCGAAATAGCCCGACAGTGTGCCGATCAGCAGCCCCAGCGGCCCGACCGAGATCACCACCAGCAGCACGATGACCAGGGTGATCCGCGTGCCGTAGACAATACGGCTGAAGATGTCGCGGCCGAGCGCATCGGTGCCGAAGAAATGCTTGGCCGAGGGAGCAAGCAGCCGCTGATCGAGATTCTGCGCGATCGGATCGTGAGGCGCGACCCAGGGCGCCAGCGCCGCCAGCATCAGCAGCGCGATCACGATCACCAGCCCCATCAGCGCCAGCGGATTCTGCTTCAGTGCCTGCCACTGGCGGTAATACTGGCCGAGTTGGGCCTGCCGTCGCGAGGCGGGACGTTCCGAGGTGAGATAGGTGTAAAGGCTCATCGCGCTCACCGTGCCCTGGGATCGACGGCGCGGGCCAGCACATCCGTCAGCAGGTTGATGCCCACGAAGATCAGCCCGACCACCACGGTGCCGCCAAGCACTGCGTTCATGTCGGCATTGAGCAGGGAATTGGTGATGTAGCGGCCAAGACCGGGCCAGGCGAACACCGTCTCGGTCAGCACCGAGCCTTCCAGCAGGTTGGCATAGGACAGCGCGATGACGGTGAGCAGCGGCACCATCGCGTTGCGCAGGGCATGGCCCCAGACCACCCGCCGCTCGCTCAATCCCTTGACCCGTGCCGTGGTCACGTAATGCTGCTGCAACTCGTTGATCATGAACGAGCGCGTCATCCGGCTGATATAGGCGGTGGAGAACAGGCCGAGCACCGCCGAGGGCAGGATGAGGTGACGCGCTGCGTTGCGGAATGCGTCCCATTCGCCCTGCAGCGCGCAATCGATGAGCAGCACGCCGGTCATCGGCGTGACGAAATCCTGATACGCAACATCGATCCGCCCCGGCCCGGCCACCCAGCCGAGTTTGGCGTAGAACAGTAGCAGGCCCATCAGCCCCAGCCAGAAAATCGGGATCGAATAGCCGAAAAGCCCGATGAACCGGGCGATATGGTCGGGCCAGCGGCCCTGCCGGGTTGCCGCCAGCACGCCCAGCGGAATGCCGAGGCTGATGCCGATCAGCGTGCCCAGCGTCGCCAGTTCGAGCGTTGCCGGAAACACCCGCTTGATATCGTCGAGCACCAGTTTGGAGGTCAGCACCGACCGGCCGAAATCGCCGGCGGCGACCTTGTTCAGATAGAGCCAGAACTGCACCAGCAGCGGCTTGTCCAGGCCCATCTCCAGCCGTGCTTTTTCATAGACATCGGGCCGGGCATTGTCGCCGACCACCGCCAGCACCGGATCGACCGGCATCACCCGGGCGATCAGGAAGGTGACGGCCAGCAGGCCGAGGATCGTCACGACGATCGTCACCAGCTCCCGCGAAACCGCCAGCAGGACACGACCCGGACCCGTCATTGCCGCCATGATACTCAACCCCCAAACGACCGCACCGGCCGCAATCGGTCAGATTGCGGCCGGCCCAATGGCGTTGCAGCCTTACTTCTTCTCGATCGTGTGGAAGTAGTTGGTGTCCGAGGTCGGGCCGACGACGAAGCCGGAAACCTGCTTGCCGTAGGCCGCCACCTCGATCTGCTGATACATGATAACGAAGGGCGAGGACTTCTGGTGCTCGCGCTGCAGCGCCTCATAGACCGCCTTGCGCTTGTCGGCATCGCGTTCGAGCACGTTGGCCTGGGTGGTCTTGGTCATCTCCGGGATGTCCCAGGCATTGCGCCAGGCCAGCGTCTTGGACTTTGCATCGTCGGTATTGTCGACATTGATGGCGAAGGTCTCGGCGTTGGTGTGCGGATCAAGATAATCCGGCCCCCACTGGCCGATGTAGATGTCATGCTGGCGGGCGCGATATTTGGTCAGCGTCGCCTTGCCGTCGCCGGGGATCAGTTCGAGCTTGACGCCGGCCTGGGCCCAGCTTGCCTGGATCGCCTGGGCGATATCGGCAATCGGCGCGATCGAGCGCACATCCATGGTCACCGAAAAGCCGTTCGGCAGGCCCGCCTTGGCGAGCAGTTCCTTGGCCTTGGCGACATCGAACTTGTAGGGCTTGTCGGTGATCGCGCCGAGGAAGCCCTGCGGCAGGAAGCTCTGGTGCTGCTGGAACGTGCCCTGAACGATGTTGCGCTCGATCGCTTCGTAATCGACCAGCCACTTCATCGCCTCGCGCACTTCCGGTTTGGCGAAATTGGGATTTTTGGTGTTGAGGCCGAGATAGAGGATATAGCCCTTGGTGCCCTGGACCGTCTGCAGGTTCGGGTTGGACTTGATGGCGGTCAGCGCATCCTTGTGCAGGTTGCGTGCATAATCGACATCGCCCTTTTCGAGCAGCAGGCGCTGCGATGCGGGTTCGGCCACATGGCGGATGATGACGCGCTTGTTCTTCGGTGCGCCCTTGAACCAGTTCGGATTGGCCTCAAGCGCCACCTGTTCGCCGGCCCGCCAGGCGCGCAGGCTGTAGGCGCCGGTGCCGGCCGAATTGGCCTTGAGCCAGCCATTGCCGAAGTCGCCGTCCTTTTCGTTGGCCTTGACCGTCTTGGAATCGACGATCGAGGCGACGCCCGAGGTCATGCAGTTGAGAAAGAATGTCGGCGCATAGGGCTTGTTGACGACGATCTGCACGGTGAGATCATCAACCGCCTTGACCTTCTCCAGCACGTTTTCCTTGGTCAGGCCGAACTGGGCGAGAATGAAGCCGGGCGACTTGTTCAGCGTCACCGCCCGCTGGAAGGAATAGACCACGTCGGCCGCAGTCAGCGGGTTGCCGGAATGGAACTTGACGCCCGGCCGCAGCTTGAACGTGTAGGTCAGGCTGTCGTCGCTCACCGTCCAGCTGGTGGCAAGATCCCCGACCAGCGCATTGTTCTTGGCGATATCGACCCCGACCAGCTTGTCATAGACATTGGTCACAACCTCGACGCCGGAAAATTCGAAGGCCTCGCCCGGATCGAGCGAGATGATGTCGTCGATCTGGCGCGCCATCACGATCGTGTCCTTCGGGGTCTGCGCCAGCGCGGGCGCAACGCCGGTCAGGGCCGTCGAGGACAGGATCGCGGCAGCCAACAACGCGCCGCGGCGATTGAACGAAAGGGGGATCATGCTGGGCCTCCAGAAATTGCCCGACTTGAGAGCGAGCGACTTCCCGCATCAGAGACCCGGCTCCGACTAAAGTCAATCACAGTCCTGTGGCCTTTGCGCCAGACCTGCAAGGCTCGCATCGTCTCTGGCAGAGGGGGGGAAGCAATGGCGCGCCCTACGGGAGTCGAACCCGTCTTGCCAGATTGAAAATCTGGAGTCCTAACCGATAGACGAAGGGCGCATCGCAGCGGCGCGAGGCGCCGTGCAGCGGGGTTCGTATAAAGGTCCGGATCGTTCGCGGCAAGGGCTTTCAGCGGCTTTTTGACAACCGGGCAGGGGCCTATCGCCGGCCGGCCGGCGCGGCATCGCTGAGCCGGAGTTCGACGCTCTCGCGTCCGCCCCAGCGATCGAGCGCCAGCGAGCCGCAGACGTGCAGGGTGCTTCCCTTCGCCCGCACCAGCGCCTGGCCGAGCGGCGATTGCGCTGCACGGAACGCCACCGCGCCAAGCCGCGCGCCATCCCCGCCCACCAGTCGCAGTTTGAGATGGCCTTGGCCGACTTCGAACAGATCGACGAGGCGCACGGCAGGGAAGGCGAATACCGGCTCCGGATTGCCCTGTCCGAACGGTCCGGCCGCCTCTATGTCCTTCAGCAGCGCCGGGGTTGCCGAGGCGGGCGTCAGCGCCGCGTCGATCTTCAGCGCGCGGTCGGCGCGGGCACGGGCGACATCGGCGGCGAGGCGATCCTCAACGAATGTCTGGAACGCGGCGATCCTGTCGCGCAGGACCGTGATTCCCGCTGCCATGGCATGGCCGCCGCCCTTGACGAGAACGCCGGCCTCCACCGCCTGCCGCACCGCGCGGCCGAGGTCGACGCCGGGGATCGAGCGGCCCGAACC
>DAOMXG010000137.1:0-6567 GCA_035436995.1 Beijerinckiaceae bacterium
GGCGGGCGCGGCGGCGTTGGTGCGGCCGTCAAGCCCCAACGCCTCATAACGGGCGGCCTGACGCTGCCGTGCAGCCGCCACGCGCACCGCCACCTCCGCCGATCCTTCCGAGGGCGGCGGCAGAACGAGATCAGCGGCGGTGACAGCCGCAACCTCGACATAAAGATCAAACCGGTCGATCAGCGGCCCGGAAAGCCGCGCCTGATACTGCGCCATGCATTTGTCATTGGGCGCGCGCTTGCAGGCGTAGCCCGGCTCGAGGGCACGGCCGCATTTGCACGGATTCATCGCCGCAACCAGAGAGAAACGGGCCGGATAGGTAACCCGGTTGTTGGCGCGGGATACCGAGACCTCGCCGGTTTCCAGCGGCTGGCGCATCGAATCGAGCGCCTGAGGCTGGAATTCCGGCAATTCATCGAGAAACAGGACACCGTGATGGCTGAGCGACACTTCTCCTGGACGTGCGTGCAGCCCGCCGCCGGTGAGAGCCGCGATCGAAGCCGAATGATGCGGCGAGCGGAACGGGCGCCGATTGGTCAGCGCGCCATCGGTGAGCAATCCCGCGATGGAATGGACCATCGACACTTCGAGCAGTTCACGCGGCGTCAGCGGTGGCAGGATCGAGGGCAGGCGCTGGGCCAGCATCGACTTGCCGGCCCCGGGCGGTCCACACATGAGCAGGTTGTGGCCGCCCGCCGCCGCGATCTCCAGGCACCGCTTGGCGGTCTCCTGTCCCTTGACATCCTTTAGATCCGGAAGCGTACTCGCTGCGGCGCTGATCACCGGCTCTGGGCGGGAGAGCACCTGGGTTCCCTTGAAATGGTTGGCCAACTGGATGAGGGAGGCAGGAGCCAGCACATCCATTTCGCCACCGGCCCAGGCGGCCTCCGGCCCCGACGCACGCGGACAGATCAAACCATGGCCACGCGCATTGGCCGCAATGGCCGCCGGCAGGACCCCTGCTACCGCCGAAATTGCGCCGTCAAGCGCCAGTTCCCCGAGGACCGTAAAGCCATTCAGGGCATCGGAAGGAACAGCGCCGATGGCTGCCATGATGCCCAGGGCGATGGGTAAATCGAAGTGGCTGCCCTCCTTGGGCAGATCGGCCGGGGCAAGATTGACCACCACGCGTTTGGCCGGCATGGCCAGTCCGGAAGCCGTGAGCGCGGCGCGCACCCGCTCTTTCGATTCGGCCACGGCCTTGTCAGGAAGCCCTACCAGAATGAAGGCGACCGAACCGGACGCTACCTGCACCTGCACATCGACGGGCCGGGCCTCGATGCCCTCGAATGCGACCGTTGCTACGCGCGTGACCATAATCCACTCTACCTCGTGACCGATGTTAGCCAGCTTGCGGCAACGGGCAAGCCTTCATGCTGGCCGATCATTGCGTCAGATCCCCGCTCAGGACCGGCTCCGGCGCTCGACGACTGCACGCGCAGTGCGCTTGTCGACAGCCGGTCGGCATGCTCGCACCTGTCCCCGGCGGCTCCCTTCGAGCGCGGGGCAGCGCTCGCATGCAGCGCAAAGCCTGCAACGCTTGAGGTACCGCCCATGGCATTCCGTTCTTAAAAAAGAACATTTTGTTTGGTTTGGGTTGACGAGACCAATTCGTTCGATTAAAAGAACGACAGCCTCCTCCAAAGGCCCGAACGTCAGACGACCATCCAGTCCCGGAACACGACCATGATCTTCAATCGCCGCACCTTCCTCGCCACCGCCGCCAGCGTCGCCGCCTCGTCGCTGGCACGGCCCGCCCTCGCGCAGAAGCTCGGCAAGATCACGGTCGACTGGGCCACCTACAACCCCCTCAGCCTGATCATCCGCGACAACAAGTGGCTCGAAGACGAGTTCAAGGCCGACGGCACCGCCATCCAGTGGGTGCAGTCCGCCGGCTCGAACAAGGCGCTGGAATTCCTCAATGCCGGCTCCATCGACTTCGGTTCCACCGCTGGTGCAGCGGCCCTGATCGGCAAGATCGGCGGCAACCCGATCAAGTCCGTATCGGTCTATTCGCGCCCCGAATGGACCGCACTTGTCACCAAGAAGGACGAGATCAAGTCCGTTGCCGATCTCAAGGGCAAGTCGGTCGCCGTGACGCGCGGCACCGACCCCCACATTTTCCTCATCCGCGCGCTGCTCGACCACAAGGTTGCGGCGAGCGATGTGAAATTCGTGCTGCTGCAGCACGCCGATGGCAAGACCGCGCTCATCCGCGGCGATGTCGACGCCTGGGCCGGGCTTGACCCGATCATGGCGCAGGCCGAGGTCGAGGATGGCGCGCGGCTGTTCTACCGCAAGCCGGAGAACAACACCTGGGGCGTGCTGAACGTGCGCGAGGATTTCGCAGCCAAGAACCCTGAAGTGGTCAAGCGCGTTATCGCTGTCTACGAGCGGGCTCGCAGACATGCGCTGGCCAATCCGGCGGAACTGAAGGCGGCGCTGGTCAAGGCCGCGCGTCTGCCGGACAACGTCATCGAGCGGCAGCTCACCCGCACGGACCTCTCCACCTCGGTGATCGGACCGGTGCAGGCCGAGGCCATCGAACAGGCCGGCGTCGCGCTGCAACAGGCCGAGGTGATCAAGGCCGATGTCAACGTCAAGGCAACGGTTGCAGCCTTGATCGATCCGTCCTACACGGCAGGGCTGAAATCCTGATCCAAGTGAGGCGCCCGCGGCATGAGTGACGCCGAGGCTGTGCAGAGTCGTTCGCAAACCCCGACGGATGCCCGTCGGGGTTCGCCTCGTTCAGCTCTGTTTGGCAACCTCGGCGTCGGTCTGCTGCTGCCCCTGACGCTGGCGCTTGGGTGGGAGCTGGCCGTGAGCGCCGGCCTGTCCAATGGCCGGCTGGTGCCGCCGCCAAGCCGCATCTGGCTCACGCTGGTCGACCTGTGGAAGACGGGCGATCTTCTCAAGCACATTCTGGCGACGCTTGGCCGTGTCGGCGCCGGTTTTGCGCTGGGCGCACTGGCAGGGACGATCCTCGGCGCCATTTCCGGCGCAGTGCCGATTTTCCGCAGGTTGACCGACCCGCTGTTCCAGGGCCTCAGATCGGTGCCGTCGATCGCCTGGGTGCCGCTGTTCATCCTGTGGTTCGGCATTTTCGAAGCACCCAAGGTGACTCTGATCGCAGTGGGCGTGTTCTTCCCGGTCTATCTTGGCGTGATGGGCGCCATCCAGTCGGTCGATCGCAAGCTGATCGAGGTTGGGCGGATGTTCCGGCTTGGCCGGACCGAGATGATGCGGCGCATCCTGCTGCCGGCGATCCTGCCCTCCTGGGCGATTGCGCTGCGTTCCGGGCTCGGGCTCGGATTCATGTTCGTGGTGGCGGCCGAGTTCATGGGCGCATCCGAAGGGCTCGGATATCTGCTGGTCGATGGTCAGCAGCTCGGCAAGCCGGACCAGATCGTCGCCGCGATCATCGTCTTTGCGATGCTCGGCAAATTATGGGACGGCATTCTGGTGGCTGTGACAGCGCCGCTGCTGGCCTGGCAGGATACGGCGCGGGCGGAGCTGTGAAATGCTGACGCTCGAACGACTGTCGAAAACCTACGTTGGCGGCAATGTCGCGCTGAAGGACGTTTCGCTGACCCTGAAGCCGGGCGAGATCGTGGCCATGGTCGGTGGCTCCGGCTGCGGAAAAACCACGCTGCTGCGGCTTGTCGCCGGGCTTGATGCGCCAACCCAAGGGTCGGTCGCGGTGGACGAGGCCATCATCACAGCGCCGAACGAGGCGATCGGCCTGATCTTTCAGGAACCGCGCCTGCTGCCGTGGCTGACGGTGGCCGACAACATCGCCTTCGGCCTGTCCGGCCTGGCAAAAGACGAGCAGAAGGCGCGCGTTGACTTTGCGCTCCACCGTGTTGGCCTTGATGGCTACAATGACCGCTGGCCCCGCCAGCTTTCCGGCGGGCAGGCACAGCGTGTCGCCATTTCGCGGGCGCTGGCGCCGGAGCCGAAAGTGCTGCTGCTGGATGAGCCGTTCTCGGCCCTTGATGCCTTCACCCGCGCCTCCCTGCACGAACATCTGCTGGCTTTGTGGGAGGCCAAGCGGCCGACGTTGCTGATCGTCACCCACGATGTCGAGGAAGCGGTGGCGCTGGCCGACCGGGTCATCGTCATGCAACCGCATCCGGGCCGCATCTTCGCCGAGATCGCCATTGACAGCGACCGGCCGCGTGACCCGCTCTCGGACGAGTTTCTGGCGCTCAAGCGCCGCATCCTGAAGGCGCTCGACGGCTCGCTGGCCGAGGCGCGCGCCGCAACCGCCAAGACCGATCAACCCGCTGCTGCCGCCTGGTGGTAGGACAATCAAGGATCCTGCAATGGACGCCGACGCCCTTCGTGCCCTTCAAGCACCGCTCAAGGCCCGCTACAAGGAGGATGGCGCCGCCGCCATTCTGACCCTGAAGGCAAGCGGGCAGATCGACGAATCCAAGATCGCCTGCAAGGTCGAGACCGGGCGCGCCATTGCCGAAGCGGGGCTGCATCCGTTCACCGGCGGGTCGGGCGCCGAACTCTGCTCGGGCGACATGCTGCTCGAAGCGCTGGTCGCCTGCGCCGGGGTGACGCTGAAGGCGGTCTCGACCGCGCTGGGAATTGACCTGAAGGCCGGCAGGGTGAGTGCCGAAGGCGATCTCGATTTCCGCGGCACGCTCGGCGTTGCCAAGGAGGCGCCGGTCGGCTTTCAGGCGATCCGGCTCGCGTTCGATCTCGACACCGATGCCGGCGAGGAGCAGATCGCCCAGTTGATCAAGCTCACCGAGCGCTATTGCGTCGTTTTCCAGACGCTGAAGCAGAGCCCGGCCTCGACGGTCACGGTCCGGACCGGCAAGGCGTGAAGGGCTTGTAGTCGTGGCCCGCACGTTGGACCATTTGGTCCCGTGCGGACCGACCCTCGCAACGCCGCCCTGGGCGGCTGCTCGGCATCGCTTTCGCTCCTATCCTCGACATTACGCCTCCGGCTTGATGGCTTTGAGTCGATAGAGCGCGTCCAGCGCCTCGCGCGGGGACATCTCGTCGGGATTGAGCGCAGCGACAGCCTCGCGCAAAGGATCGGGGCGCGGAGCGACCGGCTCCGGCCGGGTGAGAGCGAACAGCGGCAGGTCATCGACCAGTCGGGCGACCGGCGCCGCCCGGTCGGTCTTTTCAAGCTCTTTCAGCACCGCCCGCGCCCGCTCCACGACCGGCGCCGGCAAACCGGCAAGCTTGGCCACCTGAATGCCATAGGAGCGATCAGCCGCGCCCGGCACCACCTCATGCAGAAACACCACATCGCCGCGATATTCGGTTACCCGCATGGTCACCGGGCGCAGGCGGTTCAGCCGCTTGGACAGCACCGTCAGTTCGTGGAAATGGGTCGCGAACAGCGCCCGGCAGCGGGTCTTTTCGTGCAGGTGCTCAATCGTCGCCCAGGCGATGGAGAGGCCGTCATAGGTGGCCGTGCCGCGGCCGATCTCATCGAGAATGACCAGACTGCGGGCGGTGGCCTGATTGAGAATGGCGGCGGTCTCGACCATCTCGACCATGAAGGTGGAACGGCCGCGCGCCAGATCATCGGCGGCGCCGACCCGGCTGAACAGACGGTCAACGATACCAATGCGGGCAAGACGGGCGGGCACGAAGGATCCCATCTGTGCCAGAATGGCAATCAGTGCATTCTGCCTGAGATAGGTCGATTTGCCGGCCATGTTCGGGCCGGTGACCAGCAATATCTCGCCAGCCTCGCCGGCCCCATGCAATTCGCAATCGTTGGCGACAAAGCTCGCGCCGCCCCGCGCCAGCGCCGCCTCGACCACCGGATGCCGCCCCGCCTCGATATGGAAGGCACCATCCTCGGCGATGTCCGGCCGTGTCCAGCCGCGATCGGCCGCAAGATCGGCCAGCGCGGCGGTGACATCGATGATCGCCATCGCCTCGGCCGCTCCGCGCAAGGCGGCATCGACGGCCAGAACGCGGGAAGCAAGATCATCGAAGATCCTGATCTCGATGCCGATGGCCCGCTCGCCGGCCGAGGCGATGCGCGCCTCCAGCTCCGACAATTCGGTGGTTGAAAACCGCATGGCACCCGCCATGGTCTGGCGATGCACGAACAGGGCATTGAGCGGCGGCTGCACCAGTCGCTCGCCGGCGACCTGCGGCACCTCGATGAAATAACCGAGCATGTTGTTGTATTTGATGCGCAGGCTGCGGCAGTCGGTGTCCGCCGCATAGCGCTGCTGCAGGCCGGCGATCACCGCGCGGCTGTCATCCTTCAGCGCCCACGCCTCCTCCAGCGCCGGATCATACCCGGCGCGCACAAAGCCGCCGTCACGCCTGAGCAACGGCAGTTCATCGGCCAGTGCGCGTTCGAGTTCGTCGGCCAGCCTCGTATCGACGTGCCTGAGCCGTTCGGCTGCCCCGGCAATCTCGGTCGGGGCCTCCGGCGGCAACAGCGCGGCAATGGCAATGGCCGCGCGAATGCCTTGCGCCAGCGCGGCAAGGTCCCGCGGGCCGCCCCGGTTAATAGCCAGGCGTGTGAGGCAGCGCGGCAGGTCGGGTGCGGTGCGCAAGATCCGGCGCAGGTCA
>DAOMXG010000138.1:0-6548 GCA_035436995.1 Beijerinckiaceae bacterium
GGCGGCGGTCACCGCGGCGCTGACCGGGCTTGTCCGGGCCGGCGATCACATCGTCTCCTCGCGGGCGTTGTTTGGCTCCTGCCGTTATGTGGTCGAGGAGCACCTGCCGCGGTTCGGCGTTGAAAGCACGCTGGTCGATGGTCGCGATCTTGCTGCCTGGCGCGCGGCCGTGCGGCCCAACACGCGCGCGTTCTTTCTTGAAAGCCCGTCCAATCCGACGCTCGAAATCATTGATATCGCCGCGGTGGCCAAGATTGCCCATGCGGCGGGCGCCAAGCTGGTCGTTGACAATGTATTCGCCACGGCTCTCTGGCAGCAGCCGCTGAAGCTTGGCGCCGATTGCGTTGTCTATTCGGCGACCAAGCATATCGATGGGCAGGGCCGGTGCCTCGGCGGCGTGATCCTTGCCTCCCAGGCCTTTATTGACGAACATGTCCACACCCTGCTGCGCCAGACCGGGCCGGCGATGTCGCCCTTCAATGCCTGGGTCCTGTTGAAGTCGCTTGAGACTTTCCCGCTGCGCCTGCGCCGTCAGTCCGAAACGGCGGTGGTTGTTGCTGACTGGCTGGCGGGCCATCCGAGGATCGGTCAATTGCGCTATCCCGGACGCAAGGATCATCCCGATGCTGCGCTGATTGCCCGGCAGATGCAGGCGGGTTCAACACTGATGTGTTTCGAGGTCGGTGACAGCAAGGCTTCTGCCTATGCGTTTCTCAATCGGCTGAACATCATCCGCATTTCCAACAATCTGGGCGATGCCAAGAGCCTTGCCGTGCATCCGGCGACGACCACGCACCAGCGCTTCACCCCGGCCCAGCGGCAGGAAATGGGTGTTTTGGATTCGCTCGTGCGCTTGTCGATCGGGCTTGAACACCCCGACGACCTGATTGCCGACCTCAGGCAGGCGCTTGAGGCTTGAAGCGCGCCGGCAATTGCGCCACTCTGGCGCCGCCCAGCCGGCATGGGCCGGAGCGACAAGAGGCCAGCGACGTGACATCCCAAGCCAGAGCTTCCGCCAAAGCCAATCCGCGCGTAGCGCTGTTTGCGACCTGTCTTGTCGACCTGATGCGGCCGAATGTCGGTTTTGCTGCCGTCAAGCTGCTGGAGCAGGCCGGTTGCACGGTCGAGGTTCCGGTGCAGACCTGCTGCGGCCAGCCGGCTTTCAACAACGGCGACCGCAAGACGGCGGCCGCCCTTGCGGCACAGATGGCCGAGGCCTTCGCTCCATATGATTATGTCGTCGTGCCGTCCGGCTCCTGCGGTGGCATGATCCGCACCCATTATCCCGAGCTGTTCGCCGGCGATCCGGACCTGGGCCCGCGTATCGAGGCTGTGGCGGCGAAAACCTATGAGCTGGTCTCGTTTCTGACCGACATCATGGGTGTGACGGAGGTCGCCGCCCGGTACGAGGGAACCGTCACCTATCACGACAGCTGCTCCGGTCTGCGCGAACTCGGCATTCGTCAGCAGCCGCGCAAGCTGCTTGCAAGCGTTGAGGGACTGACCCTTGCCGAGATGAACGAAACCGAGAGCTGCTGCGGTTTCGGCGGCACCTTTGCGGTCAAGTATGGCGAATTGTCCGATGCTATCGTCAGCAAGAAGGCCGCCAATATCGAGGCGAGTGCGGCCACGACGGTGCTTGCCGGGGATCTCGGCTGCCTGATGAACATGGCCGGCAAGCTGCAACGGCGGGGCTCGAAGGTGCGTGCCCGCCATATCGCCGAGGTTCTGGCCGGAATGGCGGATGGCCCGGCAATCGGCGAGCCGGCAGGCAAGGACGGCTGAGCGATGGCGGAGGTATCGGCAAGCCCGGCGCTCGGCAGGATCGGCTGGCTGGCCTTGGCTTTCCTGGCCGTTCTGGCAGCCGCGCTGTGGTGGCGTTTCGGCTCTGCCGTCTTTACCGAATTGATGGCTGCTGCCTGGAGCCTGTGTTTCTGATCCACGCGAGGATTGCTACGTCTTGGCGTCGGCCTCGACCATCCGCATCACACCATCGACGAACAGCTTCGTGACGATGTCCCCATAGGCCTCGCGCGTCAGCGGCTTGCCGTCACGGAACCATAGGTAGGTCCAGTTCAGCACGCCGAACAGCGCCATGGTCACCGGTTTGAGCAGGCGACTCTCGGCGACGTCGGCCAGCGCCGGGTTGATACGCAGGATGGCGCCGGCCATGATGGTCACCAGCCGCCGCTCGAGTGCCCGAATCACCTGCTGGCGTTCGTCGGACAGTTTGGACAGTTCGTTGATCTGCACCTTGTGCATGGTGTCAGCGTCACGATACGCCTCGAGCGTTGCGACAATCAGGCCGCGCAGATGGTCCACCGGTGGCAGGTCGCGGCGATCAGCCTGCTCAACTTGCTGCACCAGCTCCTGGATGTGGCTATGGATGATGTCGAACAGAACCTCATCCTTGCCCGAATAATAGTGATAGAGCAGCGCCTTCGACACGCCAGCCGCGCCGGCGATCTCGCTGATCGAGGTCCGGTCGAATCCTGCAGTGGCAAAAAGCCGTGCGGCCACGTCAAGCAGGGCACGGCGCTTGTCATCGTAGTCTGCGGCGCGGAGGCGGGCCAAGGGAAAACCCTTTCGACAGGTTAGGCCTCCGCGCCGGTATCACAGTTTTGGCCGGAGGTCGAACACCCTGCGTGCCTTTCCACCGGAACGCTCGACCCCGCCGGGATCAACCACCCGGATGTCTGTGGAAATGCCGACGACGGCCTTGATGTGATGGGCCAGCAACTTGGCGGATGCCTTGCGGGCCTCCGCATCCGTGGCGCCGGGGCGCGCTTCCACCACCACGCTCATCGTGTCCAGCCGGCCCTTGCGGCTGAGTTCGATGAAGAAATGCGGCGTCAGCCCCGTGCATTTGAGGATCTGCTCCTCGATCTGGGTGGGGAACACGTTGACCCCGCGCAGGATGATCATGTCATCCGAGCGGCCGGTGATTTTCTCGATACGGCGCATCGAACGGGCTGTGCCGGGCAACAGCCGCGTCAGGTCGCGCGTCCGGTAGCGGATGATCGGCAGCGCTTCCTTGGTCAGCGAGGTGAACACCAATTCGCCCACTTCTCCGTCCGGCAAGACGGCTCCGGTCACCGGATCGATGATCTCGGGATAGAAATGGTCCTCCCAGACATGCAGGCCATCCTTGGTCTCGACACATTCATTGGCAACGCCGGGGCCCATCACTTCGGACAGGCCGTAGATGTCAACCGCGTGCATATCGAACGCATCCTCGATCTCGCCACGCATCGCATTGGTCCACGGTTCGGCGCCGAAAATCCCGACCTTGAGGCTTGAGGTGCGCGGATCGATTCCCTGGCGGCGGAACTCGTCGAGGATCGCCAGCATGTAGGAGGGCGTCACCATGATGATGTCCGGCTTGAAGTCGGTGATCAGCTGCACCTGCCGTTCGGTCATGCCGCCCGACATGGGGATGACGGTGCAGCCCAGTTTCTCCGCTCCGTAATGCGCGCCAAGGCCGCCGGTGAACAGCCCATAGCCATAAGCGACATGCACCTTCATGCCGGGCCGTCCGCCCGATGCCCGAATGGAGCGCGCCACCACATTGGCCCAGACATCAAGATCGGCCTTGGTATAGGCCACGACCGTCGGCTTGCCGGTGGTCCCGGACGAGGCGTGCACGCGCGCGACCTGATCCATCGGCACGGCGACCATGCCGAACGGGTAGGTGTCACGCAGGTCCTTCTTCGTGGTGAAGGGGAATTTGGCGAGATCGGCAAGGCTCTTGAGGTCGTCCGGCGTTGCACCCGCTGCATCGAAGGTTGCCCGATAATGCGCCACATTCTCATAGGCATGGCGCAACGTCCGCTTCAGCCGATGGAACTGGAGGGCCGCTATTTCGTCGCGCGAGGCAATTTCGATCGGATCGAGGTCTTTGCGGTTCGGTGTCAGGTCGAGCATGGCAGGTTCCCGGAAATTGGCGCGCAGACTTAGAAGAATGTGCCAGCGATGGTGCGGCTGTGACCACGAAATTCGGCGATCACGGCGCCGGTCGCATCATCGGTGATGGTGATGTCGTAGATGCCGTTGCGATCGACCCGCTGCTGTTCGGCGGCTGTGGCGCGCAACAGCATGCCGGCCCGCGCCGGCGCCAGATAGGTGATCGAGCAATGGGCGGCGACACAGCGCTGGTTGTAGCTGTTGCAGGCAAAGGCAAAGGCGGAATCAGCCAGCGTGAAGATATAGCCGCCGTGGCAGGTGCCGTGACCGTTGGTCATTGAGACCGCGACCGGCATGGTCAGCACCGCTTTGCCCGGCCCGACATGGACCAGCTTCATGCCCAGATGCGCCGAGGCGTTGTCCTCGGCCCACATCAGTTCGGTGCTCTTCTTGGCAATATCGTCAGCGTTCATCGTCGGGGCCTCGTCCGGTAAAGCGGGGTTCGCGTTTTTCGGTGAAGGCGCGCACGCCTTCGGCATAGTCATCGGAGGCGCCGGCCTTGCGTTGCAGGTCGCGTTCAAGATCGAGTTGCTCGGACAGCGAGCGGGTCGCTGCCGCATCCAGTGCCTGTTTGATCAGCCCGTATCCATAGGTGGGGCCGTCCGCGAGGCGTCTGGCAAGCCCCGTCGCCTCGGTCATCAGCTCATCGTCCGGGACAACCTTCCAGATCATTCCCCAATCGGCGGCCTGTTCGGCGCTGATCGGCTCTGCCAGCAGAATCGCCGCCCGCGCCCGGGCATCGCCGATCAGCCGTCCGAGCAGCCAGCTGCCGCCCGAATCAGGCACCAGCCCCAGTTTGGCAAAGGCCTGGAGGAAGCGGGCCGAGCGGGCGGCCAGAACAATGTCGCAGGCAAGTGCAACATTGGCGCCGGCCCCCGCCGCCACGCCATTGACCGCGCAGATGACCGGCTTGCCCATCGCACGGATGCAGCGGATCAAAGGATTGTAGCGCTTGTCCAGCGACAAGCCGAGATCGGGCCGCGCGCTGCCCGGCGCAACGGCGCGATCCGACAGATCCTGCCCGGCGCAGAAGCCGCGCCCCGCGCCGGTCAGCAGCAAGGAGCGGATGCCGGGATCGGCAGCCGCCTGGCGCAAGGCGTCGATCAGGGCCTCGTGCAGCGAAACGGTGAAGGCGTTGAAGCGATGCGGGCGGTTGAGCGTCAGCGTCAGAACGCCGTCCGCGCGGCTGATCAGCAATTCCGGCTCTGATGATCCGGCCGACATGGGCCCTCCCTGCGCATCCTTTTATCCCCATCCGGCCGGATGAGGAAATCGTTACGGGCATCTTTACATTGACCGAATGCTTGGTCAATAATGCTTCAAACAGAAATCGGCGCGGTCTGCCCCGCCGGGAGGATGTCATGAGTGAATTTGCCAGCCGTCACGCGGAAGTTCTGGAGCGCGCCCTCAAGGCGATATCCGAGCGGACCTACTGGAGCGCCTATCCGGAAATGCCCTCCGGCAAGATCTATGGCGAGACCGCCAAGGCCGATGCGGCTGCTGCCTTTGCCGCTTTGAAGGGGCAGCCGTTCCGGTTCGATGCAAGCCATCCGGCAGATCGCTATGTCGGCGCGGAGACGTCTCCTTTCGACGGCAAGGGGCTGGGCATTACCTATCCGGCTGCCGGCGTCGAACGGCTTGTGGCCGCTTCGGGTGCTGCGGGCTCCGGCTGGGCCGCCGCGTCCGTCGAGGATCGGGCCGGGGTCCTCATCGAGGCGCTGCACCGGGTGAACCGCCAGAGCTTCCTGGTGGCTGAGGCGGTGATGCATACCTCGGGCCAGGCTTTCGCCATGGCCTTCCAGGCTGGCGGTCCGCATGCGCAGGATCGCGCGCTGGAGGCCATTGCCTATGCGGTTGCCGAAATGCGCCGCGTGCCGCAGCAGGTGACCTGGGAAAAGCCCCAGGGCAAGGGCGATCCCTTGCGCCTGCAGAAGCGCTTCCGCATCGTTCCGCGCGGTGTTGCGGTTGTGATCGGCTGCGCGACCTTCCCGACCTGGAACACCTATCCCGGCCTGTTTGCCAGCCTTGCGACCGGCAATACCGTCATCGTCAAGCCGCACCCTGCGGCGATCCTGCCGGTGGCATTGTCGTTGAAGATCCTGCGCGAGGTGCTGTCCGAGGCCGGATATGATCCCAATGTCGTGTTGCTCGCGGCCGATACGGCCGATGCGCCGATCACCAAAGAGCTGGTGACGGCTGAAGCCGTGCGCATTGTCGATTTCACCGGTGGGCCGGCCTTCGGCGGCTGGCTGCGCGCCAATGCTGGTGGCAGGCAGGTCTATACCGAGGAGGCCGGGGTCAACGGTATCGTGATCGATTCCACCGCCAGCTTCCGCGCCATGTGCGACAACATCGCGTTCTCGCTGGCGCTTTATTCCGGCCAGATGTGCACCGCACCGCAGAATATCTTCGTCCCCGCCAGCGGCATTGCCAGCGACGAAGGGACGAAGTCGTTTGACGAGGTCGCATCGGGTATCGCAGCCGCCGTGGACCGGCTACTGGGCGATCCGGTGCGGGCGGCGGCCGTTCTGGGCGCGGTGCAGAGCGAGGTCACGCTGGCGCGCATCGCCCGTGCGGCTGCGACC
>DAOMXG010000139.1:160-6511 GCA_035436995.1 Beijerinckiaceae bacterium
TCTTTTCGCATTTTCTTGACGCGAACCGGAAGCCACTTCGCTTGAAAATGCTCTAGTCTTGTCTTTTCGCATTTTCTTGACGCGAACCGGAAGCCACTTCGCTTGAAAATGCTCTAATTCAGCGGTTGTGCTGCTTGCGCCAGGCCTCGAAGTCGATCAGCGACTGGGTGTCGGTTGCGGGATAGAGGCCGAGGATCGGGCGGCCGTGGTTCTGCACCATGTCGATGACGAAATCCTCATAGACGGTCATGGCGGTGGCCTCGTCGGCGACCGCGTCGGCGATCCCCGCCGGAATGACGATCACCGCTTCCTGATCACCGACGATGACATCGCCCGGAAACACCGGAGCATCGCCGCAGCCGATCGGATCGTTGATGGCGATCGCCTCGTGCAGGGTCAGGTTGGTCGGCGCCGAGGGCTGGACGTGATAGGCGGGGATCGCCAGCGCCGCGATCTCGTGGCTGTCGCGGAAGCCACCATCGGTGACGACGCCGGCAACGCCGCGCACCATCAGCCGGCTGACGAGAATGCCGCCGGCCGAGGCGGCGCGATGGTCCTTGCGGCTGTCGAACACCAGCACATGGCCCGGCGGGCATTCCTCCACCGCCTTGCGCTGCGGATGCTCCCGGTTCTGGAACACGCTCATCGGGTTGCGATCCTCGCGCGCCGGCATGTAGCGCACGGTATAGGCCTCGCCCACCATCACCGGCAGGCCGGGATTGAGCGGCCGGGCGCCCTGGATCACCTGATTTCTGAGACCGCGCTTGAACAGCACCGAGCACAGCGTGGCGACGGAGACCTTCTTCAGCTGGTCGCGGGTGGCGGGGGAAAGGGGCATCGGGACAATCCTCAAACGCTGCTGTCCCTCCCCTGATGGGGAGAGACAAACTCAAGTGGATCAATTGATTGCCGGTTCACCGACCGGCGCGCCGAAATCGGTCTCAAGGAAATCGAAGTCACAGCCCTTCTCGGCCTGGGAAATATGCTGCGAGAACATCCAGCCGAAGCCGCGTTCATAGCGCGGCGCGGGCTTCCTCCATGCCTTGCGGCGTCGATCGAGTTCGGCGTCGCTCACCCGCATGTTGAGGCTGCGGGCGGGGATGTCGAGATCGATGATGTCGCCGGTTTTCACCAGCGCCAGCGGCCCGCCGATGTAGCTTTCAGGGCTGACATGCAGGATGCAGGCGCCATAGGAGGTGCCGGACATGCGCGCATCGGAAAGCCGAACCATGTCGCGCACGCCCTGTTTCACCAGCTTTTTCGGGATCGGCAGCATGCCCCATTCCGGCATGCCGGGGCCGCCGAGCGGGCCGGCATTGCGCAGGATCAGCACAGTGTTTTCCGTCACGTCGAGATCGTCCCGATCAATCACCGCCTTCATCTCCTCGTAGCTGTCGAACACCAGCGCCGGGCCGGAATGCTTCTGGAATGTCTCTCCGGCTGCACTCGGCTTGATGACGCAGCCATTGGGGGCGATGTTGCCGGTGAGCACCGCCAGCGCGCCCTCCTTGTAGATGGCATTGTCCGGCGTGCGGATCACGTCATCATTGAACACTTTTGCGCCCTTGAGGCTTGTCTTCCAGGTCTTGCCGGTAGCGTTGATCTGGGAAAGGTCAAGATGATCGGTCAGCCGGCTCATCAGGCCGAGCATGCCGCCGGCATAGTAGAAATCCTCCATCAGGTATTTGTCGCCCGAGGGGCGGATGTTGGCGATCACCGGCACCTTGCGCGAGGTGGCATCGAATTCGGCAAGGCCGATGTCGTGCCCGGCGCGGCGGGCCATCGCGATCAGATGAATCACGGCATTGGTGGAACAGCCCATCGCCATGGCAACAACGATGGCATTGAGGAACGCCTGCCGGGTCATGATGTCGGCGGGTTTGAGATCCTCCCACACCATCTCGACCGCGCGACGGCCGCAGGCGGAAGCCATGCGGATATGGCCGGAATCAGCCGCCGGAATGGCCGAGGCGCCGGGCAGGCACAGGCCGAGCACATCGGCGATGCCGGTCATCGTCGCCGCCGTGCCCATGGTCATGCACACGCCGTAGGAGCGGGCGATGCCGGTCTGCATGTCATACCATTCCTGCTCGGTGATGTTGCCGGCGCGACGCTCATCCCAGTATTTCCAGACATCGGAACCGGAACCCAATTGCTTGCCCTGGAAATTGCCGCGCAGCATCGGCCCCGCCGGCATGAAGATCGCCGGCACGTCCGCCGAGGTCGCGCCGAGGATGAGGCCGGGCGTGGTCTTGTCGCAGCCGCCCATCAGCACCACGCCATCGACCGGCTGCGAGCGGATCAGCTCCTCGGTCTCCATGGCGAGGAAATTGCGATAGAGCATCGAGGTCGGCTTGACCGTCGATTCCGACACCGAGATCGCCGGCAGTTCCACCGGAAAACCGCCGGCCATCAGCACGCCGCGCTTAACATCCTCGACGCGCGCCCTGAAATGGGCGTGGCACTGGGCGAAATCGGACCAGGTGTTGATGATGCCGATGATCGGCTTGCCGGCGAATTCGGCGACATCATAGCCCATCTGATTCATGCGGCTGCGATGGCCAAACGAGCGCAGGTCATCGGGAGCGAACCAGCGGGCGGAACGCAGCTCTTCCGGCTTTTTCCTAGCCTTGGCCATAGGGGACGGGTCCTCGATCGAGCAGGTTTGCAGTTATCATACAACCGCCCGGCCGGCTGTCCATGCACCTGGAGAGGATCAGCCGCCGGTCCCTGCCGGAACGCCAGCAGGACCATCCCCGGCATGGCCCCTGAAGCCGGTGGCGAGCACATAGAGTTCGGCCGAATCGGCGCGGCTTGCGGCCGGCTTGATGTGGCGAACCACCGCAAAATCGCGCTTGAGCGCGGTCACCAGCGCTGCCGTCTCACCGCCCTGGAACAGCTTGCAGAGAAAATAGCCGCCGGGGGACAGCACCTCGCGCGCATACTCTGCCGCCAGTTCGGCCAGACCGATGATCCGCAGATGGTCGGTTTTCTTGTGCCCGGTGGTATTGGCCGCCATGTCGGAGAGCACGCCATCGGCCGCCCCGCCCAGCATCGCCTTCAGCCGCTCGGGCGCGTCGGCATCGTTGAAATCCATCACCGCGAAATCGACCCCGGCGATCGGCTCGATATCGAGCAGGTCGATTCCCACCACCTTGCCGCGGCCGTTGATACTGTCGACACGTCTGGCCGCCACCTGCGACCAGCCGCCCGGCGCGGCGCCAAGATCGACGATGCGCTGGCCCGGCTTCAGCAGATGGTGGCGATCGTCGATCTCGATCAGCTTGTAGGCGGCGCGGCTGCGATAGCCGTCGCGCTTGGCCTGGGCGACATAGGGATCATTGAGCTGGCGTTGCAGCCATTGCTGCGAGGAATGCTTGTGGGCCCTTGCGTTCTTCAGCCTGACGGCAAGATCGCGGCTGCCGCCGCCTTTGCCACCGCCTTTGCCTGCCTCGCTCATCGCCCGCCCTCGCCCCAGAGGCCATCGGCCGTCATCAGTTCGACCAGAATGCCTTCGCGCAAGCCGCGATCGGCAATGCGCACCCGCTTGCTTGGAAAGGCCCGGCGGATCGCCTCGAAGATGGCACAGCCGGGCAGCACAAGATCGGCGCGCTCGGCCCCGATGCAGCCATTGGCCGCGCGCTGGTCATAGGTCATGCCCAGCAGCGTTTGCAGCACCGTCTCGACCTGCCGGTCGCTCATCCAGAGCCCATCGACCTGACGCCGGTCATAGCGCTCAAGGCCGAGGTGCAGGCCGGCCAATGTCGTCACCGTGCCGGACGTGCCGAGAAGGTGGAAATTGGCCCCCTCGGTCGCCCGCCGGGCGGACCGGGCGAACCCGGCCAGATGCTCGCTGGCATCGGCAACCATCGCCTCGAAGCTCTCAGGCGTGACATTGATGCCGCCATGCCGTTCGGCCAGGGTCACCACGCCGACCGTCAGCGAGGCCCAATCGGCGATCCGCTGCCGGGTGGGCTGGTTGTGGCCCTGCCGGCCGCGCAGCCAGACCATCTCGGTCGATCCCCCGCCGATATCGAAAATGATCACATCCTCGGCGGCCCTGTCGGCCAGCACCGCGCAGCCGGCGGCGGCTAGATGCGCCTCCTCCCGGCCATCGAGAATTTCGAGAGCAAGCCCGGTCTGCTGCCGCACCGAGGCAAGAAATTCCTCGCCGTTGACGGCGGCGCGGCAGGCTTCGGTGGTGATGAAACGGGCGCGCGTCACGCCCCGGAATGCGATCTTGTCACGGCAGATCTTGAGTGCATCGAGGGTCCGCTGCATCGCCGCCGGTCGCAACCGCTTTTCCGAACCGAATCCCTCGCCGAGGCGCACGATCCGGGAAAAGGCATCGACAACGCGAAACCCGTTCCGGCTGGGTCTGGCGACCAGCAGGCGGCAATTGTTGGTTCCCAGGTCGAGCGCCGCATACACGGGATCGGACCGGACCGCGCCAGGCGCCCGTCCTTCATCCTCCCCGTCGTGTGTTGTCCTTTCCGAACTTGGTGGCGGGCGGCGCTGATCCCCTTGCGGCGGATCAATCGTCATCGATGTGCCTTTCTCGAATCCGATAGTAAGCACTGGACCGGGCCTATGGGAAGCATTCGTTCGGATAAGTGGCTGGCTTTGATGCAAGACAAGGCGCAAAATTGTCGCTATCAGCATCTTCTGCCGGGGCCGTATTGTTCGACGAGGAGATCTATGTCCAACGCCAATCTCAAGCGCATCATTGTCCATCTTGCCCGCACCAAGGCTTTTCCCAACGGTTCGCCCAACCACGGATATGAGTTCGTTGCGCCGCTGGACGCGAGTAACCACATTGATGCCGATGCGTGGCACAAGCTGCGCGACAAATGCCGGGTGACGCGGTTCTGGGGTGGCGAGGAAGAGGATATCGGTCATCTGGTGCGCAAGCCCGGCGGGTCCTGGGCCTTCCATTATGACGTGAAGGGCGAAGAGGACGACGAGGCCGGCTATCGCTTCGCCGCGCATGCCTTCGTCGAGCGCGAATATGTTTCGATCAAGGATCAGGACGGGGAATTGCAGCCGTTCGTGGTCGCCTCGGTCGAGGATGCCTGACCGGCTGCGGCACAGGCTGCCCGCTACGCAAGGCGGCCCATTTCGGATCAAACGGGGGCGGCAGGCCCCCGTTGTCTTGCGCTAAAGCATCATCCCGCCAGGTGGATGCCGGCTGGCGGAAAAAGATGATGCGTTCATAATAGGTTAGAGCAAAAGAGCGATCCAGTCAGATCAGCTTTTTGCTCTAGGCGGTCAAGCCGCCCTTTGACGCCGGGGCCACAATCGGCAATAAGCGCGGCACTCCTGCCCGCTCTTTTCGCAACGGCCCGGCCATGTCCGCTTACTCATCCGACTTCCTGCGCGTTCTGAACGAGCGCGGTTTCATCCACCAGTGCTCCGACTTCGCCGGCCTTGATGCCAGGGCTGCCAGGGGCGAGGTGGTGGCCTATGTCGGCTATGATTGCACGGCGCGGTCGCTGCACATCGGCAATTTCCTGTCGCTGATGATGCTCTACTGGCTCCAGCAATCGGGCAACAAGCCGATCACCTTGATGGGCGGCGGCACCACCCGCATCGGCGATCCGTCCGGCAAGGACGAAACGCGCGCGCTGCGCTCGATCGAGGAGATCGACGCCAACAAGGCGGCGATCAAGGGCGTGTTCGCCAAGATCCTGACCTTCGGCGCCGGCAGGACCGATGCGATCATGCTCGACAACGCCGAATGGCTGCCCGAACTGAAGTGGATCGACATGCTGCGCGATGTCGGCCGGCATTTCTCGGTCAACCGCATGCTGTCGATGGATTCGGTGAAGCTGCGGCTCGACCGCGAGCACGAGATGAGCTTCATCGAGTTCAACTACATGATCGCCCAATCCTACGATTTCGTCGAACTGAACCGGCGCACCGGCTGCAACCTGCAGATGGGTGGCTCCGACCAGTGGGGCAACATCATCATGGGCGTCGATCTCGGCCGCCGCATGGGCACCGAACAGCTCTACGCGCTGACGACGCCGCTGCTGACCACCGCCTCCGGCGCCAAGATGGGCAAGACCGCCAGGGGCGCCGTGTGGCTCAACGCCGAGGATTTCTCGCCGTACGACTTCTGGCAATACTGGCGCAACACCGAGGACGCCGACGTCGGCCGCTTCCTCAAGCTGTTCACCACCCTGCCGATGGAGGAAATCGCCCGGCTGGAAGCTTTGGGCGGCGCCGAGATCAACGAGGCCAAGAAGGTGCTGGCAAGCGAGGCGACCGCGCTGCTGCATGGCCGCGCCGAGGCCGACAAGGCCGCCGAGACTGCGCGTCTTGCCTTCGAACAGGGTGTCGCCGCGGCCG
>DAOMXG010000140.1:0-6463 GCA_035436995.1 Beijerinckiaceae bacterium
CGGAACGGCGCCGGATCGTTGCCGTGCTCGGGCCGACGATCAGCGCCCGATCCTATGAGGTCAGCGCCGAATTCGTGGCGAATTTCATCGCGGCAGAGGCGGGCAACCAGCGGTTTTTCATCCCGTCTGCCCGCTCCGGTCATGCGATGTTCGACCTGCCCGGCTATATCGTCATGCGGCTCAAGCGTATCGGTGTCGGCACCGCCGTCAATCTCGATATTTGCACCTATCTCAACGAGGGTCGGCTGTTCAGCTATCGCCGCATGACGCATCGGGGCGAACCCGACTACGGGCGGCAGATGTCGGCGATTGCCATCGTGCCTTAACCGGTCCGGCCGCGTCAGGGGACTTCGCGGGCCAGCACGTCGGGGGTGCGCCAGCTCAGATGCTGGCCGCCATCGACCGCGATCATCTGCCCGGTGGTGCTGACGGCCCCGGCCAGAAAGACGACAGCCTCGGCGATATGATCAGGCGAAACCGGACGGGCGAGCGGCAGGGCGGCGCTTTCGCGCGCGAAAGCGGCTTCGCCTTCCTGCCAGTTGGGCAAGGCGGGGCCCGGCGCGACCGCGTTGACGCGGATCGTCGGGGCAAGTGCCTGCGCCATCATCTGGGTTGCGGCCCATAACGCAGCCTTGGACAGCCCATAGGAGACGTGATCCGGTGTCGGGCGCAGCACGCGCTGATCGACGAGGTTGACCACACTGGCATCAGCCCCGACCGGCGCCTGGCGGGCAAAGGCTTCGGCCAGAAGCAGCGGCGCGCGCAGGTTGACCGCCATCTGCCGGTCAAACAGCGCCGGATCGAGCCGACCGATGCGGTCATCCTCGAACAGGGCCGCATTGTTGACGAGCAATGTCAGCGGGCCGAGCGCAGAGGCGGCATCAGCGACAAGACCGGGCAGCGCGGTAGGATCGGCAAGATCGGCCGTGACGATGGCCACCTCAGAACCCGACAGCCGTAGCCGGCCGGCGAGGGCCTCTGCCTCATGGCGGGACCGGTGACAATGCAGCGCGATGCGGTAGCCACCAGCGGCCAGAGCGGCGGCGATGGCAGCGCCGATGCGTTTTGCGCCCCCGGTGATCAGCGCCGCTTTCATGGCGGATTGTCATCGCGGGAATGGCGCTCCAGCATCCGCCGCTCGAAATCCTTGGCAACCCGCAGCCAGCGGTAGAAGGCGAAATTCATCGCGGTGATGAAGCCGTAGATCCCGCGCACAAAATGACGGCGGATCAGATAGGCCTTGATGAAGGCGGCAGGGAATTCGACAAACAACCGCCAGACCGGCACATGCTTGCCGCGCGTCGCAAGGTCCCGCACCTGCTGGTCGGTATAGGCGTTGAGCTTGGCGATCTGGTCACCGATCGAGCGGACCGAGAAATGATGGATGGCGCCGTTCAGTCGGGCAATCCGCGCTTCCGGGGCCAGTTCCACACGATCATGCACCGGCGAGGCAGAATAGCGGCCCTTGTCACGCCGGTAGAGCCGCACCGGCGCCAGTGCATAGGCCAGCCGATGCGGTTCTTGTTCGGCAGGAAAAATCTCGGCAATGGGGATTTCAAAGGCATCGGCCGGGGTGGGGCCAGCCAGTGCAGCAGTGATTTCAGCCCTTAGATCGGCCGGGATGACCTCGTCGGCGTCGATGTTGAGCAACCAGGGGTGGCGGCACTGCTCCTCGGCAAAGCGTTTCTGCGGGCCGTAGCCGGGCCAGGCATTGACGATCACCCGCGCGCCATGGGCCGCCGCTACCTCCCGGGTCGCATCCGTTGACCCGGAATCGACCACGACGATGTCATCCGACAGCCCCGCAATCGCCTGAAGCGTGCGCGGCAGACGATCAGCCTCATTGCGAGTGATCAGGAAAATCGACAGCGAGGGCAGGGCGGGCATGGCCGCTTGGTGGCATGAGTAAGGCAGCCTTGCAAGGGCGACGATCCGGCAAGACCGCAAATTGTCTCATAATATCAGGCGGTTGTTCCGTCATTAAGGGCTGCGTAAGGTTAAATATTGTTCTGGATTGTGATTAAAATCTGACTGATCCATATAGCTTTCGACATGTTTTCGCCATGCCAGTCTGTCAGGCAGTGGCGCATTGGCTACAGCAATACATCGCCGTTTTGCTTACAGTAGCCGGCATTCGGAAAGCATCACCTTTCCAGGATCATGGAGTAGAGAATGAAGAACATCGTTTTGGCTAGCGTTTGCTTGGCTGTTTTTGCTGTTTCTGCCAGCGCTGCTGATCTGCCGTCCCGCACGCGGCAGCCGGCAACCCCTGTCGTCGCGGCGACGCCGGCCTTTACCTGGACCGGTCTCTACGCTGGCGTGAATGCCGGTTACGGCTGGAGCTCAGGTGAAAAGCTGAGCTATCGCGGCGATGCGGCCTCGCTGGCCTATGCAGGGTCCGGTGTCTATCCGACCGGCCTGTCGTCGACGCGGTCCGGTTTCGTTGGCGGCGGCCAGATCGGCGCCAACTACCAGATGGGCCAGTTTGTCGCCGGTATCGAAACTGACCTGATGGGCATCGGATCGGCCAAGCGCGTCGGCTATACGCTGGCCAGCGGCACGAATGGCTCGTTCAAGGATGCAATGGGCTGGCTTGGCACGACGCGCGTTCGCCTCGGATACACGCCGGTCAATCGCCTGCTGGTCTATGCCACGGGTGGCGCCGCCTATGGCAGCACCAAGCACCATGGTGAGATCGTTGCGCCGTCGCTGGGCGGGGCCCGCTGGTTTGGTCGCGATTCTGATACGCGGTTTGGCTGGGCGCTGGGTGCGGGCGGCGAATACGCCATCACCAACAACCTGATCGCCAGGCTGGAATACCTCTACTACGACCTTGGCCGTTCCAATCTGGCTTTGGCGGCGGCGAATGCGCCGGCGGTCGCGCTCGGCAATACCCCGCTGATGCGCCATGAAAACCGCGGCAGCATCGTCCGCGCCGGTCTGAACTACAAGTTCTGATCGGACAGCGACCGAAAGCCCCGGCAGTGCGCCGGGGCCGACGGGCTTGTCCCAGCGCCCCTCGGGAACGAATCCACAGATCAGGATCGAAGGCCGCCGGTCAGGAACGAATACAACACTGAGCCGGACCGAAAGCGCTGCTTTCCGCTGCACTTTACAACCAGGCTGCTGCTGCCGGCCACAAAGTCGCGCGTTCTGGTGAAGTCACCAGAACACGGGCGAGATCGTGCGGTCGATAGGGTGTTACAGGGCGACGAGGTTGATTGCCTTTGGTCCCTTGCCCTTCTTGTCCGGCTCCACGTCGAAGGAAATGCGCTGGCCTTCCTTGAGACCGCTCAGGCCAGCTGCCTGCAAAGCGGTCACATGCACGAAAATGTCAGCCCCACCACCTTCGGGCTTGATGAATCCATAGCCCTTGTCGGTGTTGAAGAACTTCACGGTACCCTGCTGCGCCATTGAGCCTGCGCCTCCCTCACGCGCCGGAGCAATTTCGATGCCGCTCCCGGTGGCGCTGCCCCGACAGGCCCTCCCCTGCGGTGGATGGCCGCGCCTCCTGTCGCGATCTTTTTTCAGAAGTGCCGCTTTGGCAAGTGCAATTCGTTCACCAGTCGCCGGTCAGCGGCGGATTTGGGAAAAATTTCTATTCGGCGACAATCCACTCGATGCAGGTTGCGGCGTCGCGGCTGCGCGCCAGGCGACGGGCGAGAAAGGGTAGCAGTAGGCGGGCCTCGGTCTCCAGCCGGTGCGGAGGATTGACCATGATCACTCCGGTGGCGGCCAGCGGGCCGTCCGGCCGAACCTGGTCCACGGCCAGTTCAAGCCGCAGGATCTTGCGGATGCCGGTCGCCTCCAGCGCGTCGAAAAAGCGCTCGACCGTTGCCGGGTCCTTGACCGGATACCACAGCATGACGATGCCGCCGGCCCATTTCCGCGCCGACTGGATCAGGCCGTCCACCATCCTCTGCCAGTCGCTGTCGGCTTCGAACGGCGGATCGACCAGAACCAGGCCACGACGCTCGGGCGGCGGCACCTGCGCATTCCATGCCGTCCAGCCATCGAGATGGAGCGCCTTGGCGCGGCGGTCTCCGGCGATGGCTGCCTTGAGGCCGATGATGTCGTCCGGATGTTTCTCGACGAAGCTGAGCCGATCCTGAGTGCGGGTCAGGGCCAGCGCGATGCGGGGCGAGCCGGGATAGGTCGGGCGCTCGGCCGACAGCATCGGCGCGGCAAGGGCCAGATAGGGCGCCAGCAGGGGAGCGACCTCTTCGGGCAGATGCGTGCCGACCAGCCGGGCGATCCCGTCGCGCCATTCCGGGCTGCGCTGCGCGGCGCTGGAGGTCAGGTCATAGACACCAGTCCCGGCGTGGGTGTCGATCACCCTAAACGGCGTATCCTTGGCCGCCAGATGGACAAGAATGCGGCACAGCAGGGCGTGCTTGAGCACATCGGCGAAATTGCCGGCGTGAAAGGCATGCCGATAGTTCATCGCTCCCGGCCGACCGGAACGGTCAGGTCGCGACTGCGGCAGGCGGAGCGATTGACCTCGGGGCAGGGGACAAAGCTGCGCAGATCCCTCGACAGGCAGACGCGCACCTCGGTCAGCCGGCCGCGCTGGCAGGACACCGCCATCATGTCCGGGCGCAAGCCGCGATTGGCTGCGACAAAGCCGCGCTCAATGTCCTGCGGGGATGTTTCGATGGGCTGTTTCGGACGGTGAAACTCGGCCGGAATCGTGACCTTGGCGCGAGCCGCTGCCACATCGTCGAAGTATTGCGAGGGGCCGAGGCCGGAACAGCTGCCGTGCTTTTCCCATTGGTAGCGGGCCAGACGCTCATCGGGGAAGATCTCGGCCGCCTTGCTCAGCACCGGGCGCGGCAGAAAGCGCTGGCCGGCGCCGCAATAGCTCGGAAAGCCACGCTCAAACTGCGGCCACAGGCCGTGAACCACAAATTCGTCACGAGCCTCGATCTCGCATTGCTGGCGACTGCGGCGCCCCGCTTCGCCGGCGCAGAAGGTGGGCGACCAGGACAGGGCGAGCACGTAGAAATCGAAATCGCCGGGCGTGCCGCCGCGGCGATCGTCAAACCGCTGGGCCGCCGCAGAGCTGGCCATCAGAAACAGGGCCAGAACGCCTGCAAACCACCGGATCACGGGCGTGCCATCTTGCACTCGGGCGCGTTGGCCCAGTTGCGATCATAGCCGGCGACGCAGAAACGGACGCCGAAGCCGTATCCTGCCATGCCCGCATCCTCGATGACGGAATAGTGCAGGGCAGAGGTCCTGAGGTTGTTGAGATGCACCCGGGCGGTGCAATAGCGACGCGGAATGAGATCCAGCCCGTTGGGTCGGAAGGCCGTGGTGCGGATACGGTCGACGCTGACGATTTCCAGTGCCGAATGCCAGTAGCGGCTCTCCTTTTCGGCAAAACGCGACCGGATACGGTCCAGCACGGCAGGATCGTCACAGCCTGGAAGCTGGGCCGAATAGGGCCACCAGCGCTCCTCCGCCGGGATCTGCTCCCGGGCGGCAAGCCCGGTCGCGGCAAGAACGGCCAGCAGGCCAGCGGCAAGAAGGCGCAAAGGCATCAACCTGTCCCCCGAACGGATTCGCTTCGACGGTTGCCCCTGCTGTAGCGGGCGCACCGCGCACTGGCAAGCGCAGGTCCTGCCGGGCCTGAGGATCAGCGCGGCTTGCGGCGGTCGACGCCCGGATGCTGCTTGAGAACCGGCGGATCGTCGGGCGAACGGACGGAGCCCGTGACATCGAAATAGCGGCCACTGAAATTGGGCTCGCTGCGCAGATCTTCGATCTCGCCGTCCTGGCTGTCGGTCGCCGGCGCCGGCTTCATCACCGGGCTTTGCGCGATCTGCGGCTGGCTGCCGGGCGGGGGTGGCATCGGAACGTCCGGGCGGCAGACATGGCGGTCGCCGCGCGCATTGTGGCGGGCCAGATCGATGTGGATATGATCGTAGTGCAACGCATCCGAGCCGGGCGCCAGAACGGTGGTAAAGCGCTTGCAGGCAAGGTGGGTGATCTCGCGCAGGAAGCCCTGCTCGTCGCCGGCGCCGCGCCAGCCCTTGGCGACCGAGACCGTCCGGCCATCGGCCAGACGCACGGCCTTCAGGTCCAGCGCATTGGCGAAGGAATGCTCGGACAGACGTGCTCCGGCGCGATGGTTCATCGGCCGGCAGCCAAAGGAGCCGGCGGTCACAAGTTCGACCACCGGCTGGCCAAACCAGGTCATGGCCGCGGTCTGGATGTCATTGCCGAGCCAGGAATCGACAGCGGACACCATCGGGCAGGCCAGCGTTGCGGTCGGGGTGATCGAGGTCAGCATCAGGTTGCCGCTGGTCAGGATCAGATTGCCGGACTGGGCATAGTCGGGCGCCACCGGACTGGCCAGAGCCGCCACCTTCAGCGGTGTATTGGCGCCACAGATCCCCGGCCCGTCGATGGATTTGGAGATCTTCACATACTGGCTTTCCCGCACCTGGCCCGAGCGCAT
>DAOMXG010000141.1:0-6326 GCA_035436995.1 Beijerinckiaceae bacterium
TCGCAACCGGGCCTTCGGCCCTGCTCGGCGTCGCATTCGCTCCTGACCAGCGGCCCTGACAATTGCCCCTAACGGTCAATTGTCAGGACCGCTGGTATGACTTGCCTGGGTGCCGGGGTGGGGCGACCCGGATGACCGAAGCTTTCACATTGTGAAACACAATTGCAGAATTAACCTCTGTATAGCGGTCAGATTGACCAAAGGGCAATTAAATAAATACCATCACATTTACATTGATGGAGGAGGTCATGGGTGATGTAGTGGGCTCAATAAATAAAAATGGTCCTATAGTAGGCGATTGCAAAGATAGTAACATGACTTATGATGTTGGCAATTTTGCTGTCTTGTTTCTTGGCGATTCAAACGAATTGTCAAGAAAAATGGCAATCTCTGCCACGACGGGCACAATGCGGGCTTGGTGCGTACGTGGCTCTGGCCAGGAATGGTGCTCGTCACCGGACCAATGCCATAACCGCGGGAGCAATCCGGCCTATGCCTGCTTCCTCGATGTATCGCACTGTGACCCCGAACTGTTGCCGTTGGAGGCTCTGGTGGCAACCCGTCTCTACGGATTTGCCGGGCTCTGCATGCCCAAGGCAAAGGAAGGGTGCGCGACCGCGCAAACGGTAACTCAGCTCAGCCAGAAAACCGGGCTGCCAATTCTGTTTGTGTTCAATGATCCGGCAGCAGCCGGCGCCCCGGAAACCGTTGCGTCAGACCTTGATGCGTCTGCCGATGACCTTGTGCTCGGCAACCGGTATAGCGCGCCTGACCTCGGCGATGCGGGAGAGGTTCAATTTGCCAGCGACGTATCCGACACCCTGCGCCGCCTTTGCGATCACGTCGCCCCACGGATCGACGATCATTGAGCGGCCGAAATTGGCGCGCTTTTCCGTCCCGTATTGATAGGCCCCGGTCTGGCCGCAGGCGAGTACGAAGCATTCCGTCTCGATGGCGCGGGCACGGCACAGCACTTCCCAATGGTCCATCCCAGTCACCAGCGTGAAGGCCGCCGGCAGTGCGATGATCTCTGCGCCCTGCTGAACCAGGGCCTGAAACAATTCGGGAAACCGCAGATCGTAGCAGATCGCCAGGCCAACTCTTACGCCGTCACAATCGAAGGTGACGATGCGATCGCCTGGCTGACAGCCGGCTGATTCGCGATAGCTCTGGCCATTCGGCGCCGTGATGTCGAACATGTGGATCTTGGCATAGCGCGCAGCCTCCCGTCCGCTGCGATCGAACACCACACTCGTATTGGCAAAGCGATCCTGACCGGGGCTGATGGTGCGAAAGCTGCCGGAATGAACCCAGATTCCGTGTTTGCGCGCCTGCGACTGGCACATTCGATAGGCGGGCCCGTCGCGCTCCGGCTCGCAGGCCTGCAGCTTGTCGCGGCCAGGCGAGCCCATCCAGTCGAAAACCTCCGGCAACATCACGAAATCCGGTCGCTCCTGGGCCACCGCCTGTTCGATCAGGCGCTCGGCTTCGGCAAGGTTGGCCGCCTTGTCATCGCCCGGATTGGTCTGGATCAGTGCGACTTTCATGGCGTGTCGTATCCTTGCCGCTCCGGTCGCCGAATTGGCCACGGAGAGGCTCCAGCCTGCCGGGAACGCCGGCAAATTTCAAGCGGGTGCCACCGGCGTCATAGGGCCGGGCGCGGGAGGGACCGGGGCCGGGGTTGGCGCGGTCGGAAGGCCTGTTCCCGATCATAGCATTCCCTGTATGCTGCCGGCAGGACTGACTGTTCTTACACAAGGTTTCTGTCATGCGCGCCATTGTCCTTCACGGACCCCACGATCTCAGGATCGAGCCGTTTCAGGATCTGCCACCGGCTCCGGCAGCGGGCGAGGTGCGGGTGCAGATGGCCGCCGGCGGCATCTGCGGCTCTGATCTGCATTATTATCATCATGGTGGCTTCGGTGTTGTGCGCGTCAAACAGCCGATGGCGCTGGGGCATGAAGCCTCCGGGCGGGTCGTCGCGCTCGGGGCAGGCGTGAGTGGTCTGAAACGAGGTCAGCTTGTTGCGGTCAATCCGAGTGTTCCGTGCAACAACTGCGACTATTGCCGGCGCGGCCTGCGCAACCATTGCGAGAACATGATGTTCAACGGCTCGGCCATGCGGTTTCCGCATGTGCAGGGCATGTTTCGCGAATTCATGGATGTGACGGCCGATCGTGCCTTCGCCATGCCGGAAGCGATCGTTCCGGAAGAGGCGGCGCTGTGCGAGCCGCTGTCGGTCGTCCTTCATGCCGCCAATCAGGCCGGCGACCTTCAGGGCCGCAGCGTGCTTGTCTCGGGCTGCGGCCCCATCGGTGTGATTGCTGTGGCGGTGGCGCGGTTGCGGGGTGCGGCGCGCATCATTGCCACCGACATCACGCCGCATTCGCTGGAGATTGCCGAAAAGCTGGGGGCCGACGAGACAATCAATGTCGCGACCAGTGCCGAGCGCCTTGCCGCCTATGCCACCGGCAAGGGCACGCTGGATGTCGTGTTCGAATGCTCAGGCGCAGCTCCGGCGATTGCCGCCGCGCTTGCGACGTTGCGCCCGAAGGGCAGGATGGTGTTCGTCGGCCTCGGCGGCGATGCGCCGCTCAACGTCAACATGGTGGTCGCCCGCGAGATCGAACTTGTCGGCACCTTCCGCTTCGACGCGGAATTCGCCGAGGCTGCCCACCTGATCGGCACGCGGACCCTCGATCTCAGCGCCGCGATTTCGGCGACCTATCCCTTCGGCGAGGCGGTTGCGGCCTTCGAACACGCCGGTGACAGGACCCGGGCCACCAAGGTGGCGATCAATCTGGAAGGCTGAACGGAGATCACGCGGACCGCCGCCGGGTTGCCTCTCCGATCGCCTCGTCGATGATGGCGAGCGCCTGCATCATCTCCGCCTCCGTCACGGTCAGCGGCGGGGTCAGTGTCAGCACATTGCCCATTGTGGTCTTGAACGACAGGCCGCGGTCGAGCGCGCCATACATCACGGCCTCGGCAAGATCGCGGTCGGGTTCCTTGCTGGTGCGGTCGCGCACCATCTCGATGCCGATCAGCAGGCCGCGTCCGCGTACATCGCCGATGGCGGCATTGCGGGACTTCATCGCATCGAGTCGCGCAAGTGCGGCGCGGCCGACCCGCGCGGCATTCTCGACCAAGCCTTCGTCCTCGATGATCTCGATGGTTGTCAGCGCCGCGCGCGTCGTCACCGGGTTCTTCTCGTGGGTGTAGTGGCCAAAAGCCCATTCTCCCGCCACATCGAGTTCGGGCCGGGTGATGCAGGCAGCAATCGGCAGGATGCCACCGCCGAGTGCCTTGCCCATCACCAGAATATCCGGCACCACCTCATCATGTTCGCAGGCGAACATGCGGCCGGTCTTGCCCAGGCCGGTGGGGATTTCGTCGAAGATCAGCAGGGTGCCGTGGCGGTGACAGGCATCGCGCACGGCTTTCCAATAACCAGGCGGTGGCAGGAACGGCACGGCCCGAGCCGGTTCGGCGATGAGCGCCGCGATATCTCCCTCACGCTCAAGCACGTATTCCACCATCCTGGCGCAGGCAAGACCGCAGCGGGCGAGGTCGGGCTGGCCGGCTCCATCCACCGGATGGCCATAGGGACAGCGATAGCAGCCGAACGGTGCGACATGGCTTGCGCCCGCCACCAGCGGCGCCGCCGGCCCCGAGCGGAACAGCGCCTCGCCCGACAGCGCGCCGGCTCCGAAACCGGCGCCATGGAACGCATCCCAGAATGACAGCGTCTTGAACCGGCCGGTGGCAATGCGCGCCACCTTGATCGCCACCTCGTTGGCGTCCGATCCCCCGGTGGTGAACAACAGTTTGGACAGGCTTGCCGGTGCGATCGCTGCCAGCTTCTCGGCAAGGCGCGCTGCGGTATCGCAGGCATAACGGCGCGGGGCGAACGGCAGCTCGTCCATCTGCCGGGCAATCGCCGCCTTCAGCCGCGGATGGCCATAGCCGATGTGGTGGACGTTGTTGCCGTGGAAATCCATATAGCGCCGGCCGGCGGTATCCTCGATCCAGATGCCCTCGGCTCTGGCGATGGCGTTGAGGCATGGGGTGGACACCGACTGGCGCAGAAAATACCGCTCGTCGCGGGCCAGGATGTCCCGGGCTTTGCCATCAAGCACCCGTGCCTGCCATTCCGCCCGGCGGCCGGTCAGGTTGGTATCGCTTTCCGATTGGGCGACCCGAGCCATTGAGTTTGTCACGAACCACCCTTCCATGTTGAATCAGTTTATGACACCAGCAGGTCATCAGGGGATCGGTGCTCCACAAAATCAAGCGCCGATTTCGGCTGGCGGCGCGGGCGCCGGTGAGCGCCGCGGGCGCAACGGGAAGGAGAGGAGCGTGCTGGACGGAGCCATTCGCCGAATGATCGTACCGGCGCTGGACAAGATGGGAGCCGGCCTGGCGCGACGTGGTGTCAGCGCCAATCGGGTTACACTGCTGGGCCTGGCCGCATCGCTCGCGATGGGGGTGGCAATTGCCGTCGGCTGGTATTGGTCGGCACTGGGCCTGCTTGGCCTGAGCCGGCTTTGCGACGGGCTGGACGGAGCCGTCGCCCGGCACAGGGGCCTGAGTGACTTTGGCGGCTTTCTCGACATCGTTTGCGACTTTGCCTTCTATGCCGCCTTGCCTGTTGGTTTCGCGCTGGCCTCGCCGTCTGAATATGCGCTGCCGGCAACGGTGCTGCTCGCCAGCTTTTACCTCAACGGTGCAAGCTTTCTGGCCTTTGCTGCAATCGCCGCCCGGCGTGGACTGGAGAGCACCTTGCGCGGCCCCAAGAGCCTCTACTTCACCACCGGCCTGGCTGAAGGAAGCGAAACCATCGCGGTTTTCATCCTGATGCTGGCTTGGCCTGCGGCCTTTTCACTGCTGGCCTACGGATTTGCCGGGCTTTGTCTTGTCACTTGCCTTGGGCGGATTGTATTCGCCTTCCGGACGTTTAGCGGTGGATGACGCGCGCCGGCGACAAGGCGGTGCTTGCAGCGATCGGCAGCCGGAGGCTAGGCGTAGAAGGTCCAAGATTGCGGGAACCGGCGTGTCATATCCCCACGGCATTTTCTCTGATGCGATGATCGAAAGGTTGGTTGCCTCGGGTGCGATCACGTCCCACGCGGCTCCGGTCGCCGGGCAGATCCAGCCGGCCAGCATGGACCTGCGGCTGGGTCAGCGCTGCTGGCGGGTCAGGGCCAGTTTTCTGCCCGGCCCCGACCGGGCGGCGCGCAGGCGGATCGACAGTCTCAGCCTGCACGAGATTGACCTGAGCCGCGGTGCGGTGTTGGAAACCGGCTGCGTCTATGTCGCCGAACTGATGGAAAGCCTTGCCCTGCCGGCAGAGGTCGCCGCCTCGGCCAACCCAAAGAGTTCGACGGGTCGGATCGACGTATTCACCCGCGTGATCGTCGATGGCGGCAGTGCTTTCGACCAGATTCCGGCGGGCTATCGCGGGCCGCTTTATGCCGAGATTTCGCCCAAGACCTTTCCGGTTCTTGTGCGTTCCGGCTCACGTCTGTCGCAGATCCGCTTCCGCTCCGGGCAGCCCCGGCTCGATGATGCCACACTCGCCGCCCTCGACACCGAGGCGCAGCTGATCGCCGGCGGCCGCCATCCGATTGCCGGCGGCGTGGCTGTCAGCGTCGATCTTGCTGGCTTCACCCCGGATGGCCTCATCGGCTATCGTGGCAAGCGCCATACCGGCGTGATCGATGTCGATCGCGTCGGCGTCCATCGCATCGCCGATTATTGGGAGCCGCTCATGCGCGAGGAGACGCGCGCATTGGTGCTTGATCCGAGCGAATTCTACATCCTTGCTTCGCGCGAGGCGGTGCATGTCCCGCCAGGATATGCGGCGGAGATGGTGGCGATCGACCCCAATGTTGGCGAGTTTCGCGTGCATTATGCCGGTTTTTTTGATCCCGGCTTTGGCCATGCCGCTGCTGGGGGGCATGGAGCCCGCGCGGTTCTGGAGGTGCGCTCGCACAATGTGCCGTTCATCATCGAGGACGGTCAGATCGTCGGGCGGCTGGTCTATGAGAAGATGGCCGAACAGCCACGGGTACTTTACGGAGCCGACCTGCAATCCAACTATCAGGCGCAGGGACTGAAACTTTCCAAGCATTTTCGCTAGATCATGCTCTCGTTTTGATTAGAGCATTTTCAAGCGAAGTGGAGTCCGGTTCGCGTAAAGAAAATGCGAAAAAACAAAAAGATAGAGTGCACTCTGTGAATTGGAATTCACTGAAAGTGCTCTAAGGCCCGTGGGGATTCATCGTGAATTGATGACGGCTGCTGCGATGTAGATCATTGCTTCG
>DAOMXG010000142.1:0-6304 GCA_035436995.1 Beijerinckiaceae bacterium
CGAGGGACGGCCCGGGAAATGACCGGCAGGTCATTTGTGAGGGCCACTGGTATCATAGCAGCGGTCCTCAGGATTGACCGGTCTGCATTCGGCGGATCGGTTCAGGGTCGGACCGAAATCCCCCGCGTAAGCTCAGGCGCCCGTTCGGGCTTGCAGTGGTCAGTGGTCATCGGTCAAAGCCGATGACCACCGGCATCAGCCGGTTCGTGATTACTGCCCGCGCCCTTTCCCATCGGAGTCGCGCCACAGCACTTCCTCGATGCGGCGTGCCTCGAGGCGTAGATCCTGGGCCTGCAGGCCGAGCATCTCAGCAGGCACATCGCCAGCGTCCGGAAGGCTGACACCGAAGGCGCCGACAGGGCGGCCTTCATGATCGGCTACGGCTACTGCCAAGGCGCCCCGACCGGAGAGCGGACGGCGCCACAGGCAGTATCCGTCGCGGCGGGCCGCCTGCAGATGCTCGCGGATCATCACAACACCCTGCTCCGGTTCAGGGGTCAGGGCGCGGATGTTGCCGATCACGATGTCTTCGGCCTGCTGATCGGACATGCCGGCAAGTATGGCTATTCCAAATGCGTCGCCGCCGATCAGCCGGCGATCTCCGATCGAAAGGTCGCGAGTGGATCGGTCCTCCGCGGCGCGCACAAGGTCGAGGCAGATGAGATCACCGCCTGCGCCGATCATCAGCGCTGCGTCACATCCCGAAAGGCGTGACATCCGCAGGAGAGCATCACGGCACACGCCGCCGAAATCGAGGCGATTGGAGGCTGCGGCCGCAAGCGTGAACACTTCAATGCCAAGGTGATAGCGTCTGGTGAGGCGATCCTGGTCGACAAAGCCACGCGCAACCAGCGCGCTGAGAAGGCGCCGGGCGGTGCCGGCATCAAGACCGGTTGATGCCGCGATCTCGCCCAATGCTTGCCCTGTCCCATCGTCGGCCGCCACTTGAACAAGAAGATCAAGCGCCCGTTCGACTGCCTGTGTCCCGCGACGGGAAGGGACGTTGCGAGCGGTGGGATGGGGCCATGCCCCGCCAGCCTCGCGCTGTATCGCTCCCCCGCCCTGGATAATCCGGAGCATGGCGCCAGTCCTGAGTCCGGGCCGTTAGAACCGCTTTGCCGGATTGACGAAAATTGCATCAATCCGCCTGATTAGGCGGCCGGCCCGGACAAAACCGGGCGGCACGCTTGCCAGTCAGCTAACCCACTGCGGCAAAAGCCAGCGGTTCGGGCAGGGTCCTGGTTGCAGATGATGCGCGGATCACAGGCCGAGATAGGCTTCGCGAACGCGCGGATCGACCAGGAGGTCCTTGCCGGAGCCGGTAAAGGCAATCCGCCCGGTTTCCACGACATAGCCGCGGTCGGCCATCGACAGGGCAGCAAAGGCGTTCTGCTCAACCAGGAGGATTGTCACCCCTTCGGCCGCCAGCTTCCGGATGACACCGAAGATCTGTTCGACGATCACCGGCGCAAGCCCCATGCTGGGCTCGTCCAGCAACAGAAGACGCGGCCTCGACATCATCGCCCGCCCCATGGCCAGCATCTGCTGCTGGCCACCGGACAGGCCCGCTGCATGCAGAAGCCTTTTCTCCTTGAGGATCGGGAAAAGGTCGTAGATTTTCTCAAGATCCGCATCAATGTCCCGGTCGGAGCGGGTGTAGGCCCCGAGGCGCAGATTGTCCTCGACCGAGACAGGGCCAAACACGTGCCTTCCCTCCGGCACCTGCGCCAATCCGAGCCCGACCCGGCGATGGGCTGGCATGCGCTCGATCGGCTGGCCATCGAAGCGGATTGTTCCGGCGCGCATGGGCTGAACGCCGGAGATGCAGCGCAGAAGCGTTGTCTTGCCGGCACCATTGGCGCCGACAAGCGTGACGATCTCGCCCTTGTCGACGGTGATCGCCACGCCATGCAATACCTCGACCCGGCCATAGGCACTGACCAGACCCGTCACTTCAAGCATGGCCGCCCTCCGTCAGCGAAGCGGCCTCGGTGCCAAGATAGGCCTTGATGACCTTTGGATCACGCGCGACCTCGGCCGGCAGGCCCTCCACCAGAAACCGTCCCTGTTCCAGCACCAGAACGCGATCGGAAATGCCCATGACCAGCTTCATGTCATGTTCGATCAGAACAATGGACAGGCCCGCCTTGGCGATTTCGACCAGCAGATGGTCGATTTCCGCCGTCTCGGCTGCGTTGCAGCCGGCTGCCGGCTCGTCGAGCAACAGGATCTTCGGCTCTGTGGCCAGCGCCCGGGCAATCTCGAGGCGCTTCATCGCCCCATAGGACAGGCTTCCCGCCCTGTCATCGGCCCGATCGGCCAGCCCGACCCTGTCGAGACAGGCCAGCGCGGCAGCGCGCGAGCGCCGTTCCTGCGCGATGGTTGCAGGCAGATGCAGCATGTGGCCGATGATGCCGTGCTGCTCGTGCAGGTGGCGGCCGGTCATGACATTTTCCAGCGCCGTCATGCGGGTGAACACCTGCAGGTTCTGGAAGGTGCGCGACATGCCCTTGCGCGCCAGATCATAGGGGCGCAGGCCGGTCACATCATGCCCGGCCAGCCGGATCGCCCCCGACTGGGTGTGGTAGACGCCCGAAATCAGATTGAACAATGTGGTCTTGCCCGCGCCATTGGGGCCGATGATCGAATAGATCTCACCCGGCTGTACCGACAGCGAGACCTGATCAACCGCCTTGATCCCGCCAAAGGCAATGCCAACCTTGCTGACCTCCAGAAGGCTCATGCCCGCCTCCCCTTGAACAGGCCGGCAAGCCCCGGCGCGATGCCCTGTCGCAGGAACAGCATGAACAGGATGATCAGGATGCCCAGCAGCAGCGTCTCATACTCGTGAAATATGGTCAGCACCTGCGGCAGGATGATCAGAACCGCCGCGCCGACAATCGAGCCGATCAGCGAACCCATGCCGCCGATGACCACCATCGTCACCAGTTCCACCGAATGCAGGAAGCTGGCGTTATCAGGTGTCACCAGCCCGTTGAACAGCGCCAGCATGGTGCCGGCAATCGCCGCATAGACGGCAGAGATGACAAAGACGATCAGCTTGTAGCGCGACGGGCGGATGCCCATCACCTCGGCTGCCACCATGGAATCGCGCAAGGCGCGCAAGGCCCGCCCGGTCGGGCTGTCGAACAGGTTGGCGGCGATCCAGGCACAAAGGACCATGATGGTCCCGGATATCCAGTACCAGTGCTCGGCCGAGCGCAGCCTGACCCCGAACACCGTGGCCCGCTGAACCTGCATGCCATCCGGGCCCCCGGTGAGCCAGACTTCGTTGGTCAGAACCATGCCGATCAGAAGTCCAAGGCCGAGGGTGCCAACGGCAAGATAATGGCCGCGAAGGCGAAGAATGGGCCGGCCGACGGCAAAGGCCAGCAACCCCGCCAGCACAATCCCCGCCAAGGCAGCCAGCAGCGGATCAGTGCCATAACGCGCCGGCAGAATGGCACAGGCATAGCCGCCAATGGCGAAAAACCCGGCATGGCCAAGACTGACCTGCCCCGCATAGCCCATCAGCAGGTTAAGGCCGATCACCGCGATTGCCGAGATGAACACCAGCGCCCCGATCCGGTAATAGAAGGTCGAGGGCATGACCAGTCCAGGCAGGATCACCAACGCAAGGATAGCCAGCAATGTCCGGTAACGGGGGGAGATCGCGCTCATCTCACACCCTCTCGATATGCTTGAGCCCAGCCAGGCCATTGGGCATCACCAGCAGCACCAGGATGATGGTGATGAAGGCCGCAGCATCCTTGTAGGACGACGAAATCAACCCGGCCGACAGGGCTTCCAGCATACCGACCAGCAACCCACCGAGCACGGCGCCAACCGGACTGCCGATGCCGCCAAGCACCGCCGCGGCAAACCCCTTGAGCGCCAGAATCGTGCCGACGTCATAGCTGGTCAACGTCACGGGTGTGACCAGAATGCCGGCCAGCGCACCCACGCCCGCCGATACGGCAAAGGAAAATCCGACCACCAGAGCCGTGTTGATGCCAACCAGCTTGGCCGCCATGGGGCTCACCGATGTCGCAATCACCGCCCTGCCAAAGCGGGTATGATTGAGAAAGAAATGCAGCGCCAGGACAACCAAGATCATCCCGCCGATAACCCAGAACGCCTGTGGCTGGATCGCCGCACCAAACAGGCGGATCGGGTCCTCGCCGGAAAAGCCCGGCAGCTTGTGAAACTGTTTGTCATAGAGAATCGGCACCGCACCGCGGATCACGAGGGAGGCGCCGATGGTCAGGATGATCAGCGTCACCGCATCCGCCCCGCGCGCCGGCGCGATGACAAAAGTGTGCAGCATGAGGCCGACCACGACTGCCAGCACGACCGCCAGCAGCGCCGCCACGGGCAGGGGCAGCCCCAGCGCGTAGAGAAAAACCGTTGCCATGCCGCCGATCATGACGAATTCGCCCTGAGCGAAATTCACCACCTCGGAGGCGTTGTAGATCAGCGTGAAACCGAGAGCGACCAGAGCATAGACAGAGCCCACGGTCAGCCCGGACACGGCAAATTGCAAAAGATCTCCCATGGCGCTCCCCTGGTCCGCGCGCATCTGTCCCCGTGCTGGCAGCCGCCGGACGGTATCCGGCGGCCGGCCAATCCGATGTTACTTGGCGTCGGCGAGTGTCCAGTCACCCTTGCGGATTTCCAGCATGCGGAAAGCGTCAAGGCCGAGACCCATGTGGTCGGTCGCACTCATGTTGAAGATGCCGGCGGTGCCGATGAAGCCCTTGGTCGCTTCGATTTCATCGCGGATCTTCTTCGGATCGGCACCCTTGGCGCGCTTCATCGCCTCGACGAGGATCATCAGACCGTCATAGGCATGGCCGCCGAAGGTCGAGACCGGCTGTCCGGTGACCTTCTCGTAGGTGGTCTTGTAGCCAAGCGCGATCTTCTTCTGCGGATCACTGTCCGCCAGCTTGTCAGCCACCAGCAGCGCAGCCGCCGGCAGACGCACGCCCTCGGCTGCATCACCGGCCAGATCGATGAAGCTCTTCGAAGCGACGCCATGGCTCTGGTAGAGCGGCACGTTGATCCCGAGCTGCTTGGCATTGCGGGTGACGATCGCCGGGCCCTGGCCAAAGCCGGGGTTGATCAGCGCCTGCATGCCGGCCTTGCCCTTGAGGTTGGTGAGCTGGGCGGTCATGTCGGAATCGCGCGGCCCGTAGGTTTCCTCGCCGAGGATCTCGACGCCGAATTTGGCATTCACCTTGACGCATTCATCGCGCATCGATTTGCCGAACCCGTCAGTGCCGGAGATCATTCCGATCTTGGTCAGGCCGCGCTTCTTCATGTCGTCGAAGATCTTCTCGCAGGCCATGCGATCGGTATGCGGGGTCTTGAAGGTAAACTTCTTGACCGGTTCGACAATCACAACCGCGCCGGCCAGCGAAATGAACGGCACCTGTGCATCCTCGAACACCGGGACCGCTGCCATGGTCGTTCCCGTGGTCGAGCCCCCGACAACCGCCACCACCTTGTCTTCCTCGATCAGGCGCGTGGCGAAGGTGCGCGCCTTGTTGGCGTCGCCACCATCGTCATAAATGAACAGCTTGATCGTATCACCGTTGATACCACCGCTCTTGTTGATCTCCTCAACGTAGTGCTTGATGGTCTTTTCCTCCGGCTCACCAAGGAATGACGCCGGGCCGGTGGCCGACACGAAGGCGCCGATGCGGAGCTCGGCAGCAGAGGCCGGCAGAGCCGCCGCAAGGACGGCAAGCGATGCGCCGGCCGCAGCGGCCGCGAGACGTTTGACAATGCTCATGGTGTTCCTCCTCGTTAGTCTTCCGGCACAGGGTCCTCCCCTGCCCTCGTTCAGTCAAGTCTATCCGACCAGTCGTCGCGAAGGCGCCACGCGGAAGCGATTGGCGACAAAGGCGGCATCGGTCAGGCAGGCATTGCCGGCGGGATTGCCGCCGGTCACATGGAAATCGGAATAGGCCGCCGACTGGTTGACGAAGATGTTGCCGGTCAGATTGATCGACAGCGCCACCTGCGCCCCGGCAAAAGCCTCCTCTGCCGCAGCAATCACCACATCACTGGTCGAGTAGAGCGCAGCGGTAATCGCTCCGTGCCGGCGCATCGACCCCGCAGCGCGCGCAAGCGAATCGTCGGTCGAAGCGGTGGCAATCACGAACGAGATCGGCCCGAACCATTCCTCAAGATAGACCGCCTCGTCGGCCGCCTTGAGTGCGACAATAAGCGGCGTGGCGCTGCGCGCGCCGGCCATGCCGTCCACCGGCCCGGAGGCGCGAACCACCCTGCCGGTCGCAGC
>DAOMXG010000143.1:0-6296 GCA_035436995.1 Beijerinckiaceae bacterium
CGCTGTGATGTCTACAAGCTGCATCTCGGCGGCGGCTTCGGCCGGCGCGGACGCGCCGATTACGTCACTCAGGCGGTCAACATCGCCCGGCAGATGCCCGGCGTCCCGATCAAGCTGCTGTGGAGCCGCGAGGAGGACATGCTCCACGGCACCTATCATCCGATCACCCAGTGCAAGCTGGTGGGAGGGCTCGACAGGGACGGCAATCTTGTCGGCCTGCACATGCGCCTGTCGGGCCAGTCGATCCTGGCCGGTGTCAATCCGCAGGGGTTGCAGAACGGCCGTGATCCGATCGCCTTCCAGGGGCTCAATGCGGGTGGGCCGGAGGGGCACCTTGGCTATGCCATCCCCAATCTGCTGATCGATCATGCGATCCGCAATCCGCACGTCCCGCCCGGCTTCTGGCGCGGCGTCAATCTCAACCACAACGCGATCTATCTGGAGTGTTTCATCGACGAACTGGCGCATGCGGCAGGGGTCGATCCGCTGGCCTTCCGGCAGAAGATGATGGGCCCCTATCCCAAACACCGCGCCGTGCTCAACGCGGTGGCGGAGGGGATTGGCTGGAGCAAGCCGGCGCCGGCCGGCGTCTCACGCGGCCTTGCGCAGATCATGGGCTTTGGCAGCTATGTCGCCGCCGCCGCCGAAGTCTCGGTGGAGGCCAGTGGCAGCATCAGGGTGCACCGGATCGTCGCCGCCACCAATCCCGGCCATGTGGTCAATCCCCAGCAGGTGGCCGCGCAGGTGGAAGGCTCGTTCGTCTATGGCCTGTCGGCGGCGCTGATGCAGCAATGCACGGTGAAGAACGGCCGTATCGTCGAGGAGAATTTCGACACCTATCCGGCCCTGCGGATTGCCGAGATGCCGAAGGTGGAAAGCCTGCTGCTTCCCTCGGGCGATTTCTGGGGTGGAGTGGGCGAGCCGACCATCGCCGTTGCAGCGCCGGCCGTGCTCAATGCGGTCTTTGCTGCCACCGGCAAGCGCGTCCGCAGCCTGCCGATCCGCACCGCTGAACTGAAACGTGCGTGATGCGGCCCCTGTTTCTGGCCGGATGTCTTGCGCTGGCCGCGCTGCCGGTCGGCGCTGTCGAACCGGAGGCCATCGTCGTGCGCGAAGGTGGCATCCCCGCCTCGCTGACCGGCGCGTCCGGCGATGCTGCCCGTGGCCGCGCGCTGGTTGTCGATCGGCGCAAGGGTCTGTGTCTGCTGTGTCATTCAGGACCGTTTCCGGACGTGCCTTTTCAGGGCGATCTCGCCCCTTCGCTGGCCGGTGTCGGAACGCGGTTCGATACCGCCGCCTTGCGCCTCAGGCTGGTCGACAGCGCGCGCATCACGCCCGATTCGCTGATGCCTGCCTATTACCGCCGAGCGGGTCTGGCGCGCGTGGCGCCCGCCTATGCCGGGGCGACGCTGCTGAGCGCCGCCGACATCGAGGATGTGGTCGCCTTTCTGGCCACCTTGAGGGACTGACATGACCTTCGATCTGAACCGCCGCGAGATGCTTGGCACAATGCTGCTGACGTCCGGCCTTGGTCCGGCGCGCGCCGCGAGCGGAGAGATGGAGGCGGCAATCCTCGCCTTTACCGGCGGCGTGGTTCCCCAGCCCGGCAAGGTGACGCTCGACATTGCCCCGCTGGTCGAGAACGGCAATTCCGTTGCGGTCTCGGTGGGTGTCGATCACCCGATGCGGCATGATGCCCATGTGACGACGATTGCGCTCTTCACCGAGAAGAATCCCCAGCCGAATGTCGCCACCTTCCATCTGTCGCCGCGTTCCGGCCGTGCCTTCGTCGCAACGCGCATGCGCCTGGCGACCTCCCAGCATGTGGCGGCGGTCGCCCGGCTCAGCGACGGCAGCCTGTGGAGTGACATCCGTGAGGTCATCGTCACCATCGCCGCCTGCACCGAGGAATGACGTCATGGCCAACGCACTCATCGACCGGCCGGACAATGCGCGACGCGGTGATATTGTCACCATCCGGCTGGTCTTGTCGCATGTGATGGAGACCGGGTATCGGCGCGATATTTCCGGCAAGGTGATCCCGCGCAACATCATCCGCAATTTTGTCTGCCGCTATGACGGCGCGGAGATCGTCCGGGCGGAATTCACGCAAGCCATTGCCGCCAACCCCTTCCTGGCGTTCACAACGGTCGCAACCGTCACCGGACCGGTGACGATGACCTGGGATGACGACGAGGGCCAGCGCTACAGCGCCGAGACGATGCTGAATGTCCGGGACTAGTGCATCTTCCGACCAGATTGAATCGTTGCGATGGCCAGTTTCAGGTCAAGGGCCAGGAAAATGCGAGAAGCGTATCCTGCGATCCGGTTCGAGCATTTTCCGCCGGATCTGGCCCGAAAATGGCCATCCCTTCGGGTTTCCGGGCCGCGGGCGCCCGGTTTGGACGCTGGCTCGACCGTATCGACAGATACATCCTTCGCCAGCCTCCGCCCGGATCATCCCACGGCCCGAGAAACGCAACTGGTTCAATCTGGTCGGAAGATGCTCTCGGTTTTGCCAATGCCTGGCCTGGTTGGCGATCACGCTGCTGGGGGTGCCCGTGCTGGCGCAGGGCATCCCGTCCGCCGAGCGTCAGTCCGGCTCGGCGGTGCTCGCCCCCGATACGCGCGCGATGCAGGACAACGACCGCATCAATCCCGCCATGCTGTGGGCGATGGAAGGCGAGCGGCTCTGGTCCGAACCCGCAGGGCCGGAGGGTCGGAGCTGCCGCGCCTGTCATGGGCCGGCCGAACAGGCGATGCACGGTGTCGCCGTCCGCCATCCAAGGTTTGATCCGGCCAGCGGCCAACCTGTCGATCTCGATGGGCAGATCGAAAGCTGTCGTACCGGTCGCCAGCAGGCGCCGGCATTCGGTCGGGAAAGCCGCAGCCTTCTGGCGCTCTCCGCCTATCTCGGGCGCCAGTCACGCGGGCTGTCGATTGCGGCCCCGGAGGATCGGCGGCTTGAGCCAGCCCTGGCGCTGGGCGAAGCATTGTTCAAAGCCCGCATCGGCCAGCTGAACCTGTCCTGCGCCCAATGTCACGATGCGCTTTGGGGGCGGCGGCTCGGTGGTTCGCTCATTCCGCAGGGGCATCCGGATGGTTATCCGGTCTACCGGCTGGAATGGCAGAGCCTGGGCTCGCTCCAGCGCCGCATTCGTAATTGCATGACCGGTGTGCGGGCTGAGCCTTATCCCTACGGTTCGGCGGAGATGGTGGCGCTGGAGCTTTATCTCAAGCGGCGGGCAGCCGGCATGCCACTCGAAGCGCCGGGAGTGCGTCCATAGGTTTCGTCGAAGGAATAGCCGACACCGCGCACGGTGCGCAGCGGATCGGCCTCATCGCCCCGGTTCAGCGCCCGCCGCAGCCGCCCGATATGGACATCGATGGTGCGATCCTCGATTTCGGCATCCTCGCCCCAGACTTCGGTAATCAGCCTTTGCCGGTCGAACACCCGACCGGGTCGGCTCATCAGCACATCGAGCAGTTGAAACTCGGTAGGGCCAAACAGGATTGCCTCGCCGGCGCGGCTGACGCGCCGCGTCTGGCGATCCAGCTCGATGTCCCCGGCGATCAGGCGATCGGCGATCCGTTCGGGGTGACTGCGGCGGAGCAAAGAGCGGATGCGGGCCATAAGTTCAGGCATTGAGAAGGGCTTGACCAGATAATCGTCGGCGCCGGTCTCAAGTCCGCGTACGCGATCCGGCTCTTCCCCGCGCGCGGTCAGCATGATGATCGGCAGGGTCCGGGTCTCCGGCGCCTGACGAAGCCGGCGGCAGAGTTCAATCCCTGACAGGCCCGGCAGCATCCAGTCGAGCAGCAGAAGATCCGGCAGTCGTTCGCTGAGGCGCAGGGCCGCTTCGGCACCATCGCCGATCGCCTCGACGGCAAAACCCTCAGCCTTGAGGTTGTAACTGATCAGAAGCGCGAGATCCGCCTCGTCCTCGACGATCAGAATTCGGGTACTGGTCATGGACCCTCCGATGCGGGAGCGCATGGCAACGATATGGTGAAGGTTGCCCCGGCCCCCGGTGTGCTTTGAATTGAAAGCCGGCCGCGGTGCCGGTTGACGGTATGCTTGACCAGAGCCAGGCCGAGCCCGGTGCCGCCTTCTGCCCGGCTCAAGGCGTTGTCGATGCGGTAGAACCGTTCGGTCAGCCTTGGCAGATGTTCGGCAGCAATTCCGGGGCCGAAATCACGCACGCTGACCGTGACATCCTTGCCCTTCCCGCCGCCAAAGGCGATCTCGACCCTCTTGCCGGAATGGCCATACTTGATCGCGTTCTCGATCAGGTTGTCCAGGACCGACAGAAGCTCGTCGCGCTCGCCGATCACCAGGGTCGGTGTCGTCGGCGGCAGGACCTCGACCGTGACGTCCCTGTCGGTAGCCAGACCGGAGAGGGTGTTGGCGGCTTCGCGGGCGATGGCGGCAAGATCGACGTGGCCCTGTGGCGCCTGTCGCTCCTTGAGCTCGATCCGTGACAGCGACAGGAGGTCGTCGACAAGCCGCGCCATCCGCCGTCCCTGTTCGGCAATCAGGCCGAGAAACCGATCGCGCGCCGCCGGATCATTGCGAGCAGGGCCCTGCAGGGTCTCGGCCGAGCCCAGGATAGCGGTCAGCGGTGTGCGCAGTTCGTGGCTGGCATTGGCGATGAAATCCACCCGCATCGCCTCGACAGCCCGCTGTTGCGTCCGGTCCTGCACAAGCACGCTGACCAAGGTCTGGGGCTGCGTTCCTTTCCCTGTGAGGGTGAAGCGTGCCAGAGCGCAGGCGAAGGCGCGCTCCACTGGCACGCGTTCATGGAGATCCACCGATCTTTCGGCGCCATCGGCGAGGCTGGCCTGCACCCCGGCTACCAGCGCCGGATCGCGCAAAGCAAAAGACATGGGCTCGCCGCTGCGCAGGGCCGGAAACGCCTGCCGGCTCGCCCTGTTGGCGATCCGCACCGTCAGGCGCGAGTCGATGGCCAGCACCGGCAGGGTCAGCGTTTCGGCAAAATCCGCCAGCGTCGCCAGTGGATCGAGCGGGGCAACCTCGGTCTTGCGGGTCGCGCCGGTCCCGCCACTCCGCACAGCAGCGAGCCTTGCCAGCCCGGCGCCCACGACAAGGCCGGTGGCGAGCAACCAGAAGCTGCCCCAGGGCAGAGCCCAGGCCGTCAGTCCCGTCAGCAATGCTATGGCGAGAAGTGCGGCCAGCGTGCGATGCTTCACGAAGGCTCCCCGATCTCGGTCCTCAGCTTTCTGGCCCGCAGGACGATCTCGCGCAGGCCCAGCAGCCAGATGGCCAGGATGAATGGCAGCAAATAGTAGCAGCACCGGTAAAGCAGCACCGAGCCGAGCAGTTCCTCGCGGCCGATGCCTGGCAGGGCCAGCAGGATGGTCGCCTCGAAAACCCCGATTCCACCGGGAGCGTGACTGGCGATGCCGAGCAGGTTGGCAAAGACATAGGCCGCGATGACGGTCGCATAGGCAATGCCATGGCCGTCCGGCAGCAGCACGAACAGCACGCCGCAGGACACGCAGACATCGACCGCCCCGAGCAGGACCTGCGCGAAAGTCACCGGCAGGCGTGGCAGCCGGAAGGTCCAGCCTTGCACCGTCAGCGCCCGGGGGCGGAAGGCGATCCACAGCAGATAGAAGCCGATTGCTCCGAGAATTGTCGCGCCAATATAGAAATTGGTCATTTCGGAAAGGCGCGTGAAGGCGCCAGCGGTGGTCGGCTGCGTGACCAGCGCTCCGCCCAGCACAAGCGACATGCCGAGCCAGAAGGTCAGGCCGGCGATCAGCGTCAGGCTGGCGATCGCCCCCGCGCCAAGACCGATCGACGAATAGACCCAGAACCGGACAGTCGCCGCCGTGAGTAGTGGAAAGCCCAGCGTGAAACTGACGGCAAAGCTGGTAAAGCTGGCCAGCGCCGTCAGACCGTAGGGCACTGCCTGATCGACGACTTCGCGCAGGCCGAGCGCGTCATAGCCGGTCAGCAGGAAATAACTCAGGCCCGAAAGGCCGAGTGCCATGGCGATCTGCCACCAGCTGGTCTGGTCATAGGCAGCCCGCACCTTGCTGACGTCGAGGTCACGGATGATATAGCCAAGCACGCCGATGGCGGTCACGAACAGCACGAATGAGGCGACGGTGCCGACACGCTGGAACAGGCGCTTGCGCCTGAGCACGCGCGCTTTGCGTTCCCAATGGCCGGTCTCGTTACGAGGGGAGCCTTGTTCGGGCGCGCCGCTGTCCATTAGAGCACTTTCCGACCAGATTGGATCAGTTGCGTTTCTCGGGCCGTGCGGGAT
>DAOMXG010000144.1:0-6205 GCA_035436995.1 Beijerinckiaceae bacterium
ACAAGAAGGCCACGGACAAGCAGGCCACCGACAAGAAGGCCACGGACAAGCAGGCCACCGACAAGCAGGCCACGGACAAGAAGGCCACCGACAAGAAGGCCACCGACAAGAAGGCCACGGACAAGCAGGCCACCGACAAGAAGGCCACGGACAAGCAGGCTACCGACAAGAAGGCTACCGACAAGCCGACGAAGGGCTGACCTGACAGAACCTGTCTGCGGATTGGTGCCCGGTGCGCCGTCTCAGGCGCTCCGGCGCCCCTGTTTCTGGAGGGGAAGATGAGTGCTGGCTGTGCCGCGAGCCTCGGCTTGGCGGAGGTGGAGGCGTTGCGCCGGCTGGCGCGCCAGTTCGAGGCGGGATCCGATGCGGCCAAGCTGGCCGAACTGGAGCGCTGCGCAAGCCTGCCGATCCTTGCGCCCGAGGTGCTGGTCGCCTGGCATGACGTGCTGCTGTTCATGCTCGCCTATCCCCAGACGCCGGCATTGCGCGCCCGTTGCGAGAGCGAGTTGAGCCGCTGTGCCGAGCTGGCACGCGTGCTGGCCGGCACCGGCGAGGACTTGCCCGATGCGCTGCATGGCTCGGGTCTGGCGTGGACACGGGTTGCCGTCACGTTCAATCATCAGGTTGCACGCTGGCTGGCCGACACCTTCCCGGGCGTCGCCGGCTTTCACGCCGCACGCGGCAGCGCCGACACATTGAGAAAACTGCTCAGGGAGAGCCTGCCGGACGCCGAGTTCGAAGCGCTCGCCGAACCGGCGGAGGATGCCGGCGCGCTCATCGAAAACCTCGGCGCCCTCGCCGCCCTCGCCGCCGCCGATCCCTTGCGCTGGCTGCTGGACAATCTCGATGCATCCGGCCTGCCCGACCGGATGTTGCGGAGCCTTTATGACGATCTTGATGTGTTCGTCGGCCTGCGCTCACAGGACAGCCTGCTGACCCGCGCCCGGCTGCGCGGCCTTGACCGGCCCATTGCCTATCAGGACCGCCCGCTCGCCCGCTCGGAGGACGCCCGGGCGCTGCTGGACGAACCGCTGGCGCCCGCCATCGACCTTACCGACGATGACCGGGCCCGTCTGCTGACCACCGCGCGCGGATTGCTGGCGTTGCTGGGGCGCCAGACCGAGCCGATCTCATCCTGCAATGGAACGGGCGTGATGGCCTATGATCTCGGCCGCGGGGTGGTGATCGCGCTGTTTTCCACCGCCCCGGCCGACCGCACCCCTCTGGATTCGCATGTCGGGATGATGCTGTTCAAGAACGGCCTGCCGGTGGCCTATGGCGGCGGCTGGCCGTTCCTCGGTGTCTGCAAGATCGGCATCAACATCTTCGAGCCCTATCGCGGCGGGGAATCGCATTTCCTGTTCCTGTCGGTGATGCGCGCCTATCGCCACCTGTTCGGCATTCGCCGCTTCATCGTCGAGCGCTACCAGTTTGGCCGCAACAACCCCGAAGGCATCGCGTCAGCCGCCTACTGGTTCTACTACCGGCTGGGCTTTCGCTCCATGCGCACCGATCTTGCCAGTCTGGCCGAACGCGAATGGGCCAGGCTGCGCGATGGCAAGGTCAAGGCCACCACCCGCCGGACGCTCGAACGTTTCACCGAGGCGCATATGGAAATGCGCCTGCCCGGCTGTCCCGACAGCTTCGACTACTGCGATCCGGCCGACCTGTCGCGCACGGTGACGGCGGTGGTCAAACGACGCTTCGCCGGCGACCGGAAGGCGTTTTCTGCCTGGGCCGAGACCCAGCTGCGGGCCATTCTCGACTTTCCCGCAGGGCTGAGCCCCCAGCAACGCCGTGCCCTGGCTCTGCTGGCGCCGGTGGTCGCGCTGATCCCCGGTCTGGCGCAATGGTCCGCCGGCGAACGAACCCAGGTTCGTGACTGGATTCTGTCGCGCACCGGTGAGGATGAACGGCCGTATTTCGCCCTGCTGACCGGCCATCCGCGCCTCCAGGCGGCGCTTGAGGCGCTGCCGCAACTGGACGATGGCGAAGCGCTGTCCTGAGAAACACTCCCGCGCCGTCAGAGCGGATGGGTCGAACCGGAAGCCACTTCGCTTGAAAATGCTCTGATCAGATGACGCCGGCGGCGCGCAGGCGTCCGATATCCGCCTCGTCATAGCCAAGCTCACGCGCCACCGCGACGGAATGTTCGCCCGGTCCGGGCAGGTCCTGGTGCAACCCCAGCCGCTCGCCGGAGAGTTCCAGCGGCAGCGCCGGCACACGCGCGCTGCGTCCATCCATCAGGGTGATGTCGATCATCGCGCCCGGGTGATTCAGATGCGGATCGTCGAACAGGTCCTGCGGCCGCATGATTGGCGCGAACGGCAAGCGGATCGCCTCGCATTTCTGCAGGATCGTCGCCCGGTCGAGACCGGCAAACAGCGCCTTGAGCCGGGGCATGAACTGGTCCCGCTTCAGCACCCTGTCGCGGTTGCTGCCGAGATCGGGGTGGCCTTTCAGATCCGCAAGCCCGAAGGCGTCGCAGAACACCGCCCATTGCGTGTCGGAGACAACGCCGACGAACACCTGTTCGCCGTCGGACGTATCGAACACGTCATAGACCGCCCAGGCGGCGATGCGCTCTGGCATGGGGCGCGCGGGCGTTCCGGTCACGGCAAACTGCATCATGTGCTGGGCGACCAGCAGCATGTTGCTCTCGAACAGCCCCGCCTTGATGAACTGGCCGCGGCCGGTGCGGGCCCGCTCCTGCAGGGCGGCGAGGATGCCGATGACGGCGAACATGCCGCCCATGATGTCGTTGACCGATGATCCGGCGCGCAAGGGGCGGCCGGAGGGGCCCGTCATATAGGCAAGCCCGCCCATCATCTGCACCACCTCGTCAAGCGCGGCGCGCGTCTCGTAGGGCCCGGACAGGAAGCCTTTCAGCGAACAATAGATGAGGCGCGGATTGTCCCGGGCCAGGACCTCATAGCCAAGGCCCATCGCTTCGAGCGCACCGGCGCGGAAATTCTCGGTCAGCGCATCGGCCGTTGCGATCAGCCGGCGGATGAAGGCAAGGCCCTGCTGCGACTTGAGATCGACCTGGATCGAGCGCTTGTTGCGGTTGAAGGTCGAGAAGAAGCCGGCGCCCGAACCGGCGAGGCGCCGCGTGTTGTCGCCCTCGCCCATCGGCTCGACCTTGATGACATCGGCGCCGAGATCGCCGAAGATGAGACCGGAGGTCGGTCCCATCACCATATGGGAGAATTCGACGATGCGGAGGCCGGCGAGCGGCTTCGGGCCCTTGGCAGGCATGGCGATCAGCTCCCGGGATGCGGATAGGGAAAGTTCTTCGGCAGGCCCGCACCAGCGAGCATTCCGTAGAGTTCGACGCCGGGCAGCGCCTCAGCCACCAGGGCCCGCGCCGCAACCAGCGCCGCCGGGTCAATCCCGGTGCGGATACCCATCGCCTCGAACATGAACACCAGATCCTCGGTCACCACATTGCCCGAGGCGCCCGGCGCATGTGGACAGCCACCCAGACCGCAATGCGATGAATCGAAGATGCGAACGCCGGCTTCATAGGCCGCCAGCGTGTTGGCAATGCCAAGCCCGCGCGTGTTGTGCATATGCGCTGCACCACATCTGTCACCGATGCGCGCGATCAACCGAGAAAACATGCGCCGCACCTGCGCCGGATTGCCCATACCGGTGGTGTCGGACAGGCCTGAATCGTCAACGCCAACGGCGACAAGCCGTTCAGCCAGCGCGATCACCTCATCCTCATCGACATGCCCGTCAATGGTGCAGCCAAAGGCCACCGAGACATTGGCCTCCACCGGCACATCCGGAGCCAGAGCATCGCGCAGGCGGACGATGGCGGCCACCTCGTCGACCATCTCGCTGCGGCTCCGGCGCACATTGGCGCGCGAATGCCCCTCGGAACCGGAGACCGGGACCGTCAGCTTGGTTGCCCCGGCTTTCAGCGCCGCTTCAGCCCCGCGCAGGTTCGGCACCAGCGCCAGAACCGTAAGGCCGGGCAGCGTGCGGGCAAAGCCGACCACATCGGCCGCATCGGCCATCTGCGGCATCAACCGGGCCGGAACAAACGAGCAGACCTCGATTTCCCTGAGGCCGGCCGCATGCAACGCCGCTATCCACCGGCATTTATCCTCGGTCGCCATGATCTGTTTGAGGATCTGCAGTCCGTCACGCGGACCGCATTCGCTTATCAGCACATCGCGCCCGCCCTCGCCTTTGCCGGTCATGTCCGTCGCGCTGCCTCTGATTGACAGGAATCGTTCTATCTTTTAGAATGAAATTCTATTTTATTGCTGATGCGCCAATTAGTCAATTCGGGGGGGATGACGTGCCGCGCAAAGCCGCCCATATGCCCCGCGCCGACCAGAACCGCTCGGAGGGCGGCGCTTCGACCGTCGATCGGACACTGGCTCTGCTGGCCTGTTTCACCATCGACCGGCCGACGCCGAGCCTGATCGAGCTTGCGGCGGAAACCGGCCTCTACAAGAGCACGGTGCTGCGGCTGCTAGCGTCGCTGCGTCATGCGCGGATCGTCCGGCAGCAGGCGGGCGGTCGTTATGCGCTGGGGCCGGAAGTGGCGCGGCTGAACCAGGTCTTTCAGCGCTCCTTTGCCGAGGCCGAGGCGATTCTGCCGCATCTTCGAACGCTGGTCGAAAAGACCAACGAGAGCGCTGCCTTCTATGTCCCGCAGGGCGACAGGCGGCTCTGCCTCTACCGGATCGATTGCAGCCGGCCCTTGCGCGACAGCCTCAAGGTCGGCGATCTCCTGCCGCTCGACCGTGGCGCCGCCGGGCGGGTAATCCAGGCGTTCCAGGGCGCTGTGGACGACCGGGCCGCAGCCATCCGTGCCGCAGGGGCGGTCGCGCTCAGGGGCGATCGGGTGCCGGAGCTTTCCGCCATCGCCGCGCCGGCTTTCACGGCTTCGGGGGATCTGCTCGGGGCGGTGACGCTGATCATTCCCAGCGAGCGGTTCACCGAGGCGTTTGTCGCCGATGTCGTCGCGACCGGCAAGGCGATCACGCGAGACCTCGGCGGCGCCTGAGCCTGGATGAGCCCGGCATCAGGCCACTTCCCCGGGCCGCCCGCGCCAGCCCGCCCCGGAAATTGTCGAGAAACCCGCGCGTCTGCTGATTTTTCAGTGGAACTGGCGTTGCCTGACGTCCTACAAATGGCAAATTCTGTCCGGACTGGACCGCAGGGCGCCCTCAGGCTGGCATGCGGGATAGCAGGCAGGCTCAACGAGACGACAGGATTCACAGGAGGACCTCAATGACGCATCATCCCAACCGCCGCGCTGTTCTGTCCGGTCTCGCCGGGCTTGCGGCTGCCGGCTCGTCCGCTTTTCCGGCCGCGGCCCAGCAGAAGGTGCTGCTGCGCCTGTCCACGCCTGCGACCCCGTCGGATCAGCGCGCCATCGGCCTGATCGAGAAGTTCGGCCCGGCGGTCGCCGGCTTCGCCGAATTCCAGCCGCACTGGAACGCCACCCTGTTCAAGCAGGGTACCGAGCTTGAGGCCATTGCCCGCGGCAACCTCGAAATGTCGATCGCCTCGGCGCAGGAACTCTCCACCATCTTCCCGCAATGGTCGATCTTCACCGCCGGCTATCTGCTGCGCGACGCCGAGCACCAGAAGAAGGTGTTCGCCTCCGACGTGATGAAGCCGATGAAGCAGATGGTCGAGGACAAGCTCGGCGTGAAGCTGATCTCGGTGATGTATCTCGGCAAGCGCCACGTCAACCTGCGCTCCGACAAGGAAATCCGCACCCCGGCCGATCTCAACGGCGTCAAGCTGCGCATGCCGGGGGCCGAATCCTGGCTGTTCCTCGGCAAGGCGCTGGGGGCCAATCCGCTGCCGATGGCGTTCACGGAAATCTACACCGCGTTGCAGACCGGCGCCATCGACGGGCAGGACAATCCGCTGCCGACCGTGCGCGATTCCAAGTTCTACGAGGTGACCAAGCAGATCGCGCTGACCGCCCATCTGGTCGACTGGAACTTCCTCGCCTTCTCCAAGAAGGTGTGGGACGGGATGAAGCCGGAGCAGCAGGCCATCGTGCAGAAGGCCGCCGACGACGCCTGCGAGGCGGCCCGGCAGGCCCAGCTCAAGCTGGAAGCGGAACTCGAGGCCTTCATGAAGGAAAAGGGGCTGAAGGTCTACACACCGGATGTGGATGCCTTCCGCGCCCATGTGCAGAAGGAATACCTCGCCTCCAAATTCGCCA
>DAOMXG010000145.1:0-6166 GCA_035436995.1 Beijerinckiaceae bacterium
CGGCCGCAAGGGCTCCATCGCCGCGTCGCTGGCGAGCGGTTCGGACGATTCGCGCTTCGGCGCATAGTCACGGCGCGGCCGTGTCGAAAGCGGTTTGCGCGGGCTGCGCTCGCGGCGGCTGCTGGGCCGTTCCTCGAACGGCGGCGGCACATATTCGGCGAGTGTCGGCCCCTGCCATTCGATCTTGGTCTTGATCAGACCTTCGATGGCCGCCAGATACTTGTCGTCGCGGCTGGTGACCAGCGAGATGGCCGTGCCCGACTTGCCGGCGCGGCCGGTCCGGCCGATGCGATGAACGTAGTCCTCGGCATGACTGGGCAGGTCATAGTTGAACACGTGGCTGACATCGGGAATGTCGAGGCCGCGCGCCGCCACATCGGACGCGATCAGCAGCGTCACATCGCCGTTGCGGAATCCATCCAGCGCCTTCATGCGCGCCGGCTGGTCGAGATCGCCATGGATCGCGGCGGCATTGAACCCATGCCGCACCAGCGAGCGGCACAGCGTCGCCACCTCGACCTTGCGGTTGGCGAAGATGATGGCGTTCTTGAAGCTCTCCTGCGAGCGGATCAGATCGCGCAGCACCTCGCGCTTCTGGAAATCCTTTGACCCCGCAGCAACCAGCCGCTGGGTGATCGTCGAGGCGGTTGACGAGGCGCGCGCCACCTCGATCCGTGCCGGATTGGACAGGAACTGCTCGGTGATGCGCTGGATTTCCGGCGGCATGGTCGCGGTGAAGAACAGCGTCTGGCGGGTAAACGGCACCAGCTTGCAGATGCGCTCGATGTCCGGGATGAACCCCATGTCGAGCATGCGGTCGGCCTCATCGATCACCAGAATCTCGATACCGGTCAGCAACAGCTTGCCGCGCTCGAAATGATCGAGCAGGCGGCCGGGCGTGGCAATCAGCACATCGACGCCGCGGGTGATCTTGGCATCCTGATCGCCGAACGAAACCCCGCCGATCAGCAGTGCCACATTGAGCTTCTGATTGTCGGAATAGCGCAGGAAGCTGGCTTCCACCTGCGCAGCAAGCTCGCGCGTCGGCTCAAGGATCAGGGTACGCGGCATGCGCGCCCGCGCCCTGCCCTGTTCCAGCAGCGACAGCATCGGCAACGTGAAGGCTGCCGTCTTGCCGGTTCCGGTCTGGGCGATGCCCAGCACGTCACGGCGGCGCAACACTTCGGGAATGGCCTGGGCCTGAATGGGGGTCGGCGTGGTGTAGCCCGTCGATTCCACGGCCGCGAGCACACGCTCGGACAGGCCGAGTTCAGAGAAAGTCATTGGTCCGTCTTTCCGGGAGCGCCCCTGCGTTCCCTTTGGTGCGGACCGGCTCTGGCCCGCCATCTGTCGAATCATTCACCTCGGGCGAACATCACCGCGAAGTTGACCGTCTATGGCTCAAACGGCCGGAAATTGCAACGATTTGTCACAGCCGCCAAGAAAATGGGCGCCTGCCGGCGCCCAGAGATACTTGGAGGTCAATCAACTTTTTGACGCGATAGAACTACTTGGACTTAACCTGGCCCGTGCACGGATCCAGCACCACCGGCCGCCCGGAAATGGACCCGGTGGTAACCGTATCATCGAGCACGGAGCGATTGATCGCATAATTGCGCGGCAGCGGCTCCTGCGGACGCAATGTCGCCGACTGAACGCGCACGTTCTGCCGCATGCTGCCCATAAACGTATTGAACTGCTGCACGCTGAACACGGCCAGGACCGCGACCAGAATACCGACAACGGCATAGTCGCGAGCCATCGAACCCGAACCGAGCAACGAAGAAAGATGACGCATGATCCCACCAACGATTGATCGAGCCATCATGCATCGACATGGTTAAAAGGCGGTTACGCCCGCCCCTATCCATGATCTCTTGCGGATGCAGATGGTTGCTGGCCAACCCCTGGGGCGCAGGCTCGTCCCGGACAGGAAGCGGCAGAGCCTGGCTCTGCCGGAATAATCGGCTGTTTGCCCTGAGGCGGCTCGCTCCGGCACCATGTTCCGCCGCCGCGTCAGGCCATGACGAATTGCCTGACCTTGCAAAGGTATCATTCCAGTGGCCCGCACAAATGACCTGCCGGTCATTTCCCGGGCCGTCCCTCGCAACCGGGCCTTCGGCCCTGCTCGGCGCCGCATTCGCTTCTAGAGCATGTCGTGATTAAGTGGATGCCGGTTAGTCGCAGAAGACATGCTCTAACTTATTGATACCGATCAGGTTATCCGCATTTTGATGATTCCGTCAAAATGCGGCGTGATCCAACCCGCCGCCTGCCAATTGCCCCTGGCGGTCAGTTGTCAGGGCCGCTGGTCTCAGCACGACTCTAGCTTTTCCGCCACAAGAATAAATGCTTACTTGCACCTGCGATCATTTGCAGCAGGCACATGAAGATTACAAAACGTTTAGATTGTGAAAAACGTTTAATTTGATTTCGGCGCCTTTCTGGAATTTAGTCCAGTCATCGAAACAATCACGATGAGGATTACATGTCCGGCATGACTGATTTCATCCGCAGACGCCCGATCATTTCAACCCTTGTGGGGGTTGCTGTTGTGATCGGCGGCGTTGGCGCGGTCAGCGCCCAGTATTATGGCGGCCCGGGCTCGTGGGGCCGTGGCGGTTCCGGCGGCTGGGGCCGTGGCGGCATCGAGCGATTCTGCACGGTCCCCCACGCACGATTCCAGCCGGTGATGCGCGCCTACATCAAGGCCGACCTCAACATGACGGGCGCCCAGGCTGCGGAATTCGACAAGCTGGCCGATGTTCTTGCTCCGGCCTTTGAGGAGATCAAGGCTGACCTCTGCGGCAGCTTCCGGGCCGATTCTCCCAAGATCACCCCGCCCGAGAAGTTGGAGAAGATCGCCGCAGCCCTGCGCAAGGCGGCTACCGCTGCAGAAAACGCGGTCGCTCCTGCCCGCTCGCTCTATGGCCAGCTCGACGACGCCCAGAAGGCTGAGATCGACCGGCGCATGGAGCGCCGTCGCATGGCGCGCGAAGGCCGTGGCGGTTATGGCGAAGGCCGTGGCGGTTACGGGGAAGGTCGTGGCATGGGGCGCGACCGCGACGAGCACCGTGGCTGGCACGAGCACGGCATGGGCCCACGCCGCGATGGTCAGGGCGGATGGGAGCGCGGCCCCGGCCAGCCTGGTTTCGGCCAGAGCCCGGAAGGCCCGGGTGGCCCGTTCTTTCGCGGCGGCCAGCAATAATTTGCCAGCCACCCCTTCGGCCCTCGGTTCTGACCCTTCGGTCATTCCTGAGGGCCGTTGGCCTTACGACCGTTTGATCCAGCGCCCGGCCTCATCCTGCTGCCAGTAGGTAGCGGCATGGCCGAGCGCCTTGACCGCCTTCCAGTCGGCGCGTGCCCGATCGAGCGCCTCCGGGTCGTTGCCATCGAACATCACGACAACGCGCTCGTATGGATAGTCTGCCGGCAATGGCGCATGATCGACCAGAAACAGCACCTCGGCCTGGTTGGGGCGCTCGTCCTTGGTGGTCAGCAGCACCGGCTGGCTGGCCGGATCACCATCCGCCGCAGTTCCATGGGCGATAAAGCTGTCATCCGCAAAGGTCCACAAAAGATCGTCGAGTGCCTGCAACCGCTCATCCGAGCCGGCGCGCAACACCACCTTCCAGCCCCGCGCCCGTGATTTCTCGATAAGCAGCGGCAGCGACTGGTCCAAAGGCCGGCTCTGGAGATGGTAAAACAGGATTTCGCTCATTGCCTTGTCCGCGCCGGCGGATAGTGTGACGGCTCACTGTCCGAGAGCTGCCATGCATGATTTTGATACCGCCGCCATTCTGGCCCATCTGCGCCGCTGGGTCGAGATTGAATCGCCCTCCGATGTGCCTTCCGCCGTCAATGCGATGGTCGATGCCCTCGCCGCCGACTACGCCAGACTGCCGGTGACGCAGGAGCGCGTCGCCGGTGCTCCGGGGTTCGGCGATCATCTGATCGTCCGTTCGGCATGGGGGCAGGACCGGCCCGGCATTCTCCTGCTCAGCCATTCCGATACCGTGCATCCTTTGGGGTTCATCCTGGACCGCCTGCCCTTCCGCATCGAGGGGGATCGCGCTTACGGGCCGGGCATCTACGATATGAAGGGCGGGCTGTGCATCGCCTATCATGCCTTTGCGGCCATTGCGGCGGCGGGCGGCTCGCCGCTCGGCATCACCCACCTGATCGTCTCCGACGAGGAGATCGGCAGCCCCTCGTCCCGCCCGTTGATTGAACGGCTGGGCAAGGCGGCCAGCCACGTTCTGGTGACCGAACCGGCACGCGACGGCGGCAAGATCGTTGTCGGCCGCAAGGGCACCGGCGATTTCCGCCTGACCATCCACGGCCGCGCCTCGCATGCCGGCACCAAGCCCGAAGAGGGGCGCAGCGCCGTCCGCGAGCTTGCGCACCAGATCCTTCAGCTTGAAGCGCTGTCCGATCCAGCCTCCGGGGTTACTGTGACGGTCGGCGTGGTCCGCGGCGGCACGCGGCCCAATGTCGTGCCGGACCTTGCCGAGGCGGATGTCGACATCCGCGTGCCGACGCTTGCGGCGGCTGATCATCTGATCGCAGCCATTCGCGACCGCAAGCCGGTGACACCGGATGTGACGATCCGCGTGACCGGCGGGCTTAACCGGCCACCCTTCGAACAATCGCCGGCCGGCCGCCGCCTGTTCGATCTGGCCCATGCCGAGGCAGCGAAGATCGGCATTGATCTTGTCGGCGTGTTCACCGGCGGCGGATCGGACGGCAATTTCACCGCTCCGACCACGCCGACTCTCGACGGCCTCGGTGTTGACGGGGCCGGCGCCCACACCGATCAGGAGCACGCGCTGGTCTCGTCCATGGCGCCGCGCGCCGATCTTTTGCGCCGGATCATGATGACGCTGAGGTAAGGCTGCCCCGACGATTCTGCCATCCGGTCGATCGTCAGGGTCGCTGGCATCACTCGTAATATTCGCTCACCAGACGATCGAGCAGGCGCACGCCCCAGCCCGAGCCCCACGAGCGGTTGATGTCGGTCGTCGGCGAGCCCATTCCGGTGCCGGCGATGTCGAGATGGGCCCAGGGGCAATCATTGACGAAGCGCTGGAGAAACTGCGCCGCGGTGATCGAGCCGCCATAGCGGCCGCCGCTGTTCTTCATGTCGGCGAATTTGGAATCGATCATCTTGTCGTATTCGGCGCCGAGCGGCAGCCGCCAGACCTTCTCGCCGGTCATTTTGCCGCAATCGTAAAGGCGCTGGGCGAGTTCGTCATTGTTGGAGAACAGCCCGGCGTGCTCCTGGCCGAGCGCGACCAGAATGGCGCCGGTCAACGTAGCCAGATTGACCATGAATTTCGGCTTGAACCTTTCCTGGACATACCAGAGTACATCGGCCAGCACGAGCCGGCCCTCGGCATCGGTATTGATGATCTCGATGGTCTGGCCGGACAGCGAGGTGACGATGTCGCCGGGCCGCTGCGCCTTGCCGTCGGGCATGTTCTCGACCAGGCCGATGGCGCCGATCACGTTGCATCGCGCCTTGCGGGCCGCCAGCGCATGCATGAGACCGACGACGCAGGCAGCGCCCGCCATGTCGCCCTTCATATCCTCCATGCCCTGCGCCGGCTTGATCGAGATGCCGCCGGTGTCGAACACGACACCCTTGCCGATGAAGGCGATCGGCTGCGCCTTGGCGTCCTTGGCGCCGTTCCAGCGCATGATGACGACCTGACTGTCCTCCTCCGAACCCTGGCCGACGCCGAGCAGCGCCCGCATGCCGATCTTCTTCAGGTCCTTCTCGCCGAGGATTTCGATGTCGACACCCAACTTGGCCAGTTCGCCGGCCCGGCGGGCAAAATCGACCGGAGTGAGCACATTCGGCGGCTCGTTGACCAGATCGCGCGCCAGAGTGACACCGTTCAGCATGCCGTCACGACTGCGCATGGCCCGGCGAGCGGCGGAATAATCAGCGAAATGAACCGCGATTGCGCCGGGCTGGCCGCTGTCGTCATCCGCCTTCTTGCGGGTCTTGTAGCGGTCGAACCGATAGGACCGGAGGCCGAGGCCCAGCGCAAAATCAGCCGCCTCGTCAGCGCCCGCCCCGGCCAGATCGAACAGGATCGACACATCGCGGCCGGCCGGCAGCATTCCGGCGACCTTGCCGCCAAGCGTGACGAAGTCGCGA
>DAOMXG010000146.1:0-6089 GCA_035436995.1 Beijerinckiaceae bacterium
AGAATTGCACAAGCTGTGGCAGGCGGGTGCACCCGGCGGCTATCACATGGAATATGGCTATTCCTGCATGGGCTACGAGGTCGCTGGCGGACTGGGCGTGAAGATGGCCGATCCCGCCCGCGAGGTGTTCGTGCTGGTCGGCGACGGCTCCTATCTGATGATGAATTCGGAGATCGCGACCGCCGTGATGCTCGGCGTCAAGATCACGCTGGTGATCCTCGACAATCGCGGTTTCGGCTGCATCAACCGGTTGCAGATGGGCACCGGTGGCGCCAACTTCAACAACCTTCTGAAGGATGCGCGGCACGAGACCCTGCCGGCCATCGATTTTGCCCGCCATGCCGCCAGCCTCGGCGCAAGGGCGGTGAAGGTGACCGGCATCGCCGCGCTCGAAGCCGCGCTGAAACGCGCCCGCCGGGCCAGGGGCGTGCAGGCCATCGTCATCGATACCGATCCGCTCAAATCAACCGATGCCGGCGGGCATTGGTGGGATGTCGCGGTGCCGGAAGTCTCGCCGCGCAAAGAAGTCAACGCCGCCCGCGCCGCTTATGAGAAGGCGCTGCCCAACCAGCGGCTCGGAGATTGAACGTTATGACCATTCGCATCGGCGCCAATCCCATCGGCTGGTCCAACGACGACCTTCTCGAAATCGGCGGCGACACGCCGCTGGAAACCTGCCTCGCCGAGGCGAAGGAGGCCGGGTTCGTCGGCATGGAGCTTGGCAACAAGTTCCCGCGCGAGGCCGGCGCACTGAAGGCGGCACTCGCTCCCTACGGCATGGCCTGCGTCGGTGGCTGGCATTCGGTCGAACTGCTCAAGCGCGATGCAAAGGAGGAATTTGCCCTCGCCAAGGCCCACCGCGAGCTACTCAAGGCCATGGGCACCAGCGTGTTCATCGTCGCCGAGACCTCCAACGCCATCCACGGCAACCGCGCGATGCCACTCAGCCGCCGCCCCGTGCTGCCGGCCGGCGACTGGAAAACCTATTGCGGGCGGATGACCGACCTGGCCTCCATGCTGGCCGACGAAGGGCTGGTGCTCTGCTACCATCACCACATGGGCACCATCGTCGAAAGCCGCGAGGATATCGCCCGCTTCATGGAGGGCTGCGGCGCACCGGTCACCCTGCTGCTCGATACCGGCCATGCCACCTGGGGCGGCTCGGACCCGGCAGAGCTCGCCCGCAGCTACCGCAGCCGCATCAGCCATGTGCATTGCAAGGATGTACGCCCCGCGGTGATCGCCGAAGCAAAAGCCGGCGACTGGAGCTTTCTTGATTCCATCCTCGGCAAAGGCGCGGCGCTCGGCACCTATACCGTGCCGGGGGACGGGGCCATCGACTATCCGGCGGTGTTCCGTGAACTCAGGGGCTATGCCGGCTGGGTGATCGTCGAGGCCGAGCAGGACCCGAAGAAGGCGCCCGCCCTGCCTTACGCGAAAAAAGGTGTCGCCCATCTCCGGGCCAGCCTCGCCGCCGCCGGCCTGGTGTAATTCCCAGGAGCAAAGCGACGCCGAACCTTTGCGAGGGGCACCACACCCGCTCTTTCCTTCCCCTTGATGCGGAGGGTCGGCGCGTCAGCGCCGGTGAGGGGTGAGAGGGTGAACCACCCCCACCCGGTCCTCCACACGCAGTCAAGTCTACGCAGACTGCGTAAACTTGTCTGCGATGCTCGGACCACCCTCCCCGCAAGGGGGAAGGATTTTTTGCGGCAAGGGCCACAATAAACCCTCCTACCCCCGCACGAAGGGATTGGACCGCTTCTCGTCGCCGATCGTGGTGGCCGGGCCATGGCCGGAGAGGCAGATCGTTTCATCCGGCAGGGCATAGAGCTTGGACTTGATGCCAGAGATCAACAGGTCGTGGTCGCAGCCCGGCAGGTCGGTGCGGCCGATCGAGCCCTGGAAAATCGTATCGCCGACGAAGGCGATCGGCGCCTGCCGGCTGACGAACACCACCGAGCCCGGCGAATGGCCGGGCACGAACAGCACATCGAAAATGAGATTGCCGACGCTGACCGTATCGCCCTCGACCAGGTAGCGGTCCGACCAGGCATCCTGCAAACCCTCGACGCCATACATGCGCCCCTGCCGGGCAATGCCTTCCAGCAGCGGCTTGTCGCCGACATGCGGCCCTTCCACCGGTACCTTCAACTCCGCGACGACACCGGCGACCCCGCCGGCATGATCGAGATGGCCATGCGTCAGCAGGATCTTCTCGACCGTCACGCCCATCTTCTTCACGGCGGCGACGATATGATCGGCATCGCCGCCGGGATCGACGATCGCCGCCTTGTTGGTTGCCGTGCAGCGCAGGATGGCGCAGTTCTGCTGGAACGGCGTGACAGGAATGATGCCGATCTGGAGCGGCGGCGGTGTGTCGGTCATGGCATCCCCGGTGGGCTGGCGTTGCCCCGAGCGATAGTCGCTTGAACCGCGGCCGGCAAGGTCGAAAGGACGCCATTCCGCCAAGCCACGCGACCGCCCGTCCCGTTGCACGCGCCGGCGACCCATTATAGGACTCGTCCGTCAGGCTTTGGCACGGGCGTCCCGCGACGCTGTGCCAGCAGGGAGACCCACATGATGCGCGATGATGATGATCGGCCCCGCCCAAAGCTTCGCCATGAGGTCGGTCAGGACCTGTCGCTGCTGTCGGTCGAGGAGATCGACGACCGCGTCGCGCTGCTGACCGAGGAGATCGAGCGACTCAAGGCCGACCGTGCCGCCAAGCTGGCCTCACGGTCGGCGGCGGATGCGTTTTTCAAGCTTTGACCGGATTTTACCGTCCGGATCATTTTGAAACCGCTAAAATTTGGCGAATTTACCGATTATTTACGGCTCTCGTTTAGGGTGATGACTGTCCAGTTTTGCTGGACCGAGTGGCTCCTGTCACTCTGTTTGACGCCTCCCTGTTATCACTTTCAAAGGGCTGCCTCCGCAGCCCTCTTTTTTTTGCCCGCGCTGCGCGGCCCGAAATTAACCATAATGAACTGTTGCTCATGGCGGTTATGGTTAAAGGCGCTATAGATTGCATCCGTCTCTGCCGACACCCAAAGCTGTCGCAAACTGAAACGAGAACAGTCCGTTCGGACGGAGACAAGAAATGCAGGATGTGCGTTGCGATTTATCGATGGTTTCGGACAAGACAATTGCCACGATTTCCTTCGCCCAGCGGATGGTGGCATCCGAAGGGTTCAAGGCGTTGTTCCGTGAAGGCATGACGCTGGTTGAGGAAACGGCCGCTTATCTGGACGGTCCCGGCCGGTCGGAATCGCGCGCCCTGTCGCGCCCCAATGCCCTGGCCTATGCTTCGGAAAGCATGCGCCTGACCACCCGCCTGATGCAGCTGACATCGTGGCTGCTGCTCCAGCGCGCCGTCAACGAGGGCGAGCTGACCCGTGATCAGGCCGAGCGCGAGCACAGCCGCATCAAGGTCTCGCCGCAGGACGTCGCCTCCTCGCCCGACATGTTCGTGCTGCTGCCGGTGGCGCTGCGGTCGCTGGTTGAACGCTCGCTGCGCCTGCAGGATCGCATCCTCCATCTCGATGCCGATCTCAAGCAGGACGCCGGCGCCCAGGCTGCCTCAAACGCCGGAAATCCGGTCGCGGCCCAGTTCAACACCCTCAGGGCCGCCCTGAACCTGCGCCAGATCTGAGCCCGGCACTCCGCTAGATCAGGCCGCATTTTGATGGAATCATCAAATGCGGATAACGTGATCGGTATCAATAAGTTAGAGCATGTCTTCTGCGATTGACCGGTATCCACTTAATCGCGACATGCTCTAGCCACCAGCGCCTCACCCGTTTGGATGTTTGCGAACCTGCAACTCTCTCTAGCCTTGGCCTGGTCATCGACGGAGCCAAGGCGCGAGGGAGGCAAACATGGCGAAAGTCAAGAACCACAAGATTGACGGGGCCAAGAACAGTATCATCGATACGTCGGGCACTCTGTCCAACCCCAAATACCTTGTCTGCCACTTCACAGGCGGCAGCACGGTGCAGAGTTCGCTTGATACCCTCAAGGCCAAGGGCACCAGCTATCATGTGCTGATTGACAGGGACGGCACGATCCATCAGGTCGCCCCGTTCAATGTCAGGGCAGCCCATGCCGGCGTCAGCAACTGGAAGGGCATCGACGGGCTGAATGAACATTCGATCGGCATTTCGCTGGCCAATTACGGCGGCTACCTGAAGCCCCTGCCGGGCAAGGTCTGGCGCGCACCCGGCGGCGAGGAACTGCCGGAAAGCCGCGTTCTGGTGGCCGAGCACCACATCGGCCTGACCCAGAAGATTGCCTGGGAACGCTTTCCGCCCGCACAGATCGCCGCAGCCATCGATGTGATCAAGGCGGTGCTCGCCGCCTATCCCTCGATCAAGGATGCCATGGGGCATGACGAGGTGGCCATGGGCCGCCGCGAGGACCCAGGCCCATCCTTCCCCTGGGCAGATGTGCATGCGCTGTTCGCCGCACGCACCGATTTCGGCCCGGTGGTGACGGTGCAATCACCGGACGGGTCTGCCAGCCTGCGCAAGGGCCGCAGCAGCAGTTCACCCGAGCTTGCCAAGCTGCCAAACGGCACCAGGCTGCATGCCCGTTCGGTCAACTATACCTATGTCACCAACGCCAAAGGCGAGAAGGTCCCGGTCAAGCACAACTGGGTCTCGGTCGCGCGCCACAACACGATGGCACATGCCGGATTTGTAGCCCGCGGACTGCTGACGCCGCAGCCATGACAGACAGCGCACAAAAAAAGGCCCCGTTTCCGGGGCCTTTTCCATTGCGGGCTGGGCCGCTTATTTCTTGCCGAATGACAGGCCGGCGAACTTGTTGTTGAACTTCGACAGGCGACCGCCGCGATCAAGCAGGTTCTGTGTGCCGCCGGTCCAGGCCGGATGCGTCTTGGGATCGATGTCGAGATTGAGCGTATCGCCCGCCTTGCCGAGCGTCGAGCGGGTGGTGAACTCGCTCCCGTCGGTCATCACGACCTTGATGAAATGGTAGTTGGGATGGGTATCGGCCTTCATGGCGGGTCTCCGGAGGTCGGGCCGCCCGGCGGCCATGCGACATCGATGCAATTGAAGAAGCGCCCCTATAGACGAGTTCGGCGAACGGGGCAAGCAGCCCGCAGGCAGTCGGTGGGCTCAAAAAAGGGCGATGGCGGCGGATCGCTCCGCCGCCATGCCTTTTTCATCCGGCAGGGTCTCGCGTTTGCCGGGTGAAACTCGATGGAGGTCAGTGCCCTTCGAGGAAACGCGACGGATCGACCGGCTCGGAGCCCTTGCGCAACTCGAAGTGAAGCTGCGGCGAGGTCACATTGCCCGTCTGTCCGGACTTGGCGATCACCTGCCCGCGCTTGACCGTATCGCCGCGCTTGACGTTGAGATCGCCGTTATGGGCATAGGCCGAAACGAAACCGTTGGGATGGCGGATCAGCACCATCTTGCCATAGCCTTTGATTTCCTCGCCGGCATAGGCCACGGTCCCCGTCTCGGCGGCCTTGACCGGCGTGCCTTCCGGAACTGCGATATTGATCCCGTCATTGGTGCCGTTCGGCCCCTTGGCGCCATAGCCGGAGATCACCCGGCCGCGCGCCGGCCAGCGGAATTCCTGGCTGTCGGCGCCGAGCGAAGCCGTGCTTTCGACATCGGCCTTGGCAGCCGGCGACTTGGGCGCCTCGACCTTGGCGGCCTTGACCGGAGACTTCGGAGCGGCCGGAGCCGCATCGTCATCCTCGTTGCTGGCAACCTTCGAGGATTTCGTCGTCGCCTTGGCGGCAGTCTGTGATTTTTCGAGCGGCTTGAAGCCGGCCTTGGTCTGCGCGGCAGTGGGCTTGCCTGCCGACGCCGCCGGCGCTGCCGCAGCCTTGGGAGCTGCCTTCACGGTCGCCGGTTCATCGTCATCATCGTCATCGGCGACCTTCGGCTTGCTGGCCTTTGCCACCGGAGCCCGCTGGCTGTCCTTGGCTGTCGGACGCAGCTTGTTGGGCGAGGGATCGGACAGGGATTCATAGCGTGGCGCACGCGGCGCCTGGGGCGCTGCGGCAACCGGCTTGTCGAGCGGCTCATAGCGCGGTGCACGCGGTGCCGCCGGAG
>DAOMXG010000147.1:0-6021 GCA_035436995.1 Beijerinckiaceae bacterium
GTTGCCGGTGGAGCGGACGCCGACGGAGCGATGGCCGGCGCCGGAGCAGGGCTTGGTGCAGGCACAGCGACAGGCGCCGGGGCTTTCTGTTCGGTCGTCGCGGGCGCCGTCTGCGCCAGGGCAGACCCGGCGAGCGCCAGCACAACAGCAGCAGCGGAGACGGTGTTACGCATCATGCTCTCTTCGTTCGACCTGACAGGTCCAGACTTGCCCCGAGGGCACATCATGACCTGTTATGGTTACCGAGCTGTTGGCGCCGCCCTCGCCAATCGCCTCTCAATGACACAACCGGCCAAGATTTCGCGAGAAATATGGCAAGCCCGCGCCAGCGCCCCGACCTGCCGGGTCGTTACAGGGCTGATTTGCCCCGACTGTTGCAAATGAGCGACGGTGAGGCTCAGCCGACAATCAGAATATGCAGATTGCGGGGGCCATGCGCGCCCAGTTGCAATTTCTGCTCGATGTCGGCGGAGCGCGATGGCCCGGTGACATAATTGACCGTTCGCGGCATCACGCCCTTGCCGTAGCTGTGGCGCAGCCTGGCCCAGACAGCCTCATAATCGGCGGCGATATCAACAGCCTTGACCACCACGATATGGGTATCGGGAAGGAAATTCAGCGTCGTCGGGTTGTCCTGGCCCGAGGTCAGAACCAGCGTCCCGGTCTCGGCAACGCCGGCGATGGCATGGCTGACAGCAACCAGATCGCGGCCATCGCTCGGCCCACGCGAAACGCGGATCGCCGTCTTGTCCCAGTCAAGCCCGGTCAGCAATGCATCCGCACCGATGCGCAGTTCCGCCGGCAGGTTGCTGTTGCGCAGATGGGCGGCAATGGCCACCGGGATATCCTCGAGACGCGCCAGATGGTCCACCGTCGCCTGAACGGCTTCGGCACGATCCTTGAACAGCGCGACGCGCGCCTCCGGCTCCAGTTGCCCGCGCGCCGGAATGACCCCGCGCGGGCTGCGCTCCAGCCGGTCCTCGACCTGCGCAAGACGGATGCGCTCGTTGCCGTCAACCCCGAGCGAGCGGCGGATGTTGCCCAGAATATCGGCGCGCGCTGTGCTCATCGACCGCTCCTCTGCCGGCGGAACCTGGCCTGGAACGTCTCGCCTTCCGGCGCGGCGAGATCGCGGTATTTCGTCCAGCCGCCGGCCAGCGGCAGGAAGGAGAAGCGTCCCTTGCGCGCGCCCATCCTGGCCATGGCCCAGATGGCCGGGCGCATGGCAAGGCTGTAAAGCCAGGGCCGGCGGGCGAGAAATGCCCAGGCGCCCAGCCCGAAGCGGGCGACGGCCGGTGACAGATGGCGCTCGAATTCCTTCTCGCGCCAGTTCCGCATCATCCTGGGCAGCGGGATCCGCATCGGACAGACATTTTCGCAGCGGCCGCAGAAGGTCGAGGCATTGGGCAGATGCCCTGCCTTGTCGACACCGATCAGCGACGGCGTCAGCACCGCGCCCATCGGCCCCGGATAGACCCAGCCATAGGCATGGCCGCCAATCGCATGGTAGACCGGGCAATGGTTCATGCAGGCGCCGCAGCGGATGCAGCGCAGCATATCCTCGAACTGCCCGCCGAGCATGGCAGAGCGGCCATTGTCGAGAATGACGACATGATATTGGCCCGGGCCGTCCGGATCATCGGCGCGGCGGGGACCGGTCGAAAACGTCGTATAGACCGACATGTCCTGGCCCGTGGCCGAGCGCGCCAGAACGCGCAGGATCTGGCTGGCATCCTCCAGCGTCGGCACCACCTTCTCGATCGAGGCAATGACGATGTGGACTTTCGGCAGGGTCTGGGTGAGATCGCCATTGCCCTCGTTGGTGACGATGATCGAGGTTCCGGTCTCGGCTACCAGGAAATTGGCGCCGGTGATGCCGACATCGGCCGCCAGAAAACGATCGCGCAGCACGCCGCGCGCCTCGGCCAGCAGACTGGACGGCTCGCTCAGGTCGCGACCCGGATCGAGATGCGTGTGGACGCGGCGGAATTCGGCCTCGACCTGCCCCTGCGTGACATGCACCGCCGGTGCGATGATATGCGAGGGCATCTCGCCCCGCAGCTGGATGATGTATTCGCCAAGGTCGGTCTCGACCGGAACAAGACCATGGGCTTCCAGATGGGCATTGAGGCCGATCTCCTCGGCCACCATTGACTTGCCCTTCGTGACGATACGCGCATTCACCGATTTGCAGATGTCGAGGATGACCGCACGGGCCTCCTCGGCATCGCGGGCATAGTGCACCTTGCCGCCCGATTCGGTGACCTTCTCCTCGTAGCGCTCGAGATAGAGATCGAGATGCTTGAGCGTATGGGTCTTGATCTCCCGCGCGCTGTCACGCAGCGCCTCGAACTCCGGCAGGCGTGCCGCAGCGGCCGCCCGTTTCTCGATGAAGCCGACGCGGACAAAGCCCATCGCCTGCTGCAGCTTCACATCGCCGAGTGCCCGATGGGTATTGTTCTTGAAGTCGTGTGAGGTGGACTGAACACTCATGCCCGGCGCCTAGCTCCCGATCGTTGCCGACAGAGTAGCGGGAAGCATGCAGCGAGGAAAGGGCGGATCGGCTCACACCCGTTCAATCGCCAGCGCCACGCCCTGCCCCACGCCGACGCACATCGTCGCCACCGCATAGCGACCGCCGCGGCGGATAAGTTCACGCGCCGCCGTGCCACAGATGCGCGCGCCGGACATGCCCAGCGGATGGCCGAGCGCGATCGCGCCGCCATTCGGATTGACATGGGCGGCATCGTCCGGCAATCCAAGCATGCGGGTGCTGGCCAGCCCCTGAGCGGCAAAAGCCTCGTTGAGTTCGACCACATCCAGCGCCGACACCTTGATGCCGAGCCTGTCGCAAAGTTTCTGCGTCGCCGGCGCCGGTCCGATTCCCATGATGCGCGGCGCAACGCCAACGCTCTGCATGCCGAGAATGCGCGCCATCGGCCTGAGGCCCAGCCTGTCGGCAGCCCTGGCGGAGGCAATCACCAGCGCGGCGGCACCGTCATTGACGCCCGAGGCATTGCCCGCCGTAACCGATCCATCGGGGCGGACGATGGGCTTGAGCTTGGCAAGCTGCTCGGCGGTGGTGTCGGGCCGGGCATGCTCGTCGCGGGCAAAGGCTATGACATTGCCCCTGGCATCCCCGACCTCGATGGGCACGATTTCGCCGTCGAAGAACCCGTCCACCATCGCCCGCCCGGCACGCTGCTGCGACCGCAGCGCGAAAGCATCCTGATCAGCGCGCGAAACATCGAACTCGTCGGCGACGTTCTGGGCGGTTTCCGGCATCGAATCGACACCATATTGTTTCTTCATCAGCGGGTTGATGAACCGCCAGCCGATCGTGGTGTCGAATACCTCGGCCGAACGCTGGAAGGCCACTTCCGCCTTGCCCATGACGAGCGGCGCACGGGTCATCGATTCAACGCCGCCGGCAATGGCTAGCCCGATCTCATCGGCGCGGATGGCGCGCGCTGCGGCACCGACCGCATCCATTCCGGAGGCGCAGAGACGGTTGAGCGTCACACCGGGCGTCGTATCGGGCAGGCCGGCCAGCAGGGCCGCCATGCGGGCCACGTCGCGATTGTCCTCACCGGCCTGATTGGCAGAGCCGTAATAGACATCCTCGACCGCGCCGGCGAGCGCAGGGTGACGGCGCAACAGTTCGCGGATCGGGGCAGCGGCAAGATCGTCGGTGCGGACTTTAGCCAGCGACCCACCAAAACGGCCGATGGCCGTGCGGACATAGTCACAGATGAATGCATCGATCATGGAAAGCCTCCCGTTTCCCGCCGTTGTCACCCGGCCAGAAAGGAAAATCAAGACATTCGTTGACCGATCGTTCAGCGAATTGCGGAGGGGACCGTGCTAGCGTCAGTAGACGGCGCGGCCACCGGAAATGTCGAACACCCCGCCGGTGGTGAACGAGCATTCCTGAGAGGACAGAAAGGCGATCATCGCGGCGATCTCATCCACCTCGACAAAGCGGTTCATCGGGATCTTCGACAGCATGAACTGGATGAATTCCGGTTTCATCTGGTCGAAGATATCGGTTCTGGCAGCCGCCGGCGTGATGCAGTTCACCAGAATGTTGGCGGTCGCCAGCTCCTTGCCGAGCGACTTGGTGAGCCCGATCAGGCCGGCTTTCGAAGCAGAATAGTGTGAGGCATTGGGGTTGCCTTCCTTGCCGGCGATGGAGGCGACGTTGACGATGCGGCCATAGCCCTTCTCAAGCATTTTCGGCACAACCGCGCGGCAGGTCAGGTAGGGGGCGATCAGATTGACCTCGACCACCTTGCGCCAGATGTCGGGGGCGAGTTCCCACAGCTTGCCATTGCCGCCGGTAATGCCGGCGTTGTTGATCAGGATGTCGATCTTGCCGTGCCGTCCGATGACCGCCTCGGTCGCCTCAGTTACAGCGGCCTCGGAGGTCAGCTCAACCGTATGCACGGTCACCGTGCCGCGGGCGAACAGCTTGCCCGCCGCCTTCTTGAGCGCTTCCTTGTCCATATCCCAAAGCGCCACTGAAGCACCGGACGCCAGCATGCGTTCGGCGGTGGCATAGCCAATGCCCCGGGCGCCGCCGGTTATGATTGCGACGCGGCTGGCAAGATCGATCCGGTTCATGCGAGCCCCCTTATGCCTGCACAGTGGTCTGCCGCTGCTCACCCAGCCCCTCGATGCCGAGGCGCATGGTCTGGCCGGCCCTAAGGAAGACCGGCGGCTTCTGGCCCAGGCCGACGCCCGGCGGCGTGCCGGTCGAGATCACATCGCCGGTCTGCAGGCTCATGAACTGGCTGACATAGGAGACGAGCCTGACGACGCCGAAGATCATCGTGCGGGTGGAGCCGTTCTGGTAGCGTTTGCCGTCGACCTCGAGCCACATGGCCAGATTCTGCGGGTCCTTGACTTCGTCGGCGGTCACCATCCAGGGGCCGATCGGGCCGAAGGTATCGCAGCCCTTGCCTTTGTCCCACGTCCCGCCGCGCTCGATCTGGAATTCGCGCTCGGAAATGTCGTTGATGACGCAATAGCCAGCGACATGGCTCATCGCCTCGGCCTCCGCGACATATTTGGCCGGCTTGCCGATGATAACGCCGAGTTCGACCTCCCAGTCGGTCTTTTTCGAGGCGCGGGGAATTTCCACCGTGTCATTCGGGCCGATGATGGCGCTGGTCGCCTTCATGAAGACGATCGGCTCGGCAGGAATGGGCGAGCCGGTCTCCGCCGCATGATCGGCATAGTTGAGGCCGATGCAGATGAACTTGCCGATGGCGCCGACGCACGGCCCGATCCGGACACCGGCCGGAGCCAGCGGCAACCTCTCGACATCGACCTTCCTCAGCGCGGCCAGCCCTTCGGGCGTCAATGTCGCCCCGGCGATGTCGTCCACCACACCGCTGAGGTCCCGGATAGCCCCGGACGAATCGAGGATGCCGGGGCGTTCCGAGCCGACCCCACCAAAACGCACAAGCTTCATGATACCTCCAGCAAGCCGATTTCGGCCACCCCGTGCTGGCGACCGCAGACGGTTGTATGACAACTCTGGATTCGTCTGACAATCGTTTTCAGCGTCTGGCAAACAGATGGGCCAGCATGTCGCGCAGCGAGCTTTCGACGAGGAAAAGAATGCCGATCCGCGCGCCGAGCATGAAGCCCGCTATGGCAAGCGGAGCCGTGGCCGCGGTGAGCGAAGCTGCTGTCAGCCCCTGGCCGATGGTGCAGCCGCCAGCCAGGACCCCGCCGATGCCCATCATTGCTGCCCCAAGGACATGACGCCGCATTTCACGCGGATCATCGAAGGCTTCCCAGCGCAGCTCATTGCCGGCCCAACTGGCCAGAAAGGCACCGGCAATCACGCCGGGCACGGTGGCAACGCCGAAATCAAGCCAGTTCGGTCCTCCCATCATCGCGCCGTAGAACGCCCGGCCGACCGGTGCAACGAAGGTCAGGCTCTGCAAGCGGATGGACGGATGGAACGGATCGACAAGCACGCCCGTCGCCGCCCAGCCGGCGGTCACGCCC
>DAOMXG010000148.1:0-5895 GCA_035436995.1 Beijerinckiaceae bacterium
GGCCGCGCGCGTGCCGCCGCCGAGAATGCGCAAAGCCGTGCCGGCCTGACGCGCCGCCATCACCGCGTCGACGACCTCAGCCTCCGTTGTTGGATTGTAAGACGTCACGGACGCCCCTCCAGCGGAAAGACCTTGGCCGGATTGAGCAGCCAGGCCGGATCGAACACCGCGCGCACCGACATCTGCTGGTCGAGGTCGGCCTTCGAGAACTGGTGGAGCATCAGATCGCGCTTCTCGATGCCGACGCCGTGCTCGCCGGTCAGACAGCCGCCGACATCGACGCAAAGCCTGAGGATATCCATGCCCGCCGCTTCCGCCTTGCGGGCTTCTTCGGGATCATTGACGTTGTAGAGGATCAGCGGATGCATGTTGCCATCGCCGGCGTGGAACACATTGGCGACGCGCAGCCCGTATTTCTGCACGATGACATCGGTCTGCTTAAGCACATGGGCGAGCTGGCCGGTGGGCACGGTGCCATCCATGCAGATGTAATCAGCCACGCGGCCGGTCGCCCCGAAGGCGGATTTCCGCCCTTTCCAGATGGCCGCCGTCTCCATAGCCGACTTGCTCTCGCGAATGGTCTGCACCTTGTGCCGCTGCGCGATCTCGACGATGCGGGCGAGCGTCGCGTCCATTTCCGCTTCGGAGCCTTCAACCTCGATGATCAACAGCGCTTCGGCATCGAGCGGATAGCCGGCCTTGGCAAAATCCTCGACAATGGCAATGGCCTGCCTGTCCATGAATTCCATCGCCACCGGAATGATGCCGGCGCCGATGACGGCGGCGACACATTCACCGGCAGCTTCCGCGCTGGGAAAGCCGAACAGCACCGGGCGGGCGCCTTCGGCCTTGCGCAGGATGCGCACCGTCGCCTCGGTGATGATGCCGAGCTGGCCCTCCGAGCCACAGACAAGACCGAGCAGGTCAAGCCCGCCGGCGTCGAGATGCTCACCGCCGATGTCAATCACCGTACCATCGAGCAGCACCAGCTTGACGCCCATCAGGTTGTTGGTCGTCACCCCGTATTTCAGGCAATGGGCGCCACCGGAATTCATGCCGATGTTGCCGGCGATGGTGCAGGCGAGTTGCGAGGACGGATCGGGCGCATAGAAATAGCCGTCCGCATCCACAGCATTGGAAATCGCAAGGTTGGTCACGCCCGCCTCGACCCGCACGGTGCGGTTGGGGTAGTCAACGCCAAGGATGCGGTTGAGGCGAGAAACGCCGATGACGACCGCATCCTCCTGCGGGGTCGCTCCCCCGCACAGCGAGGTGCCGGCGCCGCGCGGAACGACCGGGATCCCCTCGCTATTCAGATAGGCCAGGACAGCGCTGACCTCGGCGGTCGAGGCCGGCAACACCACCGCCAGCGGCCTGCGCCGGTAGGCGGTGAACGCATCCGTCTCGAAGGCGGTGCATTCGTTGGCCGTGGTGATCAGCCCGGCAGGCTCGACCAGCCGGGCCAGCCCGGCGATGATCGCATCCCGTCTCGCAAGAATGTCGGCACGCGGCTTTGGAAAAGCGATGGCGTTCATGGGCGTCTCCCTGCCATGGACTGTAGCCCGTCCGACCCAAGCGTCAATGCAGCGAGCGGTCAGCCGTGATCATGCTCGCTATGCTGCTTGCGAATACGTCGCACCGCCATGGCGACGCCGAAGATCACGAACGGCAGGGCCAGCGCCGTCAGCACAGAGGAATCGAGCTTGGTCAGTTCAGCGTCCTTGGCGCCCTTGAACAGGTAACCGAGCAATCCGAGCACGTAATAGCTGACGGCCGCCACCGACAGACCTTCCACGGTCTGCTGCATCCTCAGCTGCAACCTGGCGCGCTCATTCATTGACTGCATCGAGTCGCGGTTCTGCTGTTCAAGGTCGACCTGGACGCGCGTGCGCAGCAGGTTGGCATTGCGGGCGATCTTCTCGGCAAGCCGCGACTGGCGTTCGGCCACCATGTGGCAGGTGCGCAGCGCCGGCTTGACGCGCCGGGCAAGGAAGGTCGCGAAGGTCGGATAGCCGAGCGGCAGCGGTGTCTCACGCAGGGATTCCACCCGCTGGTCGATGATGCCCTCATAGGCGCGGACGGCGGAAAAGCGGTAATCGGTGCGCGAGCTTTCCAGTTCCAGGCTTGAGGCCAGCTGCATCAATCGCTCAAGCTGGGCGTGGTTGCCATCAAAGCCTGTGGCCTCGGTCATGGCGCGGGCGATGTCGGTTAGCTCCTCCTCCGCCTTGCGCAGGGCCGGCGTCACCGCCTGCGCCGTCGGCAGGCCGAGCAGGGCAAAGACGCGATAGGTTTCGATCTCCAGCAAGCGCTGGGTCAGCCGTCCGGCGGTGTCGGGGGTCAGATTCTGGTTGATGATCAGGAAGCGCACGAAGCCGTCGCTGGTCACCTTGAAATCGGACGCTGCCGTGGCAATGCCACCGTCGATCGTCGAGGCAGCCAGACTCATCGCATCGAACACGCCTTCCAGCCCGCCATCGGGCATGGTGTCGACAAGGTGCAGATCGATCGCGCTCAAAAGCGGACCGGGCTGGGGAATATCGCGCATCACCTGCGCCAGTTGTCCCGCCGGCCGCTCGAACGGCGTCCGGTCGGTGCCGCCGATCTCGAAGGTATAGGTTGTGAACTCGCTGTGCTGCTCCCAGCGCAACACCGCGTCGGACAGGGTCACCCGCAGGTGCTTCAGCCCCTCGGCCGGGCCCTGCACGCCGCGCGACTGGCAGAAAGCCGTCAAAGCGCCGCGATCCTTCTTCGATTGCTCCCAATCGGTGGTGAAGGCAAAGCGCAGAATGCGACTGGGTGTCGGCACCGGATAGAACGGCCGGGCGTGGACCTCGCCAAGCACGGGTCCGCGCTGCGGATGGGGGGTAAACGTCTGTGCGGCGGCGGCGGGTGCCGGTCGGACTTCAGCCACGGAAGCATCCTCAAGAATGGCGAAACAGCGGCACGCATGACATGTGCCGGCAAACCTGCCAAGCATACGCCATGACGCGCGACAATTCACCCGGATCGACCGGTTGCGCAAGGCTGCCCCGATGCCTTGCAGATTGGTTCTCGGCGCGCGGCTGGCGCCTGCGGCAACATCAGGCCGACCTCATCGACTTGGCGGCCCAGGGCCGGTCAGCGCTACTGATCGCACCAACCGGAGCGGGCAAGACCCTGGCCGGATTCCTGCCCAGCCTGATCAGCCTGTCCGAACCCGGCAAGCGCCGGCGGGGCGGATTGCATACCCTCTACGTCTCGCCGCTGAAGGCGCTCGCCGTCGATATCACCCGCAATCTCGAAGCGCCGGTCGGCGAAACCGGCCTGCCGATCCGCATCGAGACCCGCACCGGAGATACGCCCGCCAGCCGCCGCCAGCGCCAGCGGCGCGATCCGCCCGACATGCTGCTGACCACCCCCGAACAGATCGCGCTGATGCTGTCGGGAAGCGATGCGGAGCATCTGTTCGCTGCGCTGGATCGCATCATCGTCGATGAGGCGCATGCACTGGCGCCGATCAAGCGCGGCGACCAGCTTGCCCTGTGCCTTTCGCGGCTGCGGCGGCTCAAACCCGATGTCACCGTCACCGGGCTTTCGGCGACGGTCCGCGATCCTGTCGCGCTGGCGCGCTGGCTGGCGCCGGAGGCAACCATCGTGACAGCCGGGCAGGATGCTGCGGCAGCAGCCGTTCTCGACATTCTCGACTGCGGCGCGCCGCTGCCCTGGGCGGGCCATATCGCCCGCCATGCGGTGGAGGCGATCTATTCGGCAATCGGCGGTCATCGACTCAGTCTCATCTTCGTCAATACCCGCATGCAGGCCGAATTCCTGTTCCAACGCCTGTGGGAGATCAACGAGGACGGACGGCGCATCGCGCTGCATCACGGATCGCTCGATGCCGGCCAGCGCCGCAAGGTCGAGGCGGCGATGGCGGCCGGCCGGCTCGATGCCGTGGTCGCCACCTCGACGCTCGATCTCGGCATCGACTGGGGCGATGTCGATCTGGTCATCAATGTCGGCGCACCAAAGGGAGCCAGCCGGCTGATCCAGCGCATCGGCCGCGCCAATCACCGGCTGGATACGCCATCGAAGGCGCTGCTGGTGCCGGCCAACCGCTTTGAACTCCTGGAATGCCGCGCCGCCATCGCCGCAGCCCGGGCGGGCACGCAGGATGCCGACGTCATCCGCACCGGCGGGCTCGACGTGCTGGCCCAGCATGTGCTCGCATCCGCCGCCGCAGGGCCGTTCGACGCGGAGGCCCTGTTCGCCGAGGTGCGCAGCGCAGCGCCCTATGCCGATCTGACGCGCGAGGATTACGATGCCATCGTCGACTTCGTCGCCACAGGTGGCTATGCGCTGAAAACCTACGAGCGCTTCGCCAAGATCAGGCGGACAAGAGATGGCCTCTGGCGTATCGCCAATCCCGCCGTCGCGCAGACGTTCCGCATGAATGTCGGCACGATCGTCGAGGAAGCGATGCTGAAGGTGCGCCTCGGGCGCGCCCGCTCCACCGGCAGCGGCCCGACCGGGCCGATCGGCCGTGCCGGACGGCTGCTCGGCGAGGTGGAGGAATATTTCGCCGAACAGTTGCAGCCGGGCGATACCTTCGCGTTCGGCGGCGAAATCCTCGCCTTCCAGGCGCTGGTCGACAACGAGGTGATCGTGGCGCGGACCAGCGCCAGGGACCCCAAGGTGCCCTCCTTCATGGGCGGCAAGTTTCCGCTGTCGACGCATCTGTCCGAACGGGTGCGGGCGATGCTGGCCGAGCCGGCGACATGGGGCGATTTTCCCGCCGAAGTGCGGAACTGGCTTACACTTCAGCAAGCGGTCTCGCGACTGCCGGGAAGGGCTGATCTTCTGGTCGAGACCTTCCCGCGCGGCGGACGGTTCTACATGGTCGCCCATGCCTTCGAGGGGCGGCTCGCCCATCAGACCCTCGGCATGCTGCTGACGCGGCGGCTCGAGCGGGCGCGCCTGCAACCCATGGGCTTTGTCTGCAACGATTATGCCCTGTGCATCTGGGGAGCGCGGGATATCGGCCTGGCCGCCGCGCACGATCCCGACCTCTTCGGCCATCTGTTCGACGAGGACATGATGGGCGATGATCTGGAGGAATGGCTGGCCGAATCGTCGATCATGAAGCGAACGTTCCGCAATGCCGCGATCATCGCCGGGATGATCGAGCGGCGCTTTCCCGGCGCCGAAAAGGGCCGGCGGCAACTGACGATGTCCTCGGACCTGATCTACGATGTGCTGCGCCGCCATCAGCCCGATCATATCCTCATCAAGGCCGCGCGTGCCGATGCGGCCAGTGGCCTCATCGACGCGCGGCGGCTGGGCGAACTGCTGGTTCGCATCGCCGGACGAATCGTCCACAAGAGGCTCGAACGGGTCTCGCCTCTGGCGGTGCCGGTGATGCTGGAAATCGGCCGCGAGCAGGTCTACGGCGAGGCTGCCGACCGGTTGCTCGACGAAGCGGCCCTCGATCTTGAACGGGAGGCGCTTGGTGGCCTTGCCACAACCGCGATCGGTGGAGCCCGGGCAGATGCCGGCTGAGATCATGCTCGGCGGCGCCAGCGTGCGGCTCGATGTCTCCGGCTGCGCGATGCTGATCGGCGAAGGGGCCCTGCTGGTTGCCGATCTGCACCTTGAAAAAGGCTCGTCCTATGCCCGCGGACGCCAGTTCCTGCCTCCCTATGACACGCTTGCCACGCTGGCACGATTGAGCGAGGTGGTGGCGCGGCTTGCCCCCCGGCAGATCGTGGTGCTGGGCGATGCCTTTCATGATCGCCATGCCGGCGAGCGCCTGCCGCGTGAGGCGGTGGCGGCCATCGGGGCGCTGGCCACCGGTCGGCGCCTGGTGTGGATCGCCGGCAATCATGACCCTGCCCCGCCCGTTGGCTTGCCGGGCGAGCG
>DAOMXG010000149.1:0-5885 GCA_035436995.1 Beijerinckiaceae bacterium
AGACATGCTCTAACTTATTGATACCGATCACGTTATCCGCATTTTGATGATTTCATCAAAATGCGGCGTGATCTAGAGCCTGTCGCGATTAAGTGGATGCCGGTCAATCGCAGAAGACATGCTCTAACTTATTGATACCGATCACGTTATCCGCATTTTGATGATTCCATCAAAATGCGGCGTGATCTAAGTCGACGTTTCAGCGACTGCCACACACCAGACGAAGGCTGACCCAGCCTTCGAGATCCTTGCGTGCGACAAGGCGGAACCCTTGCGCGCGATAGGCGGCAAGGATGCCGTTGACGTCGCGCGGCAGCAGCCCGGACAGGATCAGCGTGGCGCGGCCGCTCGCTACCGAGGCGATGGTCGGCGCAAGCCGCATCAGCGGGCGGGCGAGAATATTGGCGAAGATCAGATCGTAAGGCGCTTCGCGTACCAGCTCCGGATGGCGCACGCCCGGCGCAGTGATCGGCCGCAGCCAGGCTCCGGCGCGATTGGCCAGAGCATTTGCGCGGGCGGTGATTGTGGAGACCGGGTCGATGTCGCCGGCCGAAACTGGCTGCTTCAGTGCGCGCGCTGCGGCAATCGCCAGAACGCCGGTGCCGGTGCCGACATCCAGCACGCGATGCGGCCTGCGCTGGCGCAGAACATCTTCCAGATGCAGCAGGCAGCCGCGCGTGGTGCCGTGGTGGCCGGTGCCAAAGGCCAGGGCCGCTTCGATTTCGATGCCGCATTGATTGGTGCGGACGCGGTGACGATCATGTCCGCCATGAATGAGAAAACGCCCGGCAGCGACCGGCGCGAGCCCTTCCAGCGAGGCGCTGACCCAATCCTTGGCGGTGATTTCAGCAAATTCGGCGGTCTCGGCGAGATCGGCGCCGACAATTCCAGCGAGCAGCTCGCGAATGAGCGACTGATCGGGCGGGGAGGCGAAATAGACCTCCAGCGACCAGCTTCGCCCATCGTCCACCTCGAAGGCAGCGGCGGCGGTTTCTTCGGCCGGCAGGATTTCGGTCAGAAGATCGGCGGCCCGTCGGGCCAGGGTCTCCTCCGCCGCGAGGCGGAGAAGATGGGTCGCATTGTTGGGCAGCAATCCTTCGCGCATCGGCTCGCAATAACCGGCAGAGTCCGATGCGTAAAGGCTTGATCAGCCGGCGAGCTGCAGATTGCCGGCGGCGGTCTTGCCGGTGCGGCGATCGGTGACCAGCTCGTAGCTGATCTTGTCGCCCTCGCGCAGCTCACGCAGGCCGGAGCGCTGCACGGCGGTGATGTGGACGAAAACGTCCGGTCCGCCGGCATCCGGCTGAATGAAGCCAAAGCCCTTCTGGGTGTTGAACCACTTAACAGTGCCGCTAAGCATGGGTCTATCGTCTTTCCTGTTGCGGCCGAGGCCGCGTCGCGTTGGTTCAGAGCGGAGATACGCCCCGTGGATGGTCGAATTTGGGGCTAGTCTGAACGGGCGCCGACGGAACCCATAGGCAAGTCGTTATTCCAGGCCAAAGTCGATGGCCAAGCATACCACAGTGCTGCGCTTTGTCCATCGGCTCTCTTGAACGACCGCAGGCGGGAGGGGGGCGGATTGCCAAAACCAGCGGGATCGGCAAAGTATCGCGCCCGGGTCTCGGTGCGACTCGGCTTCACCTCCCTCCAGCATTTTTCCCGGTCGACATGGATCCTTCACGCGCCAGAATCGTTGGCATCGGCCTGATGTGCCTTGGCATATCGATGTTCGCGCTCAATGACGCGATGGGCAAGTGGCTGCTGGCGAGCTACAGCGTCGGCCAGCTTCTGGTGGTGCGTTCGGTTGCGGCGCTGACGGTTCTGACGCCGGCGATGCTGAGTGAGGGCAGGGCGCTGCTGCACCCGCCGCATCCTGGCCTGCAGGCGGTCCGCGTGGCGCTCTCCACCGTCGAGGTGGCGATGTTCTACTGGGCGGTGAGCGTCATGCCGCTGGCGGAAACGACGACCTTCTGGCTGGCGGTGCCGATCTATGTGGCGGTTCTGGCCGGGCCGATGCTGGGCGAGCGCATCCCGCTGCGGCGCTGGGTGGCCATTCTGGTCGGCTTCGGCGGCGTGGTGCTGGCGGTCAATCCGGGCGGTGCGGGTCTGGGTTGGCCGGTGCTGATCGCTTTCTCCGGTTCGCTGGCCTTCGCCTTCATGATGATCGTGACACGGCATCTGCGCGGCACGTCCGATACGACGCTGGTGGCCTGGCAGACGCTGGCGGCGCTCATCGGCGGGCTGGCCCTGCTGCCGTTCGAAGGCTGGAAGCCGACGGGATGGCGTGACCTCGTGCTGCTGTCGATCCTCGGCGTCATCGCCATGCTGGCGCATGTGGCGACCAACCGGTCGCTGAAACTGGCGCCGGCCAGCGTGGTGGTGCCGTATCAGTATACGATCATCGTATGGGCGGTGACGATCGGCTGGCTGGTGTTTGGCGATGTCCCGGCGATGACCACCATCATCGGCGCGCTGATCATCATTGCCGCCGGCGTGTGGATCTTCTGGGACGAGGCACGGGCGGGGCAGGAGGCGCTGGCCGAGACGGAGGAGATTAAGTGGTAGCGCGGGGGGTGTCCCCCCGCGCGCCGGATGCTCACCAGGTCAGCGAGCGGGCGTTGTCGGCGAACAGTGCGCCGCCCGTCAGCTCCGGGTTGCCGAGCTTCAGCCCGGGCAGGAAATCGGCCTCGGCGACACCGTAGTGCTTCGAGCACATCGGGCAGACCAGAACAGTTGCGCCCGCGCCGAGCAGATCGGCGATGATCTTCTGCTGCTCAGTGAACTTTTCCGCATTCTTCTTCGATGCGGCATGGACGGCGCGGTCGTTGAGGAACACGGTGACGCTGTGGCCACGCTTGAGCTGGTTGAGGCCGAAGCCGAGGCCCATCGTCAACCGGTGGCTGTCGTCGCTGGTCATGTTAATGAACAGCGAGGGCTTGGCGCCGCCGCCCTGCTGGGCGAAAGCGGCGGGCGCCACGAAAAGAGCGGCGCCAAGTGCAAGCAAACCGCGTTTGGACATCATGTTGGACATGGATCTGGTCCTCGAAAGAATGACATTGCCCGCTAAAGGGGCGGATCGGTCGTTCAGGCGAGGGCGGGCGGTGGTGCGCGTGCGCTAAACGGCAGCGGTGGACGATGGGCCGGTATTGTCAGCGCGACTGGGCCCCAGTGAACGGTGAATGCAAAGTAAGCAGGGGCCGGCGCCAGGCAGGGCCGTTCGCTGCTCGCGCCAAGCGGCGCATGGCTGATGGCAGCGAAGGGGCATTGGTCGGGACGGGGATTGCCGCCGGTGGGGTCGCCCTTCGGCAATTCGTCGCCGTGGCAGATCGTGAGTGCCAGCCTGCCATCGGCCAGCGCAGCGACATCCGGCATGTAACCGGCCGGAACCAGCGCGCGCAGCAGCACCGCCAGCACGATCGCCAGCGCGATCGGCAATCTGTCCACCCCGGTCATCTGGCGGAAAACACGCAGCACTGTGCACCCCTTGTGGCGGCAGGAATAGCACGCCAAACCGGGCCGTTCCAGCGTGCTGCAATCGGTCGAAAGGGGGCTATTCCGCTGCCGAACGCACCGGATTGCGCAAGGCAATGAGAGCGACGATGTGGCTGGCGATGTCCGAAGCGATCTGGCGGTCTGCCTTGAGTTCGGTCAGCGTGCGCGGATGCGGCAGCTTGCCGGTGGCTTCGGCGTAGAGTGCCAGCGCCTCTTCAGCATTGATCATCGCCTCGTCGATGCTGTCGCCTGCCGAAAAACAGCCGGGAAGGTCCGGAAACCATACGCCAACGGCGGTGTCCGGTCCGGCATCCTCGATCAGGGCGATATAGCGGGACAACGTTCAATCCTTGCGGGGCTTGAAGGTCAGCTTCAACTTGAATGGATGTAACTCCATTTCGAGATTGCTGAGCCTTCTTTGGTTGACGAGTAGCACCAGAGTGACAACTGCGATCAGCAAAGCAATCACCAAGATGGCAGCCATTGTTAGCATAGTCATGTCCTCTAGGCTCATGCGTCACCCTTCCAATCAGCAGGTGTCGCCTTGCGACGTCTCACCTTATAACGACAGACGCTCACAACCGTGATCGACGCTGACGATCGTCAGCAGTAGCGCATACTAGGTTGCAGGCGGCCCGTGCGGGGGGTGGACAGGTGTCCACCCCGCTTGTTGACGATGAGATTTTCCTTGAGGCAGAGAAAAAAGTTCAGGGCCAGTCTGTGCCTGATGAAAATTTCAAAATTGCTCTAAAATTTTCAGCCCGCTTTGATTCGATGTCTCACCCCGCCTGCACAAAACTCTCCAGCACCATTTTCCGCCCTGCCTTGTCGAAATCGACGGTGAGCTTGTTGCCGTCGATGTCGGTCACGGTGCCGTTGCCGAACTTGATGTGGAACACGCGCGTTCCCGGCGTGAAGCGGGAAGGCGGGGCGCCGGTGGATTTGGCGATCAGTTCGCCTTCGAGCATCAATGGTGCGCGGGGGGCAGTGCCGCTGCCGGACCAGCCGGTCTTGCCGCGCGCCTCGGGGCCGGGCGTGGCGCGGTTGGCTGCGCGCTGCCATCCGGGTGTCGCATAGGATGAGCCGCCGAAGGGCTGCATCTGATCAAAGCGCGAGGCGCCGTAGCCGCGATTGCCATAGCCGCCATAGCCGGTGCCGGGGGCTTCCACAACCTCGACATGCGCCTCGGGCAATTCGTCGATGAAGCGCGAGGGAATCGTGGCGTTCCACAGGCCGTGCATGCGCCGGTTGGTGGCGAAATAGAGCTTGGCGCGGCGCTTGGCGCGGGTGATGCCGACATAGGCGAGGCGGCGTTCCTCCTCGAGGCCGGCGCGGCCGTTCTCATCCAGCGAGCGCTGGTGCGGAAACAGCCCTTCCTCCCAGCCGGGGAGGAACACGGTTTCGAATTCGAGCCCCTTGGCGGCGTGCAGGGTCATGATGGTGACGCGATCGGTCGCATCGCCCTCGGCGGCATCCATCACCAGGCTGATATGTTCAAGAAAACCTTGCAGATTCTCGAACTCCTCCATCGAGCGGACGAGTTCCTTGAGGTTGTCGAGCCGGCCGGCGGCCTCGGCCGAACGGTCCTTCTTCCACATGTCGGTATAGCCGGATTCCTCCAGGATCATCTCGGCCAGTTCGGTGTGCTTCATCGTTTCCAGATTGGCACGCCAGCGGGCGAAGCTCTGGGTCAGGTCGCGCACGGTCTGGCGCACCTTGGGTTTCAGTTCTTCGGTCTCGGCCAGTTGCCGCGCCGCTTCCAGCAGCGGCAGGCCAGCGGAGCGGGCATAGGCGTTGAAGGTGGCGAGGGCGGCCTCGCCCAGGCCGCGCTTGGGCTGGTTGTAGATGCGCTCGAAGGCCAGATCATCGGCCGGCTGGTTGACCAGGCGCAGATAGGCCAGCGCATCGCGGATTTCCGCCCGCTCGTAGAAGCGCGGGCCGCCGATGACACGATAGGGCACGCCGGTTGTGACGAAGCGGTCCTCGAATTCACGCATCTGGAACGAGGCGCGCACCAGAATGGCGATCTCGTTGAGGCGGTGGCCCTTGGTCTGCAACGCCTCGATCTCGTCGCAGATCAGCCGGGCCTCCTCTTCGGAATCCCAGGCGCCGGTGACCGTGGCTTTCTCGCCCATCGCATCGTCGGTGAACAGCGTCTTGCCGAGGCGGCCCTCGTTGTTGGCGATGATATGGGCGGCAGCGGCCAGGATGTGGCCGGTGGAGCGGTAATTGCGTTCGAGCCGGATCACCGCGCTGCCGGGAAAATCGTGCTCGAACCTCAAGATGTTGTCGACGTCAGCGCCGCGCCAGCCATAGATCGACTGGTCATCATCACCGACGCAGCAGATGTTGGCGGGGTGGGGGCCTCCCTCGCCCCGCGTTGCGGGGGAGGG
>DAOMXG010000150.1:0-5883 GCA_035436995.1 Beijerinckiaceae bacterium
ACAGGGTGCGGACATCGGCCGATTCCACCACCTCGCCGGCATACATCACCGTGACGTCGTCGGCGACCTCGGCGACAACGCCGAGGTTGTGGGTGATGAACAGCACGCCCATGTCGTGCTGCTTGCGCAGGCGATCGATCAGGGCGAGAATCTGCGCCTGGATGGTGACATCGAGCGCGGTCGTCGGCTCATCCGCGATCAGAAGGCGCGGATTGCAGGACATCGCGAGCGCGATCATCACGCGCTGGCGCATGCCGCCGGACATCTGGTGCGGATAGTCGGTGGCACGGCGAATAGCGTCGGGAATTTCGACGAGCCCAAGCATCTCCTCGGCCCGGCGCATCGCGGCGACGGCGTTCAGGCCGGTGTGGTAGCGGACCTGTTCGGCGATCTGTTCGCCCACCGTCAGCACCGGATTGAGCGAGGTCATCGGCTCCTGGAAAATCATGGCGATCTCGCTGCCGCGCAGGCGACGCATCGCGTCGGGCGGCAGCGCGGCAAGGTCGCTTGTCTCGCCGGACTTCATACGGAAGCGGATCGCGCCGCCGCTGATGCTACCGGCGGGGCGCGGCAGCAGGCCCATCACCGCAAGGCTGGTGACCGACTTGCCGGACCCCGATTCCCCCACCAGCGCGGTGGTGCGCCCGGCCTGCACCGTCAGGCTGACACCGCGCACCGGCGTCACGGCGCCGGCTTCCGTCCGGAAGGTGACCTCGAGGTTGTCGATGGACAGCAACGGCGGTGCAGGCGTCATCACAGCGCCTTCCGCAATTTGGGATCGAGCATGTCGCGCAAGCCATCGCCGACGAGTTGCAGGCTGAGGGCCGAGAGGACAATGGCCAGGCCGGGGAACAGCACCACCCAGACGGCCTGATCGGCATATTGCTGTCCCGTCGCGATCATCGTGCCCCAGGTCGGGATTTCCGGCGGCACGCCGGCGCCGAGGAAGGACAGGCCGGCTTCCGCCAGCACCGCATAGGCGAAGATGAAGGTCGCCTGCACCAGAATGGGTGAAGCGACGTTGAGAAGGATATGCACGGTGAGGATGCGCCAGGTCGACACGCCGAGGACATGGGCGGCCTCGACGAAGGGCAGTTCGCGCACCACCAGCGTCGAGCCGCGCACCACACGGGTGACGCGCGGCGTGTAGACGATGGCCAGAGCCAGCACGACATTGCCGGCGGAAGCGCCGAGCACGGCGACGAGAAAGATCGCCAGCAGGATATCGGGCAGCGACATCATCGCATCGACGATGCGCATGATGATGCCGTCGAGCGCGCGGAAATAGCCGGCGAGAAGGCCAAGGGTCGTGCCGGCCAGCATCGAGGCGATGACCACCGCCATGCCGATGCCGAGCGAGGCGCGCCCGCCGTAGATGATGCGCGAGAGGACATCGCGGCCGAATTCGTCGGTGCCGAACCAGTTGACCATGCTCGGCGGCTTGAGGCGCTGGGTGACCTTCATGCCGGTCGGCGAATAGGGCGCAACCCACGGCGCGGCGATTGCCAGGAGGACGACGGCGGCGAGCACGAGCGCACCGAACAGCACCAGCTTGCGCCGGAATAGCCGTTTCAGAAACAGGCGAAGCGCGGTGGTATCCATCGCGGCGCCCTCAGGTTTTCACACGCGGATCGACGAGCGTGTAGATCACGTCGATGGCGAAATTGATCATGACATAGATGCCGGCGATGACGATCAGCGCGCCCTGGATCACCGGGTAATCGCGCCGGAGCACGGCGGAGACGACGAGGTTGCCGATGCCGGGCAGGCCGAACACCGTCTCGGTGATGATCGCGCCGCCGACCAGCAACGCGGCAGTGAGGCCGACCACCGTGACAATCGGCACCAGCGCGTTGCCCAGCGCGTGGCGCAGGACAATGCGGTTCTCCGGCAGTCCCTTGGCCCGCGCGGTGCGGACGTAATCCTCACTCAGCACATCCAGCATGCTGGCCCGGGTGAAGCGGGTGATCAGCGCGGAATTGACGATGCCAAGCACGGTCGCCGGCAGGATGAGGTGATAGAGCCGCTGGGCAAGACCCGCGCCGGGATCGCCATAGCCGGCCACCGGAAACCAGCCGAGGCGCACGGCGAAAAACTGGATGAACAACAGGCCTAGCCAGAAACTCGGGATGCTGGCGGCCAGCATCGCCAGACCGCTGACGGTCTGGTCCGCATGCCGCCCGCGCCAGACAGCCGAGGCAATGCCGGCGGGAATGCCGATGAGCGCGGCGATCAGGATCGAGAACAGCGCGAGAAAGAAGGTGGGTTCCGCCCGCTCGCCGATGGCCTGCAGCACCGGGCGTTGCAGGAAGATCGACTGGCCAAGATTGCCGGTCGCCACTTCCTTAAGCCACAGCACATACTGCACGAGGAGCGGCTGATCGAGCCCGTAGGTCTTGCGCAACTCGGCAATATCGGCCGCTGTCGCCTGATCGCCGAGCATCAACGAAGCCGGATCGCCCGGTGCAAGGCGGGTCAGGAAAAACACCATGGTTGCGACGATGAACATAACGACCAGCATTCCGGCCAGCCTGCGGGTGATAGCAGTGAACATGCATCCTCCCGATTGTTCAGGTGCGCTACGATCCGCTGCAGCGACAGGCGCTGCAGCGTTATCTCAAAAGGTGCCGACGGTGATTGAGTCGGGTTACGACAGATCGACGTTCCAGAAGGCCGGAGATGGCATCGGCACGAGACCGGTCATCTTGGCGGAGGTGGCGCTGAGCGCAGCAAAATCTCCGACGCGGATGTAGGGAACCTCGTCGTAGACGATTTCCTGCACTTTGCCCCAGAGCGCACCGCGCTTGACCGGATCGCTCTCGGCGTTGAACGCCGCCAATGCTGCCTTCTTGGTCGGTGTTTCCCACCAGCCCGGCGCACCGTCGCCCAACTGCGGCGGGGAGAGCATCGGCTCGGGCAGGAAGGTCGAGTGGGTCACGTAGACATCGTAAACCGCCGGGTCCGCGCGGCGCTGCACGAGGGTCGCCCAGTCAACGACGTCGAGCTGGACCTTGAAGCCGGCCTCCTTGAGGTTCTCAGCCATCACGAGTGCCATGCGGTTGTGGAACTCATACTGCTTGGAATTGAGGATACGGATGGGCGAGCCATCATACTTGGCCTCGGCCAGCAGCTTCTTGGCCGCTGCGGCGTCCGCCTTGTTGTAGACGGCGCCGCCAGCTTCCGAGTGGAACGGCGAAGCTTTGGGAAAATGCGCGGCGGTCGCCTTGAAGAACTTGTCGTCGCCGAAGGCGGCCAGCATCATCTCGGTGTTGTTGAGCGCGAGCTGATAGGCCTGACGAATTTTTTTGTCAGCGAAAGGCCCCTGCTTGGTGTTGAGTACAAAATACGGGAAGCCATAGGGGCTCACCAGCACGGGCTTCACCGAGGCCGTGCCGGCGATGCGCTTGTAGCTTTCCACCGGCAGCTGGTCTGCGAAGTGATACTGGCCGGCAACCACGCCCTCTACGCGGGTGTTGGCGTTCGGCACCGGGATGAAGCGCAGCTCGGCAATCTTCGCCTCACGCTTTCCGGCATAGCCGTTCGATGCTTCGGTGCGGGCGGAGTAACCGTCGAACTTGGTCAGGAGGACATACTGATCCGGCTTGCGCTCCTGGAACTTGTAAGGCCCGGTACCGACAAAGCTGACCAGCGGATTGGCGATCGATTCCTTCGCCATGATCGCGGCATAGCCGGAGGGCAACGCCATGTGCGTGAGCAGCGCCGGCACCGGATTCTTGAGCGAGATAGCCAGACCATGGGTGCCCTTGGCTTCCAGCTTGTCAACATTGGCGCCAACGGATTTTCCGCGCGGGGTCATCGCGATCCAGCGGTTGAGCGAGGCAATGACGTCCTCGACATCGAGCTCCCGGCCAGAGTGGAGCTTCACGCCTTTTCGGATTTCGATCTCGTAGAGTTTGCCATCGGCACTGACCTTCGGCATCGCTGCTGCCAGCATCGGCTGTGCGTTCAGGTCCTTGTCGAAGGTGTAGAGCGACTCATAGACATGCATCATGATGGTCGAGACAAGGTCGGCGGTCGAAGCCATCGGGTCCAGCGATTGCGGCTCGCCGATCATCGCCAGATTGGCACTCTTTGCGCCCTGCGCGAAGGCCTTGCCACCTGCAGGCAGGGTCGCAAGAAGCCCGGCGCCAGCGACGAATTTTGCAAGATCGCGCCGGCTCCAGCCGCTGCGTGACAATTCCTTATCCAGACCCGACATCGACACCCCTCCCATGAGCGCGAGCCGGACGCGGCTGGCGCGGTTCCTATTCTAGAATTGAAACTTTATTGCCTCGCCGCGAGGTGTCAAGCGCCAAACGCGCACCTTGAGGTCGCCGCATTGCCCGCTTCAGCCATCAACACGCGCCTATTGCATTGCAATATGTCGCTATTGCGCTGCAGCGCGCCATCGCTTTAAGGCCCCGCTCCCCAATTATGGAATGTTATTACTTTTTTGATTGATCTGACACGCTCGTTTTGTATCCTGACCGGACCTGATCCTGGCTGCTCCGGAGGCTTGTCCATGAACCGCACCCTCATCTTGCGCGGCGGTCGCGTGATCGACCCATCCCAGGGGCTGGACGGGGTCATGGATATCGCCTTCCGCGATGGCAGGGTTACCGGGATCGGCGCCGGCCTCAGCGCGGAGGCCGGAGCAAGGATCATCGATGTGGCCGGCAGGATCGTGACGCCTGGGCTGATCGACCTGCACACCCATGTCTATGACAAGGGGACGTCGCTCGGCGTCGACGCCATGCAGTTGTTCCGGCGCGGCGCGGTGACCACCCTGGTCGATACCGGCAGCGCCGGGCCCGGCAATTTTCCGGGGTTCCGCGCCCATGTGATCGAGCGTGTCCCGGTTCGTGTGCTGGCCTATCTCAATGTTTCCTTCGCCGGCATCTACGGGTTTTCGAAGCGGATCATGGTCGGTGAATCCGGCGATATGCGGCTTATGGCGCCGATCGATACGGTCGAGGTCGCCCATGCCAACCGGGACATGATCATCGGCATCAAGGTGCGTGTCGGACGCAACGCCAGCGGGTTTTCAGGCCTTGCCCCGCTGCAGATCGCCCGCCAGGTGGCCGACGAACTCGGCATGCCGCTGATGGTGCATATCGACGAGCCGCCGCCGATGCTGCACGACGTCCTGGCCCTGATGCGCAGGGGCGACGTGCTCACCCATTGTTTCCGACCGTTCCCGAATTGCGCGGCGACGCCGGACGGCAAGGTTCACGACTACGTGCTCGATGCACGCCGGCGCGGCGTGATTTTCGACATCGGCCATGGAATGGGGTCGTTCTCGTTCCGGATTGCCCGCACCATGCTGGCGAACGCCTTCCAGCCGGACTGCATTTCCAGCGATGTGCATGCGCTTTGCATCGAGGGGCCGGCCTTCGACCTGTTGACCACGATGTCGAAGTTCCTGTGCCTCGACATGCCGCTAGTGGACGTTGTGTGCGCGGCAACGGTTGCTCCGGCAAGAGCGCTCAGCCGTCCCGACCTCGGCACGCTGGCGCCGGGGTCGGCAGGCGATGCCTCGATCTTGTCGCTTGAAACGGGCGCGTTCGACTATGTCGACTCGGTTGGAGAACGACTGATTGGCGCACAGCGTCTTGTCGCAGCCGGCGTTGTGCTTGCTGGACAGTATCATTCCTGCGCGGCGTAAGCGCGGCACTCAGAGCGCATCAGCATTAAAAGACAGCCAGTCACTCTAACGAGTGCAATGCAAGAGTTGCGTCTGGTTATAAAGGATGGGCAATCGCAACCTGCCATTCCGGTTTCGGCCCCTTTGCCGTCATTCCTGTCCAGTGTGAGAGTTGGGTTTTCCGGGGTCTGAAGCCCGGGATGTGAAGAGAGAGTTTCCGGGCTGGTTCTGAACCCCTG
>DAOMXG010000151.1:0-5880 GCA_035436995.1 Beijerinckiaceae bacterium
GCGGTTCGGCCAGTCACAGGCGGGGCGAGGACCTGACGGATAAGCGGCCGCACCACGAAGATCAGCACAATAAGCGTCGTCAGAAGCAGGACACCGGCCTCGGACAACCGCATCAGGTCATCACGGCTGAAGGCGAGCAGCCGTTCGAGCAGCGGCGGCTCGGCCAGATCGGCAGCCTGCGGCGCTTCGGCAAAGGGCAGGTTGACCACCTCGACCTGGTCGCCCCGCTCCTTGTTGAAGCCGATACCAAGCCGAACAAGCGTGGCGATGCGCTGCAATTCCTCCGCCTGACGCGGGGCATAGGTCAACGCGCCGTTGGCGCCCTTGCTGTAGAGCCCGTCGACCAGCACAGCCACCGACAGCCGTTTCAGCCGGCCCGGTTCGATGACCTCGGTGCGGGTGGTGCGGGAAATCTCGTAATTGGTGACCTCTTCATTCTTCTGTCCCTGCTCGCGTGACGGAGATCCGCCGGCCTCGCTCTTCTGGGTGCCGGGCTGCTCGTTGGCGACAGTGACCTGCCCATCGCGGCCCTCTGTCGAACTGTTCGTTTCCGTGCGGTTCTGGGTCGAGCGGACGACCCGGCTTTCAGGATCGAAGGTTTCGGCGGTCTGCTGGATGCGGTTGAGTTCGTAGTCGGCAGCGACCTGGACCCGTGCCCGGCCGCGTCCGACGACGGAGGCGACGATGTCCTCGACCTGCTTCTGCAGCCGGCGCTCATGCATCTGCTGGCGGTCAAGCGCAGCGGCCGAGACATCGGCCTCGTCGCCGGCGCCGTCGGCGAGCAGGCGGCCTGCCTCATCCACAAGCGAGATCCGGCCGGGCTTGAGGCCATCGACGGCGGTGGCGACGAGATGGCGGATGGCACGCACCTGCGCTGCGTCGAGTTCGCCGCGCACTTTCAGCACGATCGAGGCGCGGGGCTCGGCCCGTTCCTTCTGAAACAGCCTGCGCTCGGGAATGGCCAGATGCACCCGCGCGTTCTGCACGCGATCAAGCGAGCGGATTGAACGCGACAATTCTCCTTCAAGGGCGCGAACCTGGTTGATGTTCTGGACAAAACTGGTGGCCGAGAACGAATCGCCCTTGTCAAAAATCTCAAAGCCGATGCCGCCGCCGGCCGGCAGGCCCTTGGCAGCCAGATCCATCCGGATGCGCGCGAGATTGTCGCGCGGGACCAGCACGGTGGCTCCGTCGTTGCGCAGTTCACTGCGCAGCCCCCGCCCATCGAGTTCCTTGATGATGGCGGCTGATTCGGATGGCGACAGGTCAGTGAACAGCAGGCCCATGGCCGGCTGCGACAGGCGGAGCATGACAAAGGCGAAAAAGCCGACCAGGCTGAGCGTAACCGCCCCCATCGCGGCCAGGCGCTGGGGGCCAAGTTTCTGGACGAGAGCGAGAATTGTCTGCACTGTGATGAACCCGGGATCGCTCCGGCCGGATACAATTGCCGGCCACTGGGCAATTTTTGCCGGTGTGAGCGTTAGCGAAGAGTTAAAATATGCACCCTCAGGTTGAAAAAAAGCAGCGCGGAGCGCGATCAATGCAATTACCGATTGCGATCACCATGGGCGATTCCGCTGGAATCGGTCCCGAACTGGTGGTGCGTTTCTTTGTCGAGCGGCCCGGCGAATGGGCTGTGGCCATCGGCGATGCCGGCATGCTGCGGCGGGCTGCGGCACTGGTCGGCGCGGACCTTGAGGTGGTGGAGATTGAACGACCTGAAGCATTGACCCCGGCCAGGGGGCGCCTGCCGGTTCTGCCGGTCTCGCATCTGCCGGCGGATCTGGCCTATGGCCGCGTCGATGCGCGCGCCGGGCGGGCTGCCTATGATGCGATCATTGCGGCGATCGATCTGGCGCTTGCCGGGCGGATCGCGGCGATGGTCACGGCGCCAATTCACAAGGAGGCGCTCGCCGCAGCCGGTATCGCCCATCCCGGACATACTGAAATTCTTGCCGAGAGGACCGGCGCCCGACACTTCGGCATGCTGCTCGCTGATCGGCATCTTCGGGTCGTGCTGGTGTCTATCCATGTGCCGCTGAGCCAGGCCATCCGGCTGGTCTCTTTCGACACTGTGGCGGCGGCGATCCGGCTGGCGGATCAGGGAGCGCGCGCCTTCGGCATCGCCCGGCCGCGGATCGCGGTCGCCGGTCTCAATCCCCATGCCGGAGAAGGCGGGTTGTTTGGCCGCGAGGAGATTGACATCATTGCTCCTGCGGTCGCAGCCATGCGCGCGGAGGGTCTCGACGTCTCGGGCCCCTTCGCGCCGGATACGGTGTTCATGCGGGCGCGGCAGGGCGAATTCGACATCGTGGTGGCGCAATACCACGATCAGGGGCTGATTCCGGTCAAATACAACGGCATTGATGGCGGAGTGAATGTCACCGTCGGCCTGCCGATCATCCGCACCAGCGTCGATCATGGCACAGCCTTCGATCTGGCAGGGAAGGGGATCGCGTCGGCGGCAAGCCTGTTGGCGGCCTATGACGTGGCACGGCAGATGTGCACATGACTACGCGCCGCGCGAGGGCGGCGGTTCAAATCGGTTCCGGCGCTGAACAGCGCCCGGATGCGACGCCCGGACGGGGCTCAGGCGCGATAGTGCTGGATGCGCGTCGTGCGCAGGCCGGCGAGGCCGTGATCATCAATGGATTGCTGCCAGGACAGGAATTCCTCGACGGTCAGGGTATAGCGGCTGCAAGCCTCATCGAGCGACAGCAATCCGCCACGCACGGCCGCAACAACTTCCGCCTTGCGGCGGATCACCCAGCGGCGGGTGTTGGTCGGCGGCAGGTCCGCAATGGTCAGGGGACTGCCGTCCGGGCCGATGACATACTTCGCACGCGGGCGATAGACTTCGGTCATGGGGTACGCTCACATGAACTACGCAACTTGAGATGTGAGGTTAGACCGGGGTCGCTTAAAAATTGCCTAAGCCCCGATGAAACATTGCAGATTATGTTCCCCTGGCGATTCGGATTGTCTTAACCTTGCTGACCGGCAGAGTGAGGTTTCCGACGCTCAGAACCGGTTCCGGGCCGGTTACATCGACGCTTTCGACGATTCCCTGCACTTCGGTGCGGACCGTCACCGGCTGGCCGGCCGCATCGCGGGCCACGATCTTAAGGTTGTAGTTACCATCCGGAGCAATCGCGCCGCTGCTCATGCGCCCGTTCCAGAGAAAAGGTTGTTCTCCTGCGGCAAGGGCCCGCGTTTCGCTGTGGACGGTTGCGCCGGTTGAATCGGTCACCGTTAGGGTCGCTCCCGATACCGAGCGCGGAACCTGAAGCTGCCAGCGGGCGCTGCCGCCGGATAGCCGGGCGGTCGCACCGTCGGCGGTGATGGTGGCGCCAACATAGCCGAGCGCTGCCGTCGAGGTGTTGACCTTCGTGGCCGTGAGCAGCGCGGTCAGCGTCTCGTTGGATTTCATCTGCTGTTCTACCGAGGCAAACTGGACCAGCTGCTGGGTGAATTCGTTGGTGTTGAGCGGATCGAGCGGACTCTGGTTCTTGAGCTGGGTGGTCAGCAATCCAAGAAACGTCTGGAAGTTCTCGGCGAGAGTCGCAGAGCGAGCACCTCCGAGGGCGGGGGACGATGACGTGCCGGAAATGGAGGACAGGGCCATGGCGGTTCCTCAGGCGATCAGGTCGAGACGGCCGGCCGAACCCGGCAACGGGCGAGGCTGGCGATAGGCAGGCGGGGCTTGTTCCGAGCCTGGATTTTCGGAATGGGCGGGATTGACCGGGGCGGCGTCAGGCCGGGCATGCGCATCGTGCCCCTGTCCGCCATTCCTGAGACCAAGGCTGATGCCGGATGGATCAGATTTCAGCCCTGTCGCATCGAGGGCCTGTTCGAGGCGGGGCAGATCCTTGCGCAGCAGCGTCAGCGTCTCGGGGCGTTCGACAACGAGATGGGTGCGCACGCCGCCTTCGGCATCGACCGACAGCGTGACCTCGATACGCCCGAGATCAGCCGGATCGAGTCGGATGTCGAAGCGCCGTTCGCCGGTGCTGGCGAGGCTGGCGATGGTGATCGGCACCAGCTCGGGGGGCACGGCGCGGCCTGGCGCCATGGCAGGGGTATGGTGCGAGGTCTGGATCTGGGTCGTCAGCGGCGTCTGGACCGGGTTGGGCGGCAGTGGCGGTGTGGCCGCCGGCAGTTCGGCCGCGCCGGGGTGTTGTGGTGGTGCGGCAGGCGATGGAACCGCTGTCGCTGCGGCTGGCTCATCCTTTGCGGCGGTGGAGGCTGGCAGAACTTGGGAAACGCCTGTTACCGTGGCCGGAGGTGCGAGCTGGGCCGGTTCGGTGGATGGAGGCGCCGATGTCGTCCCTGCGATCATCAATGTCGTCCCTGCCGCCGCCATGTCCGGTTTGCCCGGCATGCCCGGTATGCTTGGCATGCCGGCTGGACCCTCCGGTGCCTGGCCAGCCGCCTCGGCCAGCAGGCTGACAAATTCCGTGGTCGGCAGGGCCAGTTGGGTAGCGATCGCACTGTCCTCCCGCACGCCTTCCGACGCCGGCATTTCGGATTCCGCCGTCTTGTCGGCTGGTTCCGGGCTGGAGGGCGGCCGTCCGTGATCGCCCTGGCGCGGGTGGTCGTTGCGGATACCTGGCCGAAGCTGCCCGGTGAAGGATGGTGGATCCTCGGCTGGGTCGCGCAAGGCGGGGATTGCGGCAACCGGTGACGAAGGCCGGACGCCGGGTGCCGGGGCGGGAGCGGAGCGAGGCAGGGCAGGGATGGGTGCGGGCAACATGACGAATATCCTCGACCGCCAGCCCTGCAATCGGTGGGCCAACGGCGAGGGGTGCGAAATCCCATGCTTTTCAGCGCTCTGACTGGGGTTTTCGGGCTTTCTTCATTCCCGGGCGGCAAGAATTGCCTGGTGTGCGGCCTTTCCTGCCGCATCGCGCCGCGACTGGCCAAGAGAGCAAAAAACTCTTAATGAGGCGCGGCCCGCCGTTTGTGTTACCGTCTCGCACCATGCTCAACTCACTCGATATCGACAAGCCTGTCTCTGCAACCCGCGTGGTCGTTGCGATGTCTGGCGGCATCGATTCCTCGGTGGTGGCGGCGCTGCTCAAGCGCGAGGGCTATGATGTGATCGGCATCACGCTCCAGCTCTACGATCATGGCGCGGCGGTGCATCGGGTCGGGGCCTGTTGTGCCGGTCAGGACATCCAGGATGCCAAGCGTGTCGCCGAAAGCCTCGGCATTCCCCATTATGTGCTCGACTACGAGAGCCGGTTTCGCGATTCGGTGATCGATGCCTTTGCCGCCTCCTATGCGGCCGGCGAGACACCGGTGCCGTGCATCGAATGCAATCGCACGGTGAAGTTCCGCGATCTGTTGCAGGTCGCGCGCGACCTCGGCGCCGATGTGCTGGCCACCGGCCATTATGTCGAAAGCCGGCGGTTGGCCGATGGCCACCGGGCGATGTTCCGGCCGGTCGATCAGGAGCGCGACCAGAGCTATTTCCTGTTCGCAACGACACAGGAGCAGCTTGATTTCCTGCGCTTTCCGCTGGGCGGAATGACCAAGGCCGAAACACGCGCGCTGGCCCGGGACTTCGGCATCGCGATTGCAGACAAGCCGGACAGCCAGGACATCTGCTTCGTGCCGCAGGGGCGCTATAACGCGCTGATCGAGAAGCTGAAGCCCGAAGCGGTGCGCCCGGGCGAGATCGTGCATATCGATGGCCGGGTGCTCGGCCGACACGAGGGGATCCACAATTTCACCATCGGCCAGCGGCGAGGGCTGGGGCTCGCCACGGGTGAGCCGCTGTTCGTGCTGCGGCTTGAGGCGGCGAGCGCGACGGTGATCGTCGGGCCGCGCGCGACGACGACGCCCAGTTCGCCGCTGGCCAGCCGGACGTGGCAGCCC
>DAOMXG010000152.1:0-5805 GCA_035436995.1 Beijerinckiaceae bacterium
GCGCGAAATCCGGCTCGATCCCGGTGGTGTCGCAATCCATCACCAGACCGATCGTGCCCGTCGGCGCGATCACCGACACCTGTGCGTTGCGGTAGCCATGACGCTGGCCGAGGTCCAGCGCCTTCTCCCAGGCGGTGACCGCGCGGGCCGGCAGCTCCTGCACCGGGCAGGAGGCATGGTCGAGCGCCACCGGCGCGGTCGACAGCGCCTCGTAACCGGAAGTCTCGCCGCGGGCGGCGCGGGCATGGTTGCGGATGACCCGCAGCATGTGGTTGCGGTTCTTCGGATAGGACGGGAAGGGGCCGAGTTCGCCCGCCATCTCCGCCGAAGTCGCATAGCAGATGCCGGTCATGATCGCGGTCAGCGCGCCACACAGCGCCCGCGCCTCGGCCGAATCATAGGGCAGGCCCATGGTCATCAACAGGCCGCCGATATTGGCATAGCCGAGGCCAAGCGTGCGGAAGTCATAGGAAAGCTGGGCGATTTCCTTGGACGGGAACTGCGCCATCATCACCGAGATTTCCAGCACCACGGTCCACAGCCGGACGCCGTGCTCATAGGCGTCAATATCGAAAACCCGGCTCTTGGGATCGTAGAATTCCAGCAGGTTGAGCGAGGCGAGGTTGCAGGCGGTGTCGTCCAGGAACATGTATTCCGAGCACGGATTGGACGCGACGATCGAGCCCGACGCCGGGCAGGTATGCCAGTCGTTGATCGTGGTGTGGAACTGGATGCCCGGATCGGCACAGGCCCAGGCGGCATAGCCGATCTTGTCCCACAGATCGCGCGCCTTGATCTCCTTGGTCACCTTGCCCGACATGCGGGCCTTGAGCTGCCAGTCCGCCCCCGCCTCGACGGCATTGAGAAAGGCGTCGTCAACGCGCACGGAATTGTTCGAATTCTGGCCGGAAACCGTCAGATAGGCTTCCGAATCCCAATCGGTGTCGTAAACGTCGACGGCGAGGTCCTTGAAGCCCTGGCGGGCGAACTGAATGACCCGCTTGATCGACCCGTCCGGCACATGGCTCTTGCGGGCGGCGCGGATCTCGCGCTTCAGCGCCGGGTTCTTCTCCGGGTTGAAGCAGGCATCGCCCTCGCCCTCGCAATTGACGCAGGCCTTCAGGATGGCTTTGAGGTGCCGCGCCAGCGTCTTGGAGCCGGCAACAAGGGCGGCAACCTTCTCCTCTTCCTTCACCTTCCAGTCGATGTAGGCCTCGATGTCGGGATGGTCGACATCGACCACCACCATCTTGGCGGCGCGGCGCGTGGTGCCGCCCGACTTGATCGCCCCTGCGGCGCGATCGCCGATCTTGAGGAAGCTCATCAGCCCGGACGAACGTCCGCCGCCCGACAGCTTTTCGCCCTCGCCGCGCAGGCGGGAGAAGTTGGAGCCGGTGCCCGAGCCGTATTTGAACAGCCGCGCCTCGCGCACCCACAGATCCATGATGCCGCCCTCGTTGACGAGATCATCGGCGACCGACTGGATGAAGCAGGCATGCGGCTGGGGATGCTCGTAGGACGATTTCGACTTGGTCAGCTTGCCGGTGCGGTAGTCGACATAATAATGGCCCTGGCCGGGGCCATCGATGCCATAGGCCCAGTGCAGGCCGGTATTGAACCACTGCGGCGAATTGGGCGCGCATTTTTGCGTGGCCAGCATGAAGCGCATTTCATCGAAGAAGGCCGAGGCATCCTCCTCGGTGGTGAAGTAGCCGCCTTTCCAGCCCCAGTAGGTCCAGCAGCCGGCAAGCCGGTCAAACACCTGGCGGGCCGAGGTTTCGGAAAGGGTGCGCTCCTTCTCGGGCAGGCCGGCAAGCGCTGCCTCGTCCGCAACGCCGCGCCAGAGGAACGAGGGGACGTCGTTTTCCTCGACCTTCTTCAACGCCTTCGGCACACCGGCCTTGCGGAAATACTTCTGCGCCAGCACATCGGCGGCGACCTGCGACCAGGTTTCGGGGACTTCAAGCCCTTCCAGCCGGAACACGATCGAGCCATCCGGATTGCGGATCTCGGAGGTGGTGGTGTGGAAGGCGATCCCCGCATAAGGAGAGGTTCCCGCCTTGGTATAACGCCGTTCGATCCGCATTGGTCATCCTTTTAGTCCGGGCAGAATCAACGCCCGTGGCCGCGTGACGGCAGCCCCCACCCATTTCAAACTCGGTTTGACGCCCCTGTCGCGCTGGTGCCCTTGACAGGCACGACAGGCCAGAATGCCCGCTGGCGGCAGGGGATACCCCCCAAAACACCCAACCGGCTGCGTCTGGCCCATTGCTGGCGCAACGAGGGATGACGATAGGTGGCGATTCCGCTTCCCGTCAATATATAGTTCTTGCTTGACAGGTTCCGCACAACATCTTGTGGAGCGCTGTGAAGATTGGGGACAATCTCAGCATCGCGCTGCAAGGCTCTGGAATCGCGGCGGCTTTTCCGAGAATCGAAGAGCGCGGAGCAACATCGGGAGGCGCTCCGGCATTTACCGGGCGTTAACCATCACGGCAATCGGTCCGGTTCCGGGACACAAGATATAGTAGGCCGCCTAGCCCGGCGCCCCCAAAAGCCGGATGCATCGGGGGCTGCGGACGGTTCCCAAGGCGACTCAACTGTGGCCACGGACCGGCGCGCTCGCCAATGGAATGAGGCAAAATTGCTGGACAGGCGGGCGTGCCTGAGTCAAGACAGGCGCCGTGCCTGCCGTCCGTGGTCCGGGCGGTTCCAACTCTGGGGCCGAAGCGATGGAATTTCTCAAGCAGATCTTCACCTGGTGGAACAGCCAGACGATCGGAACGCGGCTGCTGACCTGGCGCAAGGGCGAGCGCGTCGGCGAGGATCAGTTCGGCAATGTCTATTATCGCACGCGCGGCGGGGTGAAGGACAAGGCGCTCGGCTTCGAGCGGCGCTGGGTTATCTATAACGGTGAGGTCGAAGGCTCGCGCGTGCCGCCGGGCTGGTCCGGCTGGTTGCAGCATCGCACCGATGTTCCGCCGACCAAGGACGATTACAAGCCGCGCGAATGGGAATTGCCGCATGTGCCGAACATGACCGGCACCGCCGCTGCCTATCGCCCGGCCGGGTCGACGCTTTCGACCGGCAAGCGCCCGCCAGCGACGGGCGATTATACCCCCTGGACGCCGGGAAGCTGAACGGCCGATCAGGACGCAGCGGCCGAACGCGGCGGGCGGCCACGCAACCTCTGCGCGGCTGCGGCTGAAAGCGTTGCTGCAAGAACGATCCACATTGGTCTGATTTCAAACGCAAAGTCGACGTTTGCTAAAATCACGTCGAGAACCGGCGCGGCGTTGACGCCGGCATACCATGCCGCTTCGATCAGCAGGGTGCAGAGCCCACTGGCGATCGCCAGGGCCGCAAGGCCGGCAGCGTGGCTCAGCCGGCGCGAGTCCAGCCAGCGCCATCCCATCAGCCAGAGATAGAGCCCGGTCAGCACGAGCGGTTCGGTGACATCCAGTCGCGACTGGATGAAGAAGTGCGTCAAGGCAACAATGGCAATGAGATAGATGCTTCTGTGCAAGTGACGCCAGGCCTCGGATCCGAGCCGCTGGATGGCTCGGTCACCGGAATGGGCGGCAAGAATCGCCAGGCCGATTACTCCGACAAGGCCAATGCCGAGGTAGATCCGCTGCACGATCTCCGACAGCGCCAGCGGCAGGTTGAAGCGCAGATTGGCGACATACAGGCCAACATGCAGCAGTGCATAGGCGAAACTCGCCAGTCCCAGGATGCGGCGGGCGAGAATCAGGCGCGGCCAGTCGAGAATGCGGCGGAGCGGCGTGACCGTCAGCGTCAGCCAGAGCAGGCGGATGGCCCAGTCGCCGGCCTGATGCGTTGCATTGGCGAGAACCCGCGGCGCCAGCCAGCCGAGCGCGGCCTGGGTCGCAATCCACAGGGCAGGGAGGATGGCGAGCGCCAGCGCGATGCTTTTTTCCGGTGAAAGGTCGCCGCTGCGATCCTGCCAGGGCTTCGGCATGGTCTTCCCGATCGGTTGGTTGCCTGCGCATAGCAAGGCGCGACCACACGGGCCAGCGGCTGCGGCCTCACATGGTGGTGATCAGGACGGGGCGTCTGCGTGATGAGTTCGGCCCCTGTCGCCGGATGCAGGGAGGGGCGGTGCCGACTTTTGCGCCGCACAAAAGAAAAGGCCCGGCGGGAGGAACCGGGCCTTTCCATCATTGCAAGGTCGGCGAGGAGCGCCAAAAACGGCAGCTTACTTGCCCTGGACCTTGGCAAAAGCGGTCTCGAACGGCTTGGCGACTTCCTTGGCCGCATCGGCGTAGATCTCGCCGATCTTGGTGGCCGAGGCAACGAAGCCCTCGTAGGCCGACTTGGCATACTCGGTCTGAACTTCAATAGCCTTGTCCAAAGACTTGGCACCGAACAGCTTTTCGACGAAAGCCGAACCAGCTTCCATGGACTTCTTGGCATAGTCCTGGACTTCGGCGGCGACGGCCTGAGCGGACTTCTGCTGCGAAGCAAAAGCCTTGTTGAGCAGGTCAGCGTTGTCCTTGCCGAGCTTCTGGAGGTCGTCGAGGTTCTTGAACATGGTAGGCTCCTTGGAGGGGAAGTGTGTCTGCGTTGAATTTCGTTGCCGTGAATATATTGCACCGCACAAATTGTCAATTCGTTTTTTGCAATGCAGCAATGCGCCTTCCGTAGGGTGCGCCGTTAACTGTAGATTGATGCGGTGGGCGGACCGGGCGTTTTCTGCCGGGCGCTTAAGCTTGAGGTAACTCAACCCGTTTAATTTCGATCGAATGTGCGCACCGGTGCTTAACCCAAGCCGGCGCGAGCATGGGTGGCCGGTTGTTCCGGTGCGTAGAACGGGGCGCGTTGCATGATTGGTATGCGTTTGAGTAGCGTGGTAAGGCAGTTCGGTCGCGTTGCCGTGCTGTCGATGCTGGCCTCGTCGGTGCTGGTCTCGCTGGCCAGTCAGGCCGAGGCGCGCAGGCGTGCCAAGGCCGGATACAGCCCGCCCTATGCGTCGATCGTGGTCGATGCCAAGACCGGCAAGGTGTTGCAGGCGACCAATCCCGATGCGCCGCGTCATCCGGCCTCGGTCACCAAGGTGATGACCCTCTACATGCTGTTCGAGGCGATGGAGCGGGGGCGGTTCTCGCTCGACAGCGAGTTGAAGATTTCCGCCCATGCCGCGCGCCAGGCGCCGTCCAAGCTGGGCTTGCAACCGGGCGAGACGATTTCGGTCGAGGATGCCATCAAGGCCGTCGTGACCAAATCAGCCAATGATGTTGCCGCCGCCATCGGCGAGAATGTCGGCGGTTCCGAGGAACGGTTTGCCGAATTGATGACCGAAAAGGCGCGTGCGCTGGGCATGCGTGGCACCACGTTCATCAATGCGTCCGGTCTGCCCGATCGCGAACAGATCACCACGGCGCGTGACCTGGCGCTGCTCGGCCGCGCCATTCAGGATCGTTTCCCGAAATATTACCACTTCTTCGGCACGCGGGTTTTCAACTACGACGGCTATGCCTATCGCAACCACAACAAGCTGCTCGGCCGTGTGGAAGGGGTGGATGGCATCAAGACCGGCTATACCCGTGCCTCCGGCTTCAATCTGCTGACCTCGGCCAAGGCTGACGGTCGCCATGTGATCACGGTCGTCCTGGGCGGCAAATCGGGGCGCGTGCGCGATCAGCAGGTCGCCGCGCTGGTCGATGAGCATCTGCCGCGTGCCTATGCCGGCGCCCGCCAGATTCCGCGTATCGTCGAGGTTGCCAGCGCCGAGACCGAGGACAGGCCCGCTGCGCGCAGCCAGCAGGTCGCACAGGCCGCACC
>DAOMXG010000153.1:0-5753 GCA_035436995.1 Beijerinckiaceae bacterium
GTCAGCGGCGCGCCGGCACGCGCCGAACTGGCATAGGAGGCATGGCGCCTCAGCGCGTATTCGGCGATCAGAATGCCGCCGACCAGCACCAGGCAGCCCAGCGCCACCTGCGCCGCGCCGGGAAGATTGCCGCGATTGAGCCAGAGGGAACGGACAGTCAGGCTCAGCGACTGGACGCCGAGATGCTCGACAGCTCCGACATCATTGAGCGTTTCAAGCAGCGCAAACGCTGTGCCGGCGGCCACCGCCGGCCGGGCCAGCGGCAGCGCGATGCGGAAAAACAGCCGCGCCCCGACAGCCCCGTGCAGTCGCGCCGCATAGATGATGCGCCCCACCTGCCGCTCGAACATCAGCCGGGCCGGCAGATAGATGTAGGGATAAAGCACCAGCGACAGGATGATGATGGCGCCGGGCAGGGTGCGCACTTCGAAGAACCAGTAGTCGCTGCGGCTGGAAACGCCCAGCGCCCAGCGCAGCATCCGTTGCACCGGTCCGAAATAGTCGGTGAGTTCCACCGCGACATAGGCCGCAAGATAGGTCGGCAGCGCCAGCGGCAGCACCAGCATCACCGCCAGTACCTCTCGCCCCGGGAACCGGTAGCTGGCGATCAGCCAGGCAGCGCCGACACCGATCGCTGCCGACAGGATACCGACTCCGGCCAGCAGCAGCAGCGTTTCCTGCAAGGTCGCTGCCAGACCGGCATTCCATCCCAGATGCGTGCCCGCGGCTGGTCCGAAGGCAAGCGCTGCCAGACCGGCCAAGGGCGCTGTCAGCAGCAGACCGTAGCCGATCAGCGCCAGTCGTAACGGCCGGCTGCCGCCGGGCGCGGCGCGCTGTTTCAGGGCAGGGCCGGCCGCAGCGGTGGTCATCCGCCGGGGCCACCGTTGAAGCCGATGCGGTCGATCATGTCGGCGGCGCGGCTGCGCTGGCGGATGATCTCGGCAAACGGCACTTCATCCGGGGCCAAAGCACCAAAATTGGCCACTGCCGGATGGATCGCCGTGCCGTTCCGCACCGGGAATTCAAAATTGCTTTCGGCATAGATCCGCTGCGCCTTGTCGCCGGTCAGATAGGCGGCAAGCTTCTCGGCGCTGGCGGGATTGGGACCGCTCCTCGTCAGGGCGATGCCGGAGAGGTTCACATGGGTGCCGCCGCCCGAAAACTTCGGCAGGATCACCCTGATGGCCTCGGCCCAGGGCTTCTGATCCGGATTCTGCAGCATCAAGCCGACATAATAGGTGTTGCCCAGGCCGATGTCGCAAAGCCCGGCAGCGATATCCTTGGCGACCTCGCGATCGCCGCCCGAGGGCTTCTTGGCAAGATTGGCCTTCAGGCCCTTCAGCCATGTCTCGGCCTTGTCGGCGCCCATATGGGCGATGCCGGCGGCGAACAGCATGTTGTTGTAGATGTGCTGGCCATCGCGCAGGCAGAAACGGCCCTTCCAGCGCGGTGCGGCCAGATCCTCATAGGTGAGGCCGGCGTCCTTGACGCGCTCCTTCGAGACATAGGCAACACGCGCCCGGTAGGACAGACCGAACCAGTGCCCGTCGCGATCGCGCAGCGCCTGCGGCACGGCCGCTTCCAGCTCTGCCGATTTCACCGGACGGGTGATCCCCAGTTCAACCGCGCGCACCAGACGCGCCACATCGACGGTGATCAGCGCATCGGCAGGGCTGCGCGCCCCTTCCGAGGCGATGCGCTCCTCCAGCCCTTCCTTGGCAAAGACCACATTGACCCTTATGCCGGTATCCGCAGTAAAAGCATCAAAAATGGGCTTGATCAGCCCCGGCTCGCGGTAGGTGTAGACATTGACCTCCTGCGCAACCGCAGGGCTGGCCATCATCATTCCGGCAAGGACCATTGCCCTGCCTGTCATCGTCTGTCTCATTGACGTCTCCAGCAACGCGGGTTCAAGGCCCGGTGACCGATCGGAAGCCCCTGCTTCCACGCCTGCTGATAATCGCAAGGCCTGTCTTGTGCAACAAAAATCCGTGCAATTTCAGTAAGTTATAGAAGTTCTAAAGTGACGGATTCTGGAATGGATCGAAACTGCCCGGCAAGGCACGGTTTCCCTTGGCATTTTTTGCCCGGTGGCGGATAGTGTCGGCCAGGATGAGAGGGGGGCGGGCGTGCGCACCAGGGTCGCCATCATCGGCTCGGGACCATCGGGCCTGCTGCTCGGCCGGCTGCTGAGCCAGGCCGGGATCGACAATATCCTTATCGACACCAAATCGCCCGAATACATCCTCGGACGAATCCGGGCCGGCGTTCTCGAACAGGGCGCGGTCAATCTGCTCGAAGAGGCCGGTGCCGGGGCAAGGATGCGCCGCGAAGGGCTGGTGCATGACGGATTCCTGATCAGCTTTGATGGCCAGACGCATCGGATGGATCTCAGCCGCCATTCGGGCGGGCTGTCGGTGATGGTCTATGGCCAGACCGAACTGACGCGCGACCTGATGGAGGCCCGCAAGGCTGATGCTGCGCCCTCGCTCTACGAAGCCGAGGCGGTGGCTATTCACGATTTCGACCGGTCGCGACCGCGCGTCACCCTGCGGCATGGCGGCAAGCCTGTCACGATCAACGCCGATTTCATCGCCGGATGCGACGGTTTTCACGGCGTCTGCCGCGCCAGTGTTCCGGCCGGAGCCATCACCGGGTTCGAGCGCGTCTATCCGTTTGGCTGGCTGGGCTTGCTCGCCGATGTTCCGCCGGTGCATGAAGAGCTGATCTACGCCCATCACGAGCGGGGCTTTGCGCTGTGTTCGCAGCGTTCGCGCAGCCGCAGCCGCTATTACGTGCAATGCAGCCTCGATGATACGGTCGATGCCTGGTCGGATGCAATGTTCTGGGAGGAACTGCGTCGCCGTCTGCCGGCCGAGGTTGCCGCGCGGGTCAAGACCGGCCCGTCGATCGAGAAGTCCATTGCGCCGTTGCGCAGCTTCGTCGCCGAGCCGCTGCGGTTCGGCACGCTGTTCCTGGCGGGCGATGCCGGGCATATCGTGCCGCCGACCGGCGCCAAGGGGCTCAACCTGGCCGCCTCCGACATCCGCTACCTGTTCGACGGGCTGGTCGATTTCTATGCGCGCGGCTCGACCACAGGGCTGGACAGCTATTCGCAACGGGCGCTGGCCCGCATCTGGAAGGCCGAACGCTTCTCGTGGTGGATGACCAATCTGCTGCACAGCTTCCCGCACGCTTCTGGATTCGAACGGCGCATGCAGCGCACCGAATTCGACTATCTCATCAGTTCCGAGGCGGCCCAGCGCGCGCTGGCCGAGAATTACGTCGGCCTGCCATACTGAGGCCGGCAGTGGCGATCACAGAATGGCCCGAGGAATACCGGATTTCGTTGGGGAAATATCAAGCTTGACTGTGCATTCTGTTGCCAGGTTTAGACGTCTTGTGTGAGCATGTGACATGAAGTCCAATATCGGCAAGGCATCGGCGGATGCCATCGCGAAGATCGCTGCGGGCGCTGGCCTTGCGGCCAGTGCAAAGGCTAAGGCGCAGGGACACGCCGTCACCGGAACGCGTATGGTCGAGATCGACGGCAAGCAGAAGCTGTGCGTGGTCAGGATTTATCCATCCGGCGATATGGCGGTGGTGAAAGTTCTGGACCCCGCCACCCCACAGACGGTCCGCACTTCCCGCCGCTCATCCAAGAGACGCGCTCCAGCAGAGGCTGGCCAGACCAAGTAAGGTGCCATGCCGAATCGCCCGGTAATGACGGTCATTGCAGGGCCGAATGGATCAGGAAAAACGACCTTGCTGCGGGCGCTGGTCTCCCAGGGTCTGGATGCCGGGGTCCATATCAACGCTGATGATATCGCTCTGACGCTTGATGCTTCTGCGGAACGGGATCGGCGCGCACAAGGACTGGCACAAGAGGTTCGCGACGATTGCATCGCGAGTGGCACCACATTCACCTTCGAGACGGTCATGTCTCACCCCTCGAAGGTTGAGGAAATGGGGCTGGCGGTTCGCAAAGGCTTCAAGGTTCGCCTCATCTATGTCGGACTGGAAGATCCGATCATCAATCGTGAAAGGGTCGGTTTGCGGGTCAAGCAAGGCGGTCACGATGTTCCTGCGGATCGCATCGCGGCGCGTTACGAACGCAGTATGCGGCTGCTGCCGCTCGCAATCCTGACCGCCCACGAAGCGCTGGTCTTCGACAACAGCGATGCAGATCGGGGGCATCGACTCGTAGCCGTCTGCACCAGGACGACGATCGGCGGCAAGAGGTCCCTTGTCGTCGAGATGCGCGGCGATGCGCGCTGGTTCCGGGCGATTGTCGAGGCGCCGGAATATGGCCTGCGCGTGCAATGCCGGAAAAAGCGCCTCGGTTTTGAGGAGAGCGCCGAATAGACGCTGGCGTCCGTTGTCGCCTTGCCGGCAGCGATCACTGCATGCTGCCCTTGCCCATCGGGCCTCAGGCTTGCCATAGTGGCGAGATCAAGGGAGTTTTCCAGCATGATCAAGTCGCGCGCCGCTGTCGCCTGGGCCGCCAACAAGCCGCTCACTATCGAGACGATCACCATCCAGCCGCCGAAGGCCGGAGAGGTGCTGGTCGAGGTGATGGCGACCGGCGTCTGCCATACCGATGCCTACACGCTGTCGGGCCTCGATTCCGAGGGCAAGTTCCCGGCGATCCTCGGCCATGAGGGGGCAGGAATCGTGCGCGAGGTCGGCAAGGGCGTGACCTCGCTGGCGGTCGGCGATCATGTCATCCCGCTCTACACGCCGGAATGCCGGCAGTGCAAAACCTGCCTGTCGCAGCGTTCGAACCTGTGCACCGCCATCCGCGCGACGCAGGGGCAGGGGGTGATGCCGGACGGCACATCGCGCTTTTCCTGCGACGACGCCACCGTGTTCCACTACATGGGCTGTTCGACCTTCTCGAACTTCACCGTGCTGCCGGAAATCGCGCTGGCCAAGGTGCGCAAGGACGCGCCGTTCGACAAGATCTGCTACATCGGCTGCGGAGTGACGACCGGCATCGGGGCGGTGATCAACACCGCCAAGGTCTGGCCGGGGGCCAATGTCGCGGTGTTCGGCCTCGGCGGCATCGGGCTGAATGTCATCCAGGGCGCGCGCATGGTGGGTGCCGACAGGATCATCGGCATCGACATCAACCCGAAGAAAGCGGATATGGCGCGCGATTTCGGCATGACGCATTTCGTCAATCCGAAGGCGGTCGGCAACGACAAGGTGGTGCAGGCCATCGTCGACCTGACCGGCGGCGGCGCCGATTTTTCCTTCGATGCGACCGGCAACACCGATGTGATGCGTCAGGCGCTCGAATGCTGCCATCGCGGCTGGGGCGAGAGCATCATCATCGGTGTGGCGGAAGCCGGCAAGGAAATCGCCACAAGGCCGTTCCAGCTGGTCACCGGGCGCGTCTGGAAGGGAACGGCCTTCGGGGGCGCGAGGGGCCGCACCGATGTGCCGAAGATCGTCGACTGGTATATGGAGGGCAAGATCAACATCGACGATCTGATCACCCACACCATGCCGCTCGACCAGATCAACGCGGCCTTCGACCTGATGCACGAGGGACGCAGCATCCGCTCGGTGGTCAAGTTCTGACGCTTGTTGTCAGGTGTCCGGCCCATGCCTGTCGCGATCAACCGCGGCCCAGTTGATCGCGGCATGCTCTATTGCCGCGGGATCAGTGGTGCACCGTCGGCCGGAACCTGGCCGGGCGGCGTGCGGAGCGGCCCGCCGGCCAGCATTGCCGCCAATCTCTCGCCGGA
>DAOMXG010000154.1:0-5682 GCA_035436995.1 Beijerinckiaceae bacterium
TCTGCCGGCTGCGACCGGCCGATCGGCCGGCCGGAGGATCTGGCGGTCGCGCCGGCGGGCGAGTGGCTTGATCTGGAGACCAGCACCAGCCGCGTGGGCGGATTTCCCCGCTGGACGATCCGGCTGGAGCGGGCGCTGTTTGCCAGGCTCATCGGCTTTGTCATTGCGGGCGACCGCAAGATCGGCCTGTTCGACGCGGGCCGGTTCAAGGCCGAGGTGGTCGCCAATGCCGTTTCGGCCAGTCTTGCCGATGGCTTTCGCGCGACGATCGATTGCACCCCGGCGCATGCCGATGCGATTGGCGCGCGGCTGGCCGACGCTGAAACCGCAGGCATCGCCCGCTTTGGCCTGAGCCGTCAGGATGCGGCCATGATGATCAGCTTCATCCCGCACTGGACATCGCCCAACCATCTGCATTTCATCGACGGGGCAGGGGGCGGGCTGGGTGCGGCCGAGCGGCTGATGGCGGAAAAGACGTCCTGAAATCAATGCGACGGGCGTTCTGGCAAGATCACACCGTGTCTTGATTGACCCATCAAGACACGGATAACGTGATCGATTACAAGAGTTTAGAGCATGCTAGACGCGAAAAGCCGCTCACACCCTTTCGCAGCATGCTCTAGGCTTGCCTCGAATGCCATCGCTGTGCCACTGTCCGGGCTTGGCCAAAAGGCTTAGATCAGGGAGAGGGCAGATGATTTCCAAACGGGTCGTTCTGGGCGCGGCAGCATGCGCGATGCTGGCGGGGGTGGCGGTGGCGCAGGCGCCGGCGTTCTTCCGCATCGGCACCGGCGGGACAGCCGGCACCTATTATCCGGTCGGCGGCATGATCGCCAATGCGGTTTCCGAACCGCCCGGTCTGGTGGCGACGGCCGTGGCGTCGAACGGGTCGGTTGCCAACGTCAATTCCATCGTTTCCGGTGCGGCCGAGGGCGGGTTCAGCCAGGCTGACGTTGCCTATTGGGCGTTCACCGGCACCGGCGTTTTCGAGGGCAAGCCGAAGGTCGAGGAATTGCGGTCGATTGCCAACCTCTATCCGGAATCGGTGCATGTGGTGGTGCGCAAGGGCGTCGCCAAGTCGATTGCCGACCTCAAGGGCAAGAAGGTCTCGCTCGATGAGCCGGGCTCGGGCACGCTGATCAATGCCAAGGCGATCCTTGCTGCCTATGGCATCACGGAGAAGGACATTTCGGCAGAATTCCTCAAGCCCAACCAGGCGGCGGAAAAGCTGAAGGATGGCGCTGTCGATGCGTTCTTCTTCACCGGCGGCTATCCGGCGGCGGCGATTTCGGAACTGGCCTCGACCAGCGCCGGCATCGAGCTGCTGCCGATCGACGGCGACGGCGCGGCCAAGCTCAAGGCCTCCTCGCCGTTCTTTGCCGATGATGCGATTCCGGATGCGACCTACAAGGGGATCGGCGCGATCAAGACCGTTGCGGTCGGCGCCCATCTCGTGACCACGGCCAAGCAGCCCGAGGATGTGATCTACCGCATCACCAAGGCGATGTGGAGCGACAAGACCCGCGCCGTTCTCGATGCCGGCCATGCCAAGGGCAAGGTCATCCGCAAGGAGACGGCGCTTTCGGGCATCGGCGGGGTTCCGCTGCATCCGGGCGCTGCGAAGTTCTACAAGGAAGCCGGCCTGATGAAGTGACGGGAGGCTGACCCAAGCCTCCTCGTCATGGTCGGATCCGGTCCGGCCGTAAGGTTGCACAGTCGGCGATGGTCGGGCGAGGTCCGGCCATCGCGACGTTGATGATTGGCCAGATGATCCCGTGACCCAGACCGCGATACCCTCCGCTGACGAATTGCAGCGGCTCGAGGAAGAACTCGATCCTGAAATGTCCTTCCGCAAGATGCCGGAAGGAACGGCGCTGATTGTCGGCGCGCTGCTGTTCGCGCTGTCGGTGTTCCACTATTACACTGCCGGCTTCGGCCTGTTGCGCGAGGCAACGCACAGGGGCATCCATCTTGCCTTTGTCGTCGGGCTGATCTTCCTGGTGTTTGCGGCGCGGGTCGGCGACGGCAAGCAGGTGCGTCCGGCCAATGCGCTGCATCCCGGCGGCATTCCGCTGATCGACTGGCTGCTGGCTGCGGGAGCGGCGGCCTCGGCGCTCTACGTTCCATGGATTTTCACCGATCTGCAATTCAGGGTCGGCAATCCGAATACACTCGATCTGACCATGGGGTCGATCGCTGTCGTGGTGCTGATCGAGGCGACGCGGCGCTGCATGGGCTGGGGCCTGCCGCTGATCGCGCTGTTTGCCATGGCTTACGCCTATTTCGGCCCGTGGTTTCCCGGTATTTTCCTGCATCCGGGCGCAAGCTGGTCGAACATCGTCAACCATCTCTATCTCACCAGCCAGGGCATCTATGGCGTCGCGCTCGGTGTGGTGGCGACCTATGTGTTCCACTTCGTGCTGTTCGGTGTGCTGGCGACGCGGGTCGGCCTCGGGCGGCTGTTCCTCGGCGTGGCGGCGGCGGTGGCCGGGCGGTTCGCCGGGGGGCCTGCGAAGATTTCCATCTTCGGTTCGGCGCTGTTCGGCATGATTTCCGGCTCGTCGGTGGCCAATACGGTGACGGTCGGCTCGCTGACCATCCCGATGATGATCCGGCTCGGCTACCAGCGGCATTTTGCGGCGGCGGTGGAATCGACGGCGGCGACCGGCGGGCAGATCACCCCGCCGATCATGGGCGCGGCGGCGTTCCTGATGGTCGAATTCCTCAACATGCCCTATGCGACCATTGTCATCGCGGCGATCGTGCCGGCGATCATGCACTTCTTCGGCGTGCTGATGCAGGTGCATTTCGAGGCCAAGGCGCATGGTATGCGCGGGCTGAGGGAGGACGAGATCCCGCATCTGGGCACGGTGCTGAAGGAGGAATGGCCGACGGTTGCGCCGCTGTTTGCGCTGCTGGTGGTGCTGTTCTCCCATTACACGCCGTATCTCGCTGCCTTCTGGGGCATTACCGGCTGCATGCTGCTCGGCTTTGCCCGCAACAGGGCGATGGCGGCGCTGGTGTTCATGGTGGCGATTGCTGCGCTGGCGCCGACGCATGTGCTGCGCATGCCCTATGCCAACCTGATCCTGTTCGGTGTGGCGCTGGCGGCGATGATCGACGGCTATCTGGCCTCGCCCCAGGGCAGGGCGCGGCTCAATGACATGGTGGACGGGTTCATCGTCGGGGCCAAATACGCCATTGCCGTAGGCGCGGCGGCGGCGACGGTGGGCATCATCGTCGGCGTGGTGACGCTGACCGGCGTCGGCTTCAAGATTTCGTGGATCGTGACGACTTCGGCCGATTCGATGGCGAAGGCGCTGATGGGGGCGCTGCCGTTCCTGCCGTTCGAGGTCAAGGGCGTGACGCTGTTCTTCACGCTGGTGATGACGGCGATCGTCTGCATCCTGCTCGGCTGCGGCGTGCCGACGACGGCGACCTACATCATCATGGTGACGGTGGCGGCGCCGGCGCTCGGCATGCTGGGGGTTGCGCCGATCGTCGCGCATTTCTTCGTGTTCTATTACGGGGTGCTGGCCGACATCACGCCGCCGGTGGCGATCGCCGCCTATGCGGGGGCCTCGATGGCCGGGGCCGATCCGTTCAAGACCGGCAATACGGCATTCCGGCTGGCCCTTGGCAAGGCGCTGGTGCCGTTCGTCTTTGCCTTCTCGCCGGCGCTGCTGATCGTCGCGCCGGGGTTCACGCTGATGGATTTCATCGTCACCACCGCCGGCTGCATGATCGGTATCGTGATGCTGTCGGCGGCGTTTTCGGCCTGGTGGCTGGCACCGCTCAGAATGTGGGAACGCTGGTGGCTGGCGGCTGCCTCGCTGCCGACCATCGCGCCGGGGCTGGTGTCGACCTTGATCGGCATCGGCCTTGCCCTGCCGGTGCTGATCCGCCAGATCCGGATGCGACAGACGGGACAGGCAGCATGAACCAGACGGGCAACACGATCCGCATCGCCACGTTCAATGTCGAGAACCTGTTCTCGCGGCTGTCGTTCGCCGATGATGCACCGAATGATGACCTGCTGGTCGGCGCCTATGAGTTCGACGATGCCGAGGAACGCAAGCTGGCGCGTCGCATCGTCGAGGCGGCGGCCAGCGATGACAAGCGGCAGTTGACGGCGCTGGCGCTGCATGCCGCCCGCGCCGATGTCGCCTGCCTGCAGGAGGTCGATAACAAGGCGGCGCTGGATGTGTTCTACGCACGCTATCTCAAGCGCCTGATCGAGCCCGCAGTCGCAGCGGAAAAGCGGGCGCTGAGGGCCGAGATGCTGCGCAGCGGGCAGGGGGTGGACCTCGACAAGATGTTTGCTGTCGACAAGCGCCATTATTTCGACTGGCGCGTTGTTGTTGATGGCAATGATGGCCGCGGCATCGATGTGGCGGTGATGTCCAAGCTGCCGGTGAGCATCAGGACCCACGCGCATCGCACCTTTCAGGAACTCGGCGTCTGGTCCGACGAGCTGCGTGGCTATCGCGACAAGGTGGGCGGGCGTGAGCGGCGGCTGTCGCCCTCCGACCGGGTATTCATGCGCGATTGCCTGGAAATCGACCTCAGGGTGAATGGCCGGCCGCTGACGCTTTACACCTGCCATTTCAAGTCGATGCATCCGACCCGCGACCACACGCGGCCCTATCGCCGCGCCGAGGCATTGGCGGTGCGGCGCATCATCGAGGAGCGGTTCGGCCGCAAGACCGGTGAGGCCAACTGGATCATCTGCGGCGATCTCAACGATTATGTCGAGATCGACGGGCTGCCGGTGGTCGATGACAACGGCAAGCTGGTTCCGAGCGCGCTGGAGCCGCTGATCGCCGATGGGTTTTCGGAGAATGTCGTTCGGCGCCTCAGACCTGAAGAGCGCTGGACCACCTATCACGGCGCCGAGGATCAATACGCCCAGCTTGACTTCATGCTGCTGTCGCCGGCGCTGGCCGCCGCCAATCCCGACATGAAACCGGAGATCGTGCGGATGGGGCAGCCCTACCGGGCGGTGCGCTATCAGGGCGTGCGCTTCCCGCGCACCGGATGGGACAGGCCGAAGGCCTCAGACCATTCGCCGATTGTCTGCGAGATCATGGTGCCGTGACATGACGGCTCCCGCAGTCCAGCTTTCCGGTGTCTCGATCTCCTATGCCCTGGCCAGTGGCGGGCGCTACGATGCCGTGGCGCCGGTGGATGTCACCATCGCGGACGGCGCCTTCGTTTCCATCGTCGGGCCGACCGGATGCGGAAAATCGACCCTGCTCAATGTTGCAGCAGGGCTGGCGGCGCCGACCACCGGACAGGCTGAGATTTTCGGCGAGCCTTTGGCCGGGATCAACGCCAAGGCCGGCTACCTGTTCCAGCAGGATGCGCTGATGCCGTGGAAGAGCGCGCTCGACAATGTCGCCATCGGCCTGGAAGTGAAGGGCGTTGCCCGGGGCGAGGCGTTGCGCGAGGCGCAGGCGATGCTGGTCCGCGTCGGCCTCAAAGCCTTCGGAGAGCGCTATCCGCACCAGCTTTCCGGCGGGCAGAAAAAGCGTGTGGCGCTGGCGCAGGTGCTGGTGCGGCATCCGAAGATCCTGCTGATGGACGAGCCGTTCGGCCCGCTTGATGCGCAGACGCGGCTGATCATGGGCGAGTTGCTGTCGGGCCTGTGGCAGGCGGACCGCAAGGCGGTGATGTTCGTCA
>DAOMXG010000155.1:0-5626 GCA_035436995.1 Beijerinckiaceae bacterium
CCGGATGACTCCGGCGCCTTGGTTTTGGAGCCTTCCAGTTCAGGAAAAGCTGCGGATATCGACAAAACGCCCGGCCACCGCCGCCGCCGCCGCCATTTCCGGCGAGACAAGATGGGTGCGGCCGCGATAGCCCTGCCGCCCTTCGAAGTTGCGGTTCGACGTCGAGGCGCAGCGTTCGCCCGGCTTGAGCTGGTCCGGGTTCATGCCAAGGCACATCGAGCAGCCCGGCTCGCGCCATTCGAGACCAGCATCGATGAACACCTGATGCAGACCCTCGGCCTCGGCCTGCTCCTTGACCAGGCCAGAGGCCGGCACAACAATACCCGAAACGCTCGCGGCGATCCTGCGTCCCCTGAGAACGCCGGCAGCGGCACGCAGATCCTCGATGCGGCCATTGGTGCAGGAGCCGATGAACACCTTGTCGATGGCGATGTCGGTGATCTTGGTTCCCGCCTTGAGGCCCATGTAGTCCAGGGCGCGCTGCTTGGACAGGCGCTTGGATTCATCGGCGATCGCCGCCGGATCCGGCACCACGCCCTGAACCGAGACCACATCCTCCGGGCTGGTGCCCCAGGAGACGATCGGCGGCAGGTTGGCGGCGTCGAGCGTGACGATGCGGTCGAAATGCGCCCCTTCGTCCGTCTTCAACGTTTTCCAATACTCCATGGCCATGTCCCATTTGGCGCCGGTCGGCGCCTTGGGGCGGCCCTTGAGATAGGCGAATGTCTTTTCGTCCGGAGCGATCAGGCCGGCGCGGGCGCCGCCCTCGATGGTCATGTTGCAGACCGTCATGCGGCCTTCCATCGACAGGGCCATGATGGCATCGCCGGCAAATTCGATGACATGGCCGGTGCCACCGCCAGTGCCAATCTCGCCGATGATGGCAAGGATGATGTCCTTGGCGGTCGCGCCCGGGGCAAGCCTGCCATCCACGCGGACCAGCATGTTCTTGGCCTTGGCCTGGATCAGTGTCTGGGTCGCCAGCACATGCTCGACCTCTGAGGTGCCGATGCCATGGGCGAGCGCACCGAAGGCGCCGTGGGTCGAGGTGTGGCTGTCGCCGCAGACGATCGTGGTGCCGGGCAGGGTGAAGCCCTGTTCGGGGCCAACCGCATGGACGATGCCCTGCCGCCGGTCATGTTCGTTGTAATATTCGACGCCGAAATTCTTGGCGTTTTCGGCCAGAGTCTCGACCTGGAGCCGGCTTTCCGGCTCCTCGATGCCGTGGCTGCGATCTGTGGTCGGCACGTTATGGTCAACGACCGCCAGCGTCTTTTCGGGGTGGCGGACCTTGCGGCCTGACATTCTCAACCCCTCGAAGGCCTGCGGCGAAGTGACCTCATGGACGAGGTGACGGTCAATATACAGCAGACAGGTCCCGTCAGGATAACGATCAACCACATGATCGTCGAAAATCTTGTCGTAGAGCGTGCGCGGGGTCGCCATCGTCACCAAAACCTTCAAAGGGGGTGGATAGGGAAGCGGTCCTTATACGAAATTGCAGGTGCGAGAAAAGAGCGAATCCATATCCGGGCCGCTATCAGGAGGTTCTTCAAGCCAACAACATGCTTTTCGGTTTCCCCCAAGCCGTCTATAAGCCCCCTTCTGTTGGCCTGATGCCTTCGGCCAAACTGAGCCGAATCCGGATTCGCCCCATGGCAAATACCTCTGAACCCCAAGACTCTGCCGCTTCCCCTGCTGCGCCCTCTGCTGCTCCTGTCGTTCGGCCGGAGCCCGGGCACTCCGCGGCGGCCGACCACGGGCATGGCAAGGAGGGCCCGCTGGCTCTTGCGCTCGGCTCGATCGGCGTCGTCTACGGGGATATCGGAACCTCTCCGCTCTATGCGATGCGCGAGTCGCTGCACCATTATGCCCATGGCGGCCCGATCGATCCTGCCGCCGTCTACGGGGTGATCTCCCTGTTCATCTGGGCGTTGACGCTGGTTGTGACGGTAAAATACGTCATTTTCATCATGCGCGCCGACAACAGGGGCGAGGGCGGAACGCTCACCCTGATGGCGCTGGCGCAGGGTGTGCTCGGGCGCCGAGCCTTTCTGCCGGCCGCGCTCGGCATTGTCGGGGCGGCGCTGTTCTATGGGGATTCGATCATCACGCCGGCGATTTCGGTTCTGTCGGCGGTCGAGGGCCTGAAATACATCACGCCCGTTTTCGAACGGTACATCCTGTGGATCTCGATTGCCATTCTGGTCGGGTTGTTCGCAGTCCAAAGCCGCGGCACTGGCAGGGTTGCGGCTTTCTTCGGGCCGATCATGCTGGTCTGGTTTCTGGTTCTGGGCGGCCTCGGGCTGATGCATATCGGCGATGACCTGTCGATTTTTGCCGCCTTCAATCCGGTTTACGGCATCCAGTTCCTGCTCGGCCACGGGATCCTGGGGTTGCTGGTGCTGGGCTCGGTGTTCCTCTCGGTGACGGGGGCGGAAGCGCTCTATGCCGATATGGGCCACTTCGGCCGGCTGCCGATCCGGCTTGCCTGGCTGGTGGTAATCTTTCCCTGTCTGACGTTGTGCTATCTCGGTCAGGGGGCGATGATCCTTGCCCATCCGGAAACGGCCAAGGATCCGTTCTACATGATGGTTCCGGAAAGCTGGGGCCTGATGGGCAAGGCGCCGCTGGTGATCCTGGCGACGCTGGCAACCGTCATCGCCAGTCAGGCGGTGATCACCGGGGCCTATTCGCTGACCCAGCAGGCGATCCGGCTTGGCCTGCTGCCGCGGCTCGAGATCCGCCATACTTCGGAAACCCAGCTCGGCCAGATCTATCTGCCGCAGATCAACAACCTGCTGCTGATCGGCGTGCTGGCATTGGTGGTGATGTTCCAGACCTCGTCAAAGCTGGCCAATGCCTATGGCATCGCGGTGACCGGCGCCATGCTGGCCGATACGGCGCTGTTCTTCCTGGTGGCGTGGAAGGTGTGGAAGTGGAAGGTGTCGCTGGTGACCTGCCTGGTGCTGCCGCTGTTCCTGATCGACCTGGCGTTCTTCGGGGCCAATGCGCTGAAGATTCCGGATGGTGCCTATATGCCGCTGATCTTCGCGGCCCTGCTGATCGTGCTGATCTGGACCTGGCTGCGTGGAACGCGCATCGTCGCCAACAAGGAAAAGAAGGACAGCCTGCCGCTGGTGGATCTCATCAAGATGCTGGAACGGTCCAAGCCTGTGCGGGTGCCTGGAACGGCGGTGTTCCTGTGTTCGGATGCCGATACGGCGCCTGCTGCATTGCTGCACAACCTCAAACACAACAAGGTGCTGCACAAGCGCAACATCATGATGAACATCCGCACTGCGGAAGTGCCGCGCGTTCCGGAGCACGAACAGTTGCGGATCGAGGATCTGACCGAGGACGTCAAGCTGGTCATCGCAACGCTCGGTTACATGGAAACCCCGCGCGTGCCCCATCTTCTGGCGTTGGCGCGGCGACGTGGGCTCAATTTCGATATTCTGCAGACGTCGTTCTTCCTCGGGCGACGGTCGATCAAGCCGGCGCAGCATTCCGGCATGCCGCTCTGGCAGGACAAATTGTTCATTTCCCTGGCCAAACTCGCCACCAATGCGACGGACTTCTTCCAAATTCCGTCCGGCCGTGTGGTGGAAATGGGCAGTCAGGTGACGATCTGAGGCCGGAACCGGGGATTTGCGCTCCGGTTCCGCACAACCCTTCAGCGTTCGCCGCTGCGACGGCGCCTTAACCTGTCAGGAAGGTTTTGGCGGCGCGCCGAGATGCTTGACGAAATGCGCGATGGTGCGGCTCCAGGCGAGCCTGGCGGCCTCGGCGTTGTAGCGGGCGCCGCCGGTATCGTTGTTGAAGGCGTGCTGGGTGCCCTCATACAGGTGGATCTCGAAGGTTTTGCCGGCATCGGTCAGGGCCTTGCGATAGGTCTCGATGCCGGCGTTGATGCGCTCGTCCGTGCCGGCATAGTGCAGCAGCAGGGCCGCGTTGATGGCGGGCACCTTGTCGGCCGGAGCCTGCATTCCGTAATAGGCCACGCCCGCCGCAAGGTCCGGCGCGCGCCAGGCAAGCTGGTTGACCATGCCGCCGCCCCAGCAGAAGCCGACCGCGCCGACCTTGCCGGTCGCTTCAGGATGGGCCGAGAGCGCCTTGACCGCCGCCGCGACGCTTTCGCCGATCCGGTTCAGATCAACCTTGGCGAACATGGCGCGCGCGGCATCCTCGTCAGCGGGTGTGCCGCCGTCGAGCGACAGGGAATCGATCCCGAATGCCAGGAAGCCCTCGAGCGCGATCCGGCGCGTCACATCGCGGATATGCGGGTTGAGACCGCGATTCTCATGGATCACCAGCACGGCGGGGCGTCGTGCGCCACCCCTGAGGCGGACGAGGGAACCGTTCATCGTCCCGTGCGGACCGGTATAGCTCCAGGTCTCGCTGACCAGCCGCGGGTCATTCTCCGGCACCGTCTGGGCCAGCGCGTAGTTCGATTGCAGCAGCGCCAGCGCGGCATTGGCGGCGGCGGCCCCGCCGACCAGCCTCACCAGCCGGTCCATGAATACGCGGCGGTCCATGTCGGAATGGATGAAATAGTCGTAGAGGTCGATGACCTCCTGATTGAGCTGCTGCATGATGCCTCTCCCTGCCGGCATGCGCAATTTGTCTCCCGATCGAAACAAACGGCTCCAGCGCCAAGCCTAATCTAGGCGCGCAGGGCGGCAAATGAAAAGCGCGGGGGGGGGGTGCCCCGCGCTCGTCATCACAAACCGGTGACGAGCCTGGTTCAGGCGTCGCTGACCTTCTCGGCGCGCTCGGCGATGCGGGCGGACTTGCCGCGACGGTCGCGCAGATAATACAGCTTGGCGCGGCGGACATGGCCGCGGCGGACCACCTTGATGCCCTCGATCAGCGGCGAATACATCGGGAAGACGCGCTCGACGCCCTCGCCGTAGGAAATCTTGCGGACGGTGAAGCTCTCGTTCAGCCCGCCGCCGGAGCGGGCGATACAGACGCCCTCATAGGCCTGCACGCGGGTGCGGTCACCTTCAACCACCTTGACGAGCACCTGCAGGGTGTCGCCGGCCTGAAACTTGGGGATCGACTTGCCATCGGCAAGACGGTTGGCTTCTTCCTTTTCGATCTCGGCGATCACGTTCATCGGACTGCTCCATTCCGTTGTGCCGGCGGGCCGGCAAGCGCTTTTGGGACGCTGTTTTGAGTTGGTGGCGGCTCATACATCGGTTTTGCCGCGCTGTCGAGCGGCGAGGTGCTTTTCGAAAAGGTCCGGCCGGCGTTCGGCTGTCAGGCGCTCGGCCGCCTCCCGCCGCCAGCGGGCAATGCGGGCGTGATCGCCCGAGGTGAGCACATCCGGGATCGGCTGGCCCTCGAAATTGCGCGGGCGGGTGTAGTGCGGGTATTCCAGCAGGCCAGCCTCGAAACTCTCCTCGGTGCCGGATGCCTGCTTGCCCATCACGCCGGGGATGAGGCGCACCACCGCATCAAGCAGAACCATGGCAGCGATCTCGCCGCCGGACAGGATGTAATCGCCGATCGAGAATTCCTGAAGGCTGCGGGCGCCGATCACCCGCTCATCGACGCCTTCGAAACGGCCACAGACAATCAAAGCGCCGGGGCCAGCGGCCAGCTCGCGCGCCGCCGCCTG
>DAOMXG010000156.1:0-5535 GCA_035436995.1 Beijerinckiaceae bacterium
GGTGCCTCGCCGGCCGGCGTGGCGCGGGCGAATTTGCGGGCATAGGTCTTGGCCATGCGCCGCTCGTCATCGCTGGCCGCAGTCTCGGCCTTGCGGGTCATGTCGAAAATCCAGGCGTCCTTGTGCGGATCGCAGGCATCGCGCGCCAGCAGCATCCAGGACAGCCCCAGCGGCGCCTGGCGCGGCACTCCGTTCTGGCCATTGAACAGGATCTGCCCCAGCACCGCCTGCGCGTAGGGATGGCCTTTTTCGGCCGCCAGATTGAACCAGCGTGCCGCCTGCCGTGCATCCTTCTCGCCATGCGCGCCGTCGAGATACATCCGCCCGACGTTGTATTGCGCATCCGGGTCGCCGAAGTACGAGGCGGCGTAGTGGAACATCTCGTAGGCGCGGTCCGGATTGGCCTTGACCGGCGAACCGGGAATGCCGTCGAGATAATACGAACCGAGCTGCACGAACGCCTTGGCGACAACCCCGGCCTTCATCGTACCGCGCACCTCTTCGGCATTGGCATTGGCGATCTGCTGATACAGCCGGAATGCCCGGTAATCGTCCTGCTCGACACCGTCTCCCTCGGCATACATGCGGCCAAGCTTGAACTGGGCGGCGATATCGCCCTTGGTGGCGGCGTAGTTCAGCGCCTTGGCCGCGCCCGGCTTGTCGCCGGCATTGAGGCCGCGCACGCCGGCCTTCAGCGCATCGGTGACCGACTTGAACGATTCGATCGGCGGAGCCTTGCCCTCCGGCTGGGCATTGGCATCCAGCGCCTCAGCCGGCCCGGCAAGGCAGCAGACGCACACGAGCATCGCAAAGGGAAAACGGTCAGATATCGGCATAGCAATGTTTCTCAGCCGCACCGCCCGGGTGCGTCACGGCGCCGTGGCGGGCATCACCCACCCCTTGCGCATATTTCCACAGCGCACCCGATGCGTGATCGGTCTCGCGCGGTTTCCAGTCCTTGCGGCGCTCGGCCAGTTCCGCATCGCTCAGCGCGACGGAAATCTCGCCGGTCTCGCCATCGAGGGTAATCACATCGCCGTCACGGATCAGTGCGATCGGCCCGCCGACCGCCGCTTCCGGCCCGACATGGCCGACGCAGAAGCCGCGCGTCGCGCCGGAGAAGCGCCCGTCGGTGATCAGCGCCACCTTGTCGCCCATCCCCTGCCCGTAGAGCGCGGCGGTGGTCGACAGCATCTCGCGCATGCCAGGTCCGCCCTTCGGCCCTTCATAGCGGATCACCAGCACCTCGCCTTCCTTGTAGGCGCGCTTTGACACCGCCTCGAAACAGGCTTCCTCGCTGTCGAAGCAACGCGCCGGGCCGGTGAATCGCAGCACCTTCATGCCCGCAACCTTCACGATGGCCCCGTCAGGCGCCAGATTGCCGGACAGGCCGACGACCCCGCCAGTCGGCGTGATCGGCTTGTTGGCAGGCCGCACCACATCCTGATCGTCGTTCCAGCGCACGGATTCGAGGTTCTCGGCGATCGTCCGGCCGGTCACGGTCAGGCAATCGCCATTGAGATAGCCGTGATCGAGCAGCGTCTTCATCAGCAGCGGAATGCCGCCCACCTCGAACATATCCTTGGCGACATAGCGCCCGCCGGGCTTGAGGTCAGCGATATAGGGGGTGCGCTTGAAGATCTCGGCGACGTCGAACAGGTCGAACGCAATGCCGCATTCATGCGCGATCGCCGGCAGATGCAGCGCCGCGTTGGTCGAGCCGCCCGAGGCGGCAACCACGGTCGCGGCATTTTCCAGCGCCTCGCGGGTAACGATATCGCGCGGCCGGATGTTCATGGCGATCAGCTCCATGATCATCTCGCCGGCGGTCATGCAGAACCGGTCGCGGATTTCATACGGCGCCGGCGCACCGGCCGAATAGGGCAGCGCCAGCCCGATCGCCTCGGACACGGTGGCCATGGTATTGGCGGTGAACTGCGCCCCGCACGCCCCTGCCGAGGGACAGGCAACCTGCTCGATCTCCTCAAGGTCAGCATCCGACATCTCGCCGACCGAATGCTTGCCCACCGCCTCGAACATGTCCTGGATCGTCACCGGACGGCCGCGGAAAGTGCCGGGCAGGATCGAACCGCCATAGATGAAGATCGACGGCACATTCAGCCGGCACATCGCCATCATCATGCCGGGCAGCGACTTGTCGCAGCCGGCAAGCCCGACCAGCGCATCATAGCAATGGCCGCGCATGGTCAGTTCCACCGAATCCGCGATCACCTCCCGCGAGGCCAGCGAGGACTTCATGCCCTGATGGCCCATCGCGATGCCATCGGTGACGGTGATGGTGCAGAATTCGCGCGGGGTCCCGCCGGCCGAGGCAACGCCCTTCTTGACCGCCTGCGCCTGCCGCATCAGCGCGATATTGCAGGGTGCGGCCTCGTTCCAGCACGAGGCGACGCCGACGAACGGCTGGTGAATCTGGTCCTTGGTGAGGCCCATGGCGTAATAATAGGAGCGATGCGGCGCGCGCGCCGGCCCTTCCGTCACATGACGGCTCGGCAATCTCGACTTGTCGGTCACCCGCTTGTCCATGCCCGTTCCAAACTCCCGCCACAGTCCCACATGACGCCTAACGTCGCCTCAACGGCAGCGCCCGACCGCAAGGATCAGCCGCGTCCTGTGCCTGTGGATCCGAAAACGCTCCGTCCGCCCGAACGTCCGGGCTCCGATGGCGCTTTGCCTAGGCGCAACTGCTCTGCCCGAAAAGTGGCAGCAGCGCGGCACAATTGGGCAGGTTTTGGCGCTGATTGTTTATTGTTGCCGGTGTTGCGGCGATGTCACAAACCACGCATCGGCCGGTTGCAGAAGCAAGCGCCGCGATGCGCCGCACCATGGCCTGGATCACGCTCTCGTTTCGGTTGAATCACCGAAACATAGGCAACGGGATCGATTTCAAGTGGTTAGAGCATGCTGCGAAAACCGCCTACACTTTTTCGCAGCATGCTCTATCCCGCCGCATCGGGCAGCATCGCCGTTGCCTCGATCTCGATCCTGGCGCGATCCTCGATCAGCGCGGCAACAACCACCACCGACATGGCCGGATAGTGCCGCCCGATGATCCGCCGGTAGGCCGCGCCGATCTCTTTCAGCCGGCTGGTATAGGCCGGCTTGTCGGTGATGAACCAGGTCATCCGCACCAGATGTTCCGGGCCGGCGCCGGCCTCCTTCAGCACGGCCAGGATATTGACCAGCGTCTGTTCGAACTGGCCGACGAAATCGTCGGTCTCAAAAAGCTGCTGCGCGTTCCAGCCGATCTGGCCACCGAGAAAGACCGTCGTGCCGCGCGCAACGACACCGTTGGCATAGCCTTTGGCCGGCGCCCATCCGGGCGGGTTCAATGTCCGGTGCATCAGGCGCCTCCCTTGGCCGCATCCTGCGCCGCCTGCCGCAGGACGAAACGCTGGATCTTGCCCGTCGCCGTCTTGGGCAGGCTGTCACTGAACCGGATCGACCGCGGATATTTGTAGGGCGCGATGACTGCCTTCACATGGTCCTGCAAGCGCTTGACCATCGCCGCATCGCCGATCGCCCCGGCCTTGAGCACCACATGCGCCTCGGCGATCTGTCCGCGCTCGGCGTCCGGCACGCCGATGACGGCGCATTCGGCCACATCGGGATGCTTGAGCAGCGCATTCTCCACCTCGGGCCCGGCGATATTGTAGCCGGCCGAAACGATCATATCGTCGGCGCGGGCAACGAAATGGAACACCCCGTCCGCATCGCGCAGGAAGGTATCGCCGGTCAGGTTCCAGCCGTCGCGCACATAGCTCCGCTGGCGCGCATCGGCCAGATAGCGGCATCCGGTCGGCCCGCGCACGGCGAGCAGGCCCGGCACGCCATCGGCAACCGGTTTCATGTCGGCATCGACGATGCGGGCCTCATAGCCGCTCACCGGACGACCGGTCGCGCCCGGCAGCGCGGAGCCGATACGGTTGGAAATGAAGATGTGCAGCAGTTCGGTCGCGCCGATCCCGTCAAGGATCGGCACGCCGGTCTTTGTCGTCCACGCCTCGAACACCGCGGGCACCAGCGTCTCGCCGGCCGAGACCGCGATGCGCAGCGAGGACAGGTCCGCCCCCTGCTCCATCGCCGCCAGCATCACCCGGTAGGCGGTGGGCGAGGTGAACGAGATCGTCGCGCGGTATTTCTCGATGTAGCGGATCAGATTGGGCGGCGAGGCATCCTCCAGCAGCGCCGCCGCCGCGCCGAACCTGAGCGGGAAGATCGCCAGCCCGCCCAGCCCGAAGGTGAAGGCCAGCGGCGGCGAGCCGACAAACACATCCTCAGGCGTTACGCCCAGCACCTCGCGCGCATAGCCATCGGCAATGATCAGCAGATCGCGATGGAAATGGCAGGTGCCCTTCGGCTCGCCCGTCGTGCCCGAGGTGAAGGCCATCAGCGCCACATCGTCGGCGGCGGTATCGCAGCAGGCAAAGGTCACCGGCTTGTCGAGCGCGGCGCGGTCCAGTTCAGCGTCGTGATTGGACGTGCCGTCGAAGGCAACCACCCGTTTCAGCATCGGCGCCAGCGCCTGGGCGGCGATCAGTTCCTCGGCCATGCGGCTGTCGGTGAGCGCCAGCGTGATGCGTCCCTTGTCGATGACCTTGGCGAGTTCGCCGGAACGCAGCATCGGCATCGAATTGACGGCGATCGCCCCGGCCTTGGTGACCGCCAGCCAGGCCGCCACCATCGCCGGGTTGTTGCCCGAGCGGATCAGCACCCGTTGTCCGGGAGTGACACCGAAATCCTCGACCAGCGCATGCGCCAGACGATTGGTCCAGTCCGCCAGTTCCTTGTAGGTTCGCCTTCTCCCGTTGCCGATCAGCGCCGTGCGGTCGCCAAAGCCCTTCTCGACCATGCGGTCGGTCAGTTCGCGCGCCGCATTCAGCCGGTCCGGATAACGGAACTCGGGCCGGTCGAGCAGCAGGTCCGGCCATTCTGCCGCCGGCGGAAGATGATCACGCGCGAATGTGTCCCGATGCGCCGATGGCGACAGCGTAACCCCAGAGCCAGACATGTCCCCTCCCCGATCCGTCCGCCGGACCATCGGCGGCAAGGCGCCGTATCCGATTGCCTGAGCACGGTAGGTATTTTAAGATTAAAATAAGCTGGCAGGACCGCGCCAAGCTGTCAACGCCCCAGGCGATCAGAGGCGGTCTGGCGGGCGCCGGCCGGCCCTTGGCGGTCCTTTCCCCTTGGCTTTTCCCCAAGCGCGGCAACCGCTTGCCCGTTCCGCCCTCAGCCATGCCATACTTGCGCGCATGCGAATCACTGAGCCCGAGGCCCCATGACGTCGAAACCCGGACCCGCGCGCGACCTGTTCGGCGAATTGGAGCAAGCGGCCCAGTCGCTGGTCAGAAACGACAAGGCGCGCGCCGAGGCTGCGCTGGCCAAGGCCAATCGCGCAGTGGTGGATGCCGAACAGGCCTTGAAGAAAGCCGGTGTTGACGCGGCCGCGCAGGATAAATTTTCCGGCAAAACCGCAGGCAAGCCGCCGGCCGCCGCCGCAAGGCCGGCCTC
>DAOMXG010000157.1:0-5496 GCA_035436995.1 Beijerinckiaceae bacterium
CCTGCCTCTCCCCTCGCCCTAACCCTCTCCCCGCAAAGCGGGGCGAGGGGACGCGCGCTCTCCACCCGCCACGCACCATGACGCTTGCCCTTGCCGGCCATCCCCTTTAATGCCGCGGGCAACAGAAAGTTGCCACCATGACCGCCGAAACTGCGCCGAAAAAGCCGAAAGACCTTGAAGCTCGCATCGCCAAGGGCTTTGTCGATCGCGATGCCAATGACATCGCCGCAACCGAGGCGATGATGGCGAAAATCCGCGAGGTCTATGAACTCTACGGCTTTGCGGCGGTGGAGACCCCGTTCATCGAATACACCGACGCGCTCGGCAAGTTCCTGCCCGATCAGGACCGGCCCAACGCCGGTGTCTTTTCGTTTCAGGACGATGACGACCAGTGGCTGAGCTTGCGCTATGACCTGACGGCGCCGCTCGCCCGCTTCTATGCCGAGAACCACGAGCGGCTGCCGAAACCCTATCGCAGCTATCGCGCCGGCTGGGTGTTCCGCAACGAAAAGCCGGGGCCGGGCCGCTATCGCCAGTTCATGCAGTTCGATGCTGATACGGTCGGCGCGGCCTCGGTCGCGGCGGATGCCGAGATCTGCATGATGGCGGCCGATACCCTGGAGGCGCTGGGCATCAAGCGCGGCGACTACGTCATCAAGGTCAACAACCGCAAGGTGCTCGATGGGGTTATGGAAGCGGCCGGCGTCCGCGAGGACCAGAAGCTCACTGTGCTGAGGGCCATCGACAAGGCCGACAAGTTTCCACCTGAGGAAATCAAGAAGCTTCTGATGGAAGGCCGCAAGGATGAAAGCGGCGATTTCACGAAGGGGGCGGGGCTTTCAGAGGAAGGTGCTGCGTTTGTCCTGCTGACGCTGTCGCTCTCCGGACGCGCCGATGGGGCGCCGTCGACCCGATTTGCCGGATTGATCGAAAGGCTTTCAGGCACGGTTGGTGTTGGAGGCTTTGTGGAACTTGACTCCATTGAAGCCCTCGTCCGCGCCGCCGGCTACGGCCCGGACCGCATCCGCATCGACCCTTCCGTCGTCCGCGGCCTCGAATATTACACCGGCCCGGTGTTCGAGGCGGAACTCACCTTCGAGGTGAAGGGCGAGGACGGCAGGCCGATCCGCTTCGGTTCGGTCGGCGGCGGCGGGCGTTATGATGGCCTCGTCTCGCGCTTCCTGCCGGAACCCGCGCCGGCCACCGGCTTTTCCATCGGCGTCTCCCGCCTGCTGGCTGCACTGAAGGCGGTCAATTCGCCCATCGTTGCCGCTGCCGCAAAACCCGGCCCCGTGGTGGTGGTGGCCATGGACAAGGATGCCGCGGCGATGGCCGGCTATCAGCAGCTTGTCAGCACGCTGAGGAAAGCCGGCATTGCCGCCGAGATGTATCTCGGCTCGGCCGGAATGAAGCCGCAGATGAAATATGCCGACCGGCGCGGCTCCTGCTGTGTCGTCATCCAGGGCTCCAATGAACGGAACGCCGGCGTGGTCCAGATCAAGGATCTCGTCATGGGCGCGACCATCACCGGCATCAAGGACCGCGCCGAATATCTCGCCGCGCAGGCCGAAGCCCAGTTCACCGTGCCGGTCGCCGATCTTGTCGCCGGTGTGCGGCGTGTACTTGCCCGGCGCAGCGGCTGAGCCGCTGTTCAGCACGTTTTCGATTCCCCATGGCCGCGCGCCGCCTGTTTCTGCTAGAGAGCCCGCACACAGCAAGAGTTGCCGCCCGTGACCAAGACGTCTCCCATCGCTGCCCTGAATGCGCTATTCCAGCGGCATGGTTTTGCTCCGTCTGATGTGCCGATTCTGCAGCCGGCCGATCCGTTCATCGAATTATCGGGCGAGGATATTCGCCGGCGGCTGTTTCTGGTCAGCGACGGTGGCGAGACCGAGCTGTGCCTGAGGCCGGAATTCACCATTCCGGCGGCGCGGGCCTATCTTGCGGCCGGGGCGCGTGGCGCGCGGGCTTCGGCTTTCATCGGGCCGGTATTTCGCCAGCGCACCGATGGGCCGGGCGAATTCATCCAGGCTGGTCTGGAATCCTTCGGCCGCAGCGACATCGAAGCGGCCGATGCCGAGATGCTGGCGCTCGCCATCGAGGCCGAGGCGCTGCTCGATGGCGGAGGGCGGACCATCCGCATCGGCGATGTCGGGTTGATGACATCGCTGATTGCCTCGCTCGGCCTGTCGCCGGCACTGGCACGCCGATTGCGCCAGCATGGCCTTGGCGCTCAGGCAGCACCATCGTTGGCCAATGGTCTGGCGGCCTATCAGGGGGTTCTCAATGCGCTCAAGGGCGCCGATCCGACCGAGGCGCGAGCCTTCGTCAAGGACCTGCTATCGATCGCTGGCTTGAAGGCGGTCGGCGGGCGCACGCCGGCTGAGATCGCCGAGAGGTTTCTTGAAAAGGCCGATGCGGCGTCGAGTTCGCTCAGCGGCGAGCAGGCGGAGATTTTCCGCCGCTTTGCCGCCATTTCCGGCGATCCCGATACGGTCAGCGCCGAAGTGCGGGCACTGTCGAAGTCTGCGGGCCTGTCGCTGGAGGCGGCGGTTGACCGGTTCGATGCACGAACCGGCTTCATGGCGGCACGCGGCGTCGACCTCGGGCGGTTGACTGCGGCAACCACCTTCAACCGCAATCTCGACTATTATTCCGGCTTCGTCTTCGAATTCGTGGCGCGGGCCGGCGAACGCCCGGCGATCGCTGGCGGACGCTATGACGGATTGCTGCGGCGGCTCGGCGCCGATGCCGATTGCCCCGCGGTGGGGTGTGCGATCTGGCTCGAGCGGTTCGGGAGCGTGGCATGAGCGGATCGTCCCTTGTCATCGGTGTGCCCTCAAAAGGGCGACTGCAGGAAAACACTTTCGCCTTTTTCGCCCGGGCCGGCATGCCGCTGAGCCAGGCGCGCGGCTCCCGTGACTATCGCGGCCAGATCGGTGGAATAGCCGGGGCAGAGATAGCCTTTCTGTCCGCCTCCGACATTGCCGGCGAACTGGCGCGTGGCGCGATCCATCTCGGTGTGACCGGCGAGGACCTGCTGGCCGAGGCGGTTCCCGACCGCGAAGAGAAGATCGTCATGCTGACCCCGCTCGGCTTTGGCCATGCCAATGTCGTGGTGGCGGTGCCGGAGGCCTGGATCGACGTCCGCTCGATGGCGGATGTCGAGGATGTGGCCGCCGCCTTTCATGCGCGGCATCACCGCCGGATGCGGGTCGCAACCAAATACATCAACCTGACGCGGCGCCATTTCGCCCAACATGGCATCGTTGATTACCGCATCGTCGAGAGCCTCGGCGCGACCGAGGGAGCACCGGCCGCCGGCACGGCAGAGATGATCGTCGACATCACCACCACAGGCGCCACGCTGGCTGCCAACGGGCTGAAAGTGCTCGACGATGGCACGATGCTGAAATCCGAGGCCAATCTGGTTGCGGCGGTGGCGGCTGACTGGTCGCCGGCGGCGCGCGAGGCGGCGCGGCAGGTGCTGTTGCGCATCAGCGCCGAGGAGACCGCACGGACGACGCGTGAAGTGCGCACGCGGCTGGACCGCCCCGTTGATGCGGCCGCGCTTGCCGCCTTTCACGCTGTGCTGCCCTATGGGGCGGAGGCGGGCGAGGTGATCCTGCATTGCCCGGCTGGCCAGGTCGGGGCCTTGGCCGATTGGCTGACGCGCAACGGCGCCACAACTGTCACAGTTTCGGCACAAGCCTATGTCTTTCAGGCCGCCAACCCGCTATTCGAGCGGCTAGAGCATGCTGCGATTAAGTGGAAGCCGGTTAATCGCCAAAGCATGCTCTAAACTATTGATAACGATCACGCTCTCGTTTTGATGATTCCATCAAAGCGAGAGCGTGATCTGACGCAGCGAATCGGCTGAAGCAGCGCCGGTTCGCATCTGCGGGATCGGATCTGACATGCCCAGTTTGAATCGTCGTTCTCTTCTGTCGGTTGCCGCCGCTAGCCTGGCGGCTCCGCAGCTTTCGCGTCCCGCTCATGCCGCCGATCTTGATCGCCTGGTCGGCCCGTTGCTGATGCTCGGGTTCCATGGCGCCAACGCCGAGGCGGCTGGCGCCCAGACGCTTGCCCGCCATATTGCCTCCGGTGCCGCTGGCGGCGCCTGCTTTCTTGGTCACAACACCAGGTCGAAGGCAGGAATCGAAGGGCTCACGGCGCTGTTCCGCAATGCGGCGACGCAGCGGCCGCCGCTGCTCTCGGTGGACCAGGAAGGCGGCGTCGTGCAGCGATTGTCGTCCAAGATCGGCTATCTCGACACGCCCGGTGCGACTGATATTGCCGAAAGGGGCGAGGCGCAGGCGCTGGCGATCTACGAGCGGATGGCGCGGATGATGCGCGGCGCAGGCTTCAACCTCAACCTCGCGCCTGTCGTCGATCTCGGCTTTGAAAGGCGTAACCCGATCATCGCCAGGCATGGACGCGCCTATGGCGACGATGGCACGACGGTTGCGCGCTATGCCGGGGCGTTCTGCCAGGCACACCGCCGCGTTGGCGTGCTGACGGCGCTCAAGCATTTTCCCGGACACGGCTCGACCGTGATCGACAGTCACAAGGCACCGGTCGACCTGACCGAGACCTGGCGCGAGGATGAACTCGAACCCTATCGCCAGTTGGTCGCGCGCGGCCTGGTCGATATCGTGATGAGTGGCCATCTCTCCCATGCCCGCATGGGCGGGGCGGGTGTCGCCGCCACCTTGTCGAAGGCGGCAATCGAAGGTGTTTTGCGAAAGCAATGCGGCTGGGGTGGCGTTGTCATGACAGACGATGTCGACATGGCGGCCATCCGCTCGACACTCGCACCGCCCGAGGCGGCCGTCGCGGCGCTGGCGGCCGGCAATGATATCGTGCTGATGTCCAATTCTGCCGCGCCGGATGCGGAATTGCCCCGCCGGGTCACGGCGGCGATCCGTCAGGCCCTTGCCGATGGCCGCCTCACCATGGCTCGCCTGGAGCAAGCCAATGCACGGGTCATCAGCCTCATGGAGAAAACCTCTTGAGAGGCGCAATCGTCGGACTTGCTCTGGTTGCCGGCAGTGCGTTGGCCTTGGCGGTCGCGTTCCCGTATGGCGTGGCATTCAAGGCCGAGAGCCTGGGAGGCATGCCGTTTGACCCTGTGGCGCTGCCGACGCTGAAGGTTGTGGCCAATGGCGAGACGTCGGGCTCAACCGGATGCAACAGGTATTTCGGCAAGATTGCAATCAAGGGCGATGCTGTGGCGGTCGGTGATCTTGCCATGACCAGGATGGCCTGTTTCGATGGTGCCGGCACCAATGAACGCCGCTTTGCGGCAGCCCTCGGATCGGCCAAGGCCTGGCGGTTCGATGGATCACGCCTGCTGCTCGAAACCGCGCAGGGCGTCCTGGTGCTGGTCAGGCAGTAGAGCATGCTGCGAAAAAAGTGTAGGCGGTTTTTTGCTTATTGCATGCTCTAGGCTGAATCGACATTCAACGCATCCATAGAATTGCTGCGGCGAGTTGC
>DAOMXG010000158.1:0-5454 GCA_035436995.1 Beijerinckiaceae bacterium
CGGTCCGCTCGCGCGGGGTGTCGTCGGAACTGGCGCGGGCATTCATTACCAGCCGCGCATAATCCGACAGATCGCCGTCAAACGGCGCGACATTGCCCTTGTCCACCAGCCACAGCCGGTCACAGGTGGCATCGATCAGATGGCGGTCGTGGCTGACGATGATCGCCGCGCCCTTGTAGGCGGCCAGCGCCTCGACCAGCGCATCGCGCATCGGAATGTCGAGATGGTTGGTGGGCTCGTCGAGGATGACCAGATGCGGGCCATCGAAGGTTGCCAGCCCGAACAGCAGGCGGGCCTTCTCGCCGCCCGAAAGCTTGGTGATCGGAGTATCGGACTTGTCGGAGGAAAAGCCGAAGGCCGCAGCGCGCGCCCGGATCTTCGCCTCCGGCTGCCCTTCCATCCGCCGCCGCACCAGCAGATACGGCGTGGCATCGGCATCAAGCTCTTCAAGCTGGTGCTGGGCGAAATAGGCGACGTTGAGTTTTGGCGAGCGGGCGATGTTGCCTGACAGGGGAGCCAGTCGCCCGGCAATCAGCTTGACGAAGGTGGACTTGCCGTTGCCGTTGGCGCCGATCAATCCGATGCGATCCTCGTCGCCGATGCTCAGCGACAGGCGCTTGAGCACGATTGTCTCGCCATATCCGGCGGCCACCCGATCGAAGGCAACGAGCGGCGGCGCTTGCGGCTTCTCGGGGTCGGGAATCGTCAGCCGGGCCGCCTGTTCACCGGCGAACAGGCTGACATCGGCGAGCTTTTCCAGCCGCCGCGCCCGGCTCTGGGCCTGGGCCGCCTTGGATGCCTTGGCGCGGAACCGCTCGATGAAGGCGGTCAGCCGCGCCCGTTCGGCGGCAACGGAGGCGGCGGCCTTTTCCGCCAGCCGCGCCGCTTCGGACCGCTGCCGCTCGAACTGCGAATAGCCGCCGCGATACAGCACCAGCTTGCAGGCGTCGATGTGCAGGGTATGGGTGGCGATCGTATCGATAAAATCGCGGTCATGGCTGACGGCGATCATCGTATGGGGATAGCGCGTCAGGTGATCCTGCAGCCAGATCGTCCCTTCAAGGTCGAGATAATTGGTCGGCTCGTCGAGCAGCAGCAGGTCCGGCTCGACAAACAGTGTCGCGGCCAGCGCCACCCGCATGCGCCAGCCACCGGAAAAATCGGAGCACGGGCGATTCTGCGCTGCCGTATCGAAGCCGAGGCCGTGAAGGATCGCCCCGGCCCGCGCCGGTGCCGATTGGGCGGAAATGTCTGCGAGGCGCAGATGGATGTCGGCGATCCGCTCGGGCTCGCGCGCGATTTCGGCTTCGGCCAGCAGCGCCGCGCGTTCGGTATCGGCGGCGAGCACGAAATCCAGCAACGTCTGCGGGCCGCCCGGTGCTTCCTGTTCGACCCGGCCGATCCGCACGCCGCTCGGCAGCTGGATCGTCCCGGATTCGGCGCCAAGCTCCCCGGCGATCATCCGGAACAGCGTGGTCTTGCCGCTGCCGTTGCGGCCGACAAAGCCGATGCGTCCGCCCGGCGGCAGGGCACAGGAGGCGTGGTCGAACAGGAGACGATCGCCAAGGCGAAACGTCAGATCACGGATGTCCAGCATGCCGCCTTTTGGCTGCGAAACAGAATTTCTGCAAGCCGCCGTTCATATTCCGGTTGCTAACCAGCCTCGGGGGCTTGACGGGCGCGGCGATGTAATGCTCATTCGCGCCAATACGACTTTGGTCGAGCGGGGAAAGACGATGAACAAGTTGATTGCTGAAGTATTCGGGACGGCTGTCCTGGTTTTTGTCGGCTGCGGCTCGGTGGCGCTGACCGGCAATGGTGGCGCCATGCCGCTGGGTATTCTGCCGATTGCGCTTGCTTTCGGTCTTTCGGTGACGGCCATGGCCTACGGCATCGGTCCGGTGTCGGGTTGCCACATCAATCCGGCCGTGACGGCGGCGGTCTGGTCTGCCGGCCGGATGGATACGCCTGAGGCTATACGGTATATCATTGCCCAGTTCATCGGCGGCTTTGTCGGCGCCGGCCTGCTGGCAGTGGTGCTGATGGGCAATGCAAAGGGCTACAATCTGGCGACGTCCGGTCTCGGCCAGACGACCTTCGCCAATTATTCGGTGGCGTCCGCGTTCATCGTCGAGATGGTGGCGACGATGATCTTCACCGTCACGATCCTGGGTGTGACGCAGAAGAACGGTGGCGGCAATGTCGCCGGTCTGGTCATCGGCCTGACGCTGGCGCTGCTGCATCTGGCCTTCGTGCCGGTGACCGGCAATTCGCTGAACCCGGCCCGCACCTTCGCGCCGAACCTTTACGTCGGCGGCCAGGCTGCGGCCCAGATCTGGCTTTACATGATCGCCCCGATGGTCGGTGGCGTGATCGCCGGCTTCTTGTTCCGCAGCGGCCTGTTCAACGCGGACAAGTAATCGGTCCGGTTATCCGGCCGCGAAAGCCCCGCCACGAGCGGGGCTTTCTTTTTGTAGCCGGCAGTACCGCTGGTCCAGCCAGCACGAAATCCCGCCGGCCCGGAGCGATTGCCGCTTTTCATCGGCGTCCCGCTTGCTTATGAGCAAGCGATGAGCAGCTCAGGGTCAGGCATATGAAGCATTCGATGCCCGATGGCATGCCGGCGCCGCTGTCGCGGGGCGCGCGGCTGCGCAGTTACTTTCTGACCGGTCTTGTGGTGGCCGGGCCGCTGGCGATCACCGTCTATCTGTCCTGGTGGTTCATCAACCTGATTGACGGCTGGGTGCGGCCGCTGGTGCCTGCCGCCTATTGGCCGGAGAGCTATCTGCCGTTCCGCCTGCCGGGTTTCGGCGTCATCATCCTGCTGTTCGGGCTGACGCTGCTGGGCTTTCTGACCGCCAATCTTGTCGGACGCACCTTGCTTGATTACGGCGAGGGGCTGGTCAGCCGCATGCCGATCGTTCGCGGGCTCTACAAGAGCGCCAAGCAGATTTTCGAGACGATCTTTTCCCAGTCGGGAACCTCGTTCCGCCGCGCCGGCCTGATCCAGTATCCGGGGCCCGGCCTGTGGTCGATCGTGTTCCTGTCGGGGGCGCCCTCCGGCGACATTGCCGCCAAGCTGCCGGGGCAGGGGGAATATCTCAGCGTGTTTTTGCCCTGTGCGCCCAACCCGACCACCGGCTTCTTTCTCTATGTCCGGCGTTCGGAGGTGATTGAATTGCAGACGTCGGTAGACGATGCCTTCAAGATCGTGCTGTCGCTTGGCCTGCTCAAGGAAGAGGACCAGCAGGCGCAACTCGCCAAGCTGGCTCGCCAAGACCCCGCCTGAAACGACACTTCGGGTCTGGCGCTTCGGCCTGAAGATCCCGGTCGCGGCCGTCCGGCCACATCAGTGCATCATGCGCGTCTTGGCGTGCAGCGAACCGTCGGAAGAGCGGACGAACACGTCCTTGATCTGCGGATGGCGCAGCGGCTCGCTGGATGTGTCCGGAACCAGGTTCTGCTCGGACACATAGGCGACATATTCGGTTTCGTCATTCTCAGCGTAGAGATGGTAGAACGGCTGGTCCCTGCGCGGCCGCACTTCCTGCGGGATCGACTCCCACCATTCCTCGGTATTGGCGAATTCCGGGTCGATGTCGAACACCACGCCGCGAAACGGGTAGATGCGGTGGCGGACAACCTGACCGATACGATACTTGGCTTGGCGAACAGCCATGGCCGGACACTCCGGGGCTCGGGGCGCGGCTGATACTCCTGCCGACGCTCTCCCGTCAAGAGAGGAACTCTATCGCAACTGCCCCGCGCCGAAAAGACCATGCACGGGCGCCCGGTTGGTCATTCCCGGCGCCTCGGGCGTCGTGCCGCACCGATTTTTGCTGGACCCATACTGCCGGCGCTGTTACCTCAGCCAGATCGTCTGCGCATTTTCAAGCGAAGTGGAATCCGGTGCGCGTGAAGGAAATGCGCTAGAACAAGAATTTCGAGCAATTTCAAGCGAAGTGGAATCCGGTTCGCGTGAAGAAAATGCGCTAAATCAAGATGCTGGAATCATTTTTGGCGAATTGCAATTCACCAGAAAGGGTTCTTGCGATCAAATCAAACGCCGCTGTGCCTTTGCCGCAATGATCGACGTCATCAACCTTGCGCTGCCGTTCTTCGGGCTCATTCTGCTCGGGTTTTTCTGCGGCCGCTTGATGAAAATGCCCGAGGCCGGGCTGGCATGGATGAATTTCTACATCGTCTATGTCGCGTTGCCGCCTCTGTTCTTCAAGCTGATCGTCGCGACGCCGTTTGCCGAGTTGCAGAACTGGAGCTTTGTCGTCGGCACGACGCTTTCGACCTATCTTGTGTTCGTTCTGTCGCTGGCCATCGGGCTGGCGTTCTACCGGGGCGACCTCAAGCCGGCGACGTTGCAGGCGGTGCTCGGGGCCTATTCCAACATCGGCTACATGGGGCCGGGGCTGACGCTGGCCGCCATCGGGCCCAAGGCAGCCGCGCCGACGGCGCTGATTTTCGTGTTCGACAACATCCTGCTGTTTTCCCTGATCCCGTTCCTCATGGCGCTGGGTGGAACCGAGAAGCTGGACGTTGCCAGGACGGCGCGCATGGTGCTGTGGAAGATCGTCTCGCATCCGTTCAACATCGCCGCGTTCGTGGCGCTGATCTTTGCCTATTTCCAGCTCAAACCGCCGATGGCGATCGACCGGATGCTGACCATGCTCTATGGGTCGGCAGCTCCGGTGGCGCTGTTCGCGCTGGGGCTGACGGTGGCCTCGCGGCGGGTGACGCGCGTGCCCGTCGAACTGCCCATCCACCTTTGCGTCAAGCTGTTCCTGCACCCGGCGATCATCCTGCTGCTGCTGTCGCTGCTTGGCCCCTTCGAGAAGGAATGGGTCTATTCTGCCGTGCTGATGGCCTCGCTGCCGCCGGCACTCAACGTGTTCGTTGTGGCGCGGCAATATGATGTCTACGTGCAGGAAGCCTCCACTGCGATCCTCCTGGGCACGCTGGCCTCGATCGTCAGCCTCACCTTCGTGCTCTACCTGATCACCACCGGCGCGCTGCCGATCAGCCTGTTCGGCTAGAGCATTTTCAAGCGAAGTGGCTTTCCGGTTCGCGTCAAGAAAATGCGAAAAACTGGGAACTCTAGATCAAGCCGCAGCGATAGGGGATCGCCCCATGCCGGCCCGCATCAGCATCCGGCGGATCGGTCCGACATGGGCCGCGGCGGTCAGCCCGGCAAAGCGGGCAAGATCGAGCGGCAGCAACCCGGAAATGAGCGAGCGGTTGAGCAGGTCGACGCCGTAGGTGCGCGAGACCGCGTCGATCTGCCGGCTACGCTCATAGGGCGCCAGAGCGGCCGCACTTCCCACATCCTCGCCGCGCTCGTGCGCCGACCGGATGGCCGCCACCAGGCTCCTGGCATCGCGGAAGCCGAGGTTCATGCCCTGCGCGCCCACAGGCGGGAACGCATGCAGTGCCTCACCGGCC
>DAOMXG010000159.1:0-5451 GCA_035436995.1 Beijerinckiaceae bacterium
CCCATGGCAAAGCCATAGGCTTCGAGCGCGGCGTCGATCTCCTGCGGCAGGGCGCCTTCCTCCAGCATGAATTCGCATTGCGCACGGTAGCGTGCCAGGATGCGGTTCCCGATAAAGCCGTCACAGACGCCGCAGACCACGGCAACCTTGCGCAACCGCTTGCCGAGCGCGACGGCGGTGGCCAGCACGTCAGATGCAGTCTTTCGGGCCCGGACGATTTCCAGAAGTTTCATGACATGGGCCGGCGAGAAGAAATGCAGGCCGACCACATTCTGCGGCCGGGCAAGGCCGGATGCCATGTCATCAATGTCGAGATAGCTGGTATTGGTCGCCAGGATGCAATCGGGCCGGGTGATCGTCTCCAGTTTGCCCAGCAGGTCCTTCTTGACGGCCATATCCTCAAACACCGCCTCGACCACCAGGTCACAGCCGGCAAGGTCGGCAAGATCGGCGGAAAAGATGGCACGCCCGAGGCGTTCGGCTTTGCCGTCGGCGCTCACCCGCCCGAAGCGCAGCGAGCGGTCATACAGCTCACCGATCCGAGCCCGGCCACGTTCCAGCGCCTCCACCGACGTCTCGACGATGGTCACGCAATAACCAGCGTCGAGGAACGCCACGGCGATTCCTGCCCCCATCGTGCCGGCGCCGACAATGCCGACCGATCGCACCGCTCGTGCGCCGACGCCTTCGATCCCCCTGACCCGCGCGACCGCCCGTTCGGCAAAGAACACATGCCGCAGCGCCTTCGATTGGTCCGATTCCATAAGCTGGAAAAATGCCTTGCGTTCAACCGGCATGCCCTCGGCAACGGGGAGCCTGGCCGATAGCTGCACCAGATCGGCGATGGCGACAGGCGCCAGCCGGTGGCGATCCTTGGTAACAGCCGCAACGGCCTTTGCTATGGCAGCTTCGTCGGCCGGAGGCGTCGGCCGATCGCTCGTCCGCAGGACAGGCTTTCCGATCATGGCGCGCGCCTTGGCAATCGCGGCCTTGCGCACATCGCCATCGGCGAGCATATCGGTAAGGCCGAGCGCGGCCGCTTCCGCTGCTCCAACCATGCGACCCGAGCCGATGATGTCGATGGCCTTGGCGATCCCGACCAGACGGGGCAGCCGCTGCGTACCACCCGCGCCCGGGCACAGCCCGAGCTTGACCTCGGGCAGGCCAAGCGATGCATCGGCGGCCATCACCCTTGCATGAGCCGCAAGGCCTATCTCGCACCCGCCGCCCAGTGCCGTTCCATGCCAGGCCACGACCACAGGTTTTGCGAGGGTCTCGATGCGGTTCATCACATCGGGCAGATGTGGCAATTGCGGGGTCTTGCCGAATTCGGCGATATCACCGCCGGCAACAAAGGTCCGTCCGGCCGCCGCGATGACCACAGCGTGGATGGTTGCATCAGCCTCGGCTGCCTCAACGGCAGCCAGCAGTCCGGCCCGCACGGCCTGGGAGGTGGCATTGACCGGCGGGTTGTCGATTTCGATGACCGCGATCCCTCCATCACTGACCAGCGCGACAGGACCAAAGGCAAGCGACATTGAGGACATGGGTGTTTCCGGACTGAGGCATTGTCCGGACAGTTTGCCCAGCTTGGCGCGCCACACAAGAGCGCTATGGCGGTTTTACGCAAAAAGACTGACCGAGCGGTCAGCTATAATCAGCACTCACTGTTGCAGAACAGCTCATACATCAGCGCGATCATCCGCTTGGCCTCCGGGCTGCCCAGAGAATAGTAGATGGTCTGGGCTTCGCGCCGTGTCCGCACCAGCGAATCAGCACGCAGCCGCGCCAGATGCTGCGACAGCGCCGATTGGCTGAGCCCGACCGCCTCCTGCAGCGCGGTGACCGATCGCTCTCCCTTGTGCAATTCACACAGGATCATCAGGCGGTGGCGGTTTGCCAGCGCTTTGAGAAAGTCCTCGGCCTTGCCGGCCTTGGCTATCAGCATTTCGACTTGTGCATCATACATATTAGGGCTATCTAATATAATGGCAGCTGCGGACGTTTGGCAGGTCTGCTACTGGCTCCATACCACGATCCTTAGAGGAAAACATGATCGACAATTGGCCTGAAGCCACCAGAGCATTTTCGGCAAACCTGCGCCAGCTCCGCGGCGGGGCAGGCGAGACCATGAAGGCCTTTTCGGCGCTTGCGCAGGCAGCGCTGGCTCCCAAGGCGCTTGATACCAAGACCAAGGAACTGATCGCGCTGGCGATCGGCGTGGCGGTGCGCTGTGATGATTGCATTGCCTTTCACGTCAAGGCCTGCATCGAGCAGGGAGCCAGCCGCGACGAGATTCTCGAGACGTTGTCGATGGCTATCTACATGGGAGCCGGTCCGTCGGTGATGTATGCCAGCCACGCCCTGGCGGCCTACGAGCAGATGGCACAGAAGGACTAGACCATGGTGTTTGCCGCTCTGGCGCGGGCGCTCAGGGGCCCGGGCCTTTCCTATGATGACGTCTGCAAGGCTTGTCAGACAGGTTCGCATGCGATCGTTGATGTGCGCGAAGCTGGGGAATTTGCTTCCGGGCATGTGCCGGGAGCCATCAACATGCCACTGTCGCGTTTCGATGCCACCCGGCTGCCCTCGGACCGGCCTGTCATCCTGATGTGCCTGTCGGGAGGCCGTTCAGCCCGTGCGCTTGCAGCGTGCCGGGGGCTGGGTCGCAACGATATCCTCAACTATTCCGGCAGTTACGCCGATTGGTGCCGCAACGGCGGCCAGACTGAGCGAGGCTGATCCACTACCCTTGTCTTGCCTGGCAAGATCGACTGTTATCTCGGCACGGGGCAGGAATGAGCACGTCCCCGGGCAGGAGGCAGCATGGGACGGTTTATCCTCGCCATCGATCAGGGCACCACATCAAGCCGTGCCATCGTGTTCCGCGACGATGGATCGATCGCCGGGGTTGGGCAGCAGGAGTTTGCCCAGCACTATCCGAGGAGCGGCTGGGTCGAGCATGACCCTGAGGACATCTGGCAGACAACCCTCGCAACCATCCGCAGCGCTCTCGCCGCCGCCCGGCTCACCGCCGATCAACTCGCTGCCATCGGCATCACCAACCAGCGCGAGACGACAATCGTCTGGGAACGGCAGACCGGCCGTCCGATCCATCGCGCCATCGTCTGGCAGGACCGACGCACGGCCGGAGCCTGCGCACGGCTGAAGCGTGATGGTGTGGAAAAGCTGGTGGCAGGCCGGACGGGTCTTCTGCTCGATCCCTATTTTTCCGCCACCAAGATCGCCCATATCCTCGATACGGTGCCGGGCGCGCGGCGCAGGGCCGAGAGGGGCGAACTGTGCTTTGGCACCGTCGACAGTTTCCTGCTCTGGCGGCTGACCGGTGGCGCGTCTCATGCCACCGATGCCACAAATGCTTCTAGAACCTTGCTGCTCAACCTTCATTCCGGCGCCTGGGACGACCAGTTGCTGACCCTGTTCCGGGTGCCGCGCGCCCTGTTGCCGGAGGTCAAGGATTGCGCTGCCGATTTCGGCGTAACCGACAAGGCGATCCTGGGCGCTTGTGTTCCGATCCTCGGGATTGCCGGTGACCAGCAGGCCGCCACCATCGGCCAGGCCTGTTTCAGCCCCGGCATGATGAAATCGACCTATGGCACCGGCTGCTTCGCTCTGATGAATACCGGCACGGTTCCCGTGCGCTCGAAAAAGCGGCTCCTGACCACCATCGCCTACCAGTTGGACGGGGTGCGCACCTACGCGCTCGAAGGCTCGATCTTCATCGCCGGCGCGGCCGTGCAATGGCTGCGCGATGGTCTCGGCATCATAGAGCGGGCGTCCGACGCCGGGCCTCTGGCGGCCAAGGCGGATGCCAGCCAGAATGTCGTTCTGGTCCCCGCCTTTGTTGGTCTCGGGGCGCCCTGGTGGGATGCCGAGGCGCGCGGCGCATTGTTCGGCCTGACGCGTGGCACCGGCCCGCGGGAACTGGCCCGCGCTGCGCTGGAAAGTGTCTGTTTCCAGACGGTCGATCTGATCGAGGCGATGCGGGCTGACTGGAAGGGAGCCCGCGAGTCGGCCACTGTCCTGCGCGTTGATGGCGGTATGACCGCCAGCGACTGGACCATGCAGCGCCTTGCCGATCTCATCGGCGCACCGGTGGACCGGCCGACAATACCGGAAACCACGGCGCTGGGGGCCGCCTATCTGGCCGGCTACCGGGCCGGGGTGTTTCCTACTCCGGATGAGTTCGCACGGCGCTGGCAATGCGAGCAGCGCTTTGCCCCGGCCATGTCGGAGGCGGATCGGCGCAAGCGGCTCAGGCTGTGGAAGGCAGCGGTCTTGCGCACATTGAGCTGAAGCGGTCAGCCCTGAACGCCGCCGCTGGGATCGAACGGATGGTCGGGTCCGTGGTAGTTGGAGGCAGTCCCCTCCGTTGATTCGGGAGTGTCGAGCGGCCCCCATGAAACGCCTGTCGTCCCTGATCTCCGCCGGGCTCCAGCCGTTGCGCAATCTCGCGGCCTCGATCAGCCGGCGGATGTCGCGCCTGCAGATCGACGCGCATCGGCGCGGCCGGTTCGCCCGCACGCCCTTCGCCATGCCGTGGCTGGGCTGGAAGGACATCGTCGCGCGCACCTGGGAGCAGATCTTCAACGATCGCCTGCTGTCGGTTGCTGCGGGCGTGGCGTTTTTTGCTCTGCTGGCGCTGGTGCCGAGCCTGTCGGTGATGCTGACGGTTTTCGCGCTGGTGGCCGATCCGGCACAGATCGAGGTTCAACTGGCCCCGCTCGTTGGGCTGATGCCCGACACGGCGGCGACGCTTGTCATGGATCAGGCCCACCGGTTGGCGCAGCAGGCGGCCAGCCAGCCGATGTCGCTGACCCTGATCGTCAGCCTGGCGATCGCCCTGTGGAGCGCCAACGCCGGAATCCAGGCGTTGTTCGACGCACTGAACGTCATCTACGACGAAGATGAAAAGCGTTCGTTTCTTGCTCTGAACGCCTTGTCGCTTGCGATCACGCTGGGGGCTGCCGTCGTACTGATCGTCGTTGTCGGCCTGGTCACGGTGCTGCCGGTCGTGGTCGCAAAGCTGCCGTTTGCGGCGGCGTTCGAGGGGAGTGTGGCGCTGCTGCGCTGGCCGACATTCCTGGTGTTGGTCACTGCGGCGCTGGCTGTCCTGTTCTGGATCGGCCCGAGCCGGCGGCGTGCCAGATTCGTTTGGGTATTGCCCGGCGCGGCGCTTGCGGCCCTGCTCTGGGCGTTGGTCTCCGCGCTGTTCAATCTCTATGTCAGCCGGCTTGGAAGCTACGATGTCGCCTATGGATCGCTTTCGGCGGTGATTGTGCTGATGACCTGGTTGTGGCTTTCGGCCACCGCCATCCTGATCGGTGCCGAGTTGAATGCCGAACTCGAGCATCAGACCATGCGGGATACGACCGAGGGACCGCCCAAGCCCATCGGAGCGCGGGGAGCCCGGCGCGCCGATGCGATCGG
>DAOMXG010000160.1:0-5432 GCA_035436995.1 Beijerinckiaceae bacterium
CCGGTCGTCGGCGATCGCCGCCATTTCGGCGGCCAGCGCCGCGATCATCGCCTCGGAGAGCGCGTTGCGCGCCTCCGGCCGGTTGAGCGTGAGGGTGGCGATGCCGCCGTCATCGCTGCGAGTGAGGATTGGGGTCTGGACGCTCATGGTGGGACCGGTTACCTCTCAACCATTGCCATGCAGGAACCAGTGTAGATGTCCGCCATGCCCTCCCACAAGCCCGCGCTCAGCCGCGAGGAGATGATTGCCTTTCTCGAAGCGGTGTTCCCCGAGGTGATGGGGCAGGGCGCCAACATGCAGGTCGAGGATGTCGGCTATGGCACCTGCCGCATCCGGCTGAAATACAAGTCGCGGCAGTTGCGCCCCGGCGGCACCATCTCCGGGCCGACGATGATGGCGCTGGCCGATTTCTCGGTCTATGTCGCGGTGCTTTCGGCGCTCGGCAAGGTGGCGCTGGCGGTGACGACCAACCTGAACATCAATTTCCTCAAGAAGCCATCGCCCGGCGATCTGATCGCCGATTGCCGGCTGTTCAAGATCGGCAAGCGCCTGTGCGTCGGCGAGGCGATGATCCACGGCGAAGCCGATGACGACCTCGTCGCCCATGCGGTGGCGACCTATTCGGTGCCGCCCGAGCGCGAGGGCGGCGATCGTGGCCTGAGCCCGCCGGTGTGAGGGGCCATCACAGGTCGAGCGCGCCTTGCGAGCCTGTGTTCTCCCGCTTGGCCTTGCGGCGCATGGTTTTGGGCAAGCGGGGGAGGCCCCCACCCGGTCCTCCGCCCGCAGACAAGTCTACGCAGACTGCGTAAACTTGCCCGCGCGCTCGGACCACCCTCCCCACGAGGGGGAGGGATTTCAACGGGCGCCGCGTCCATTCCCTCCCCCTTGATGGGAGGGTCGGCGCGTCAGCGCCGGGGAGGGGTGAAGCATGAGGTAAAATAATACCGCAATTGCTAACTCATTCAAAAACAATGATAATTCAAATATGTTGGTCATGCGCGCCCCCTTGACGCTGCAAGATCAATCGCTTAGAGACGGGGCAACCTCGGCGGCGGGCTTTCCGCCGCCTTTGTGTTGAATCCATCAACCCCCCGGGGATTATTCCATGAAGACCTATTCGGCCAAGACCGCCGAGGTCGAGAAGAAGTGGCTGCTGATCGACGCGAAAGGTCTCGTCGTCGGCCGCCTCGCCTCGATCATCGCGATGCGTCTCAGAGGCAAGCACAAGCCTACGTTCACGCCCCACATCGACTGCGGCGACAACGTCATCGTCATCAACGCCGAGAAGGTGGTACTCACCGGCCGCAAGCGCGACAACAAGGTGTATTACCATCACACCGGCTATATCGGCGGCATCAAGGAGCGCACGGCCAAGTTCATTCTTGAGGGCCGCTATCCCGAGCGTGTCGTCGAGAAGGCGGTGGAGCGCATGCTGCCGCGCGGCCCGCTTGGCCGCCAGCAGCTGTCGAACCTGCGCGTCTACAAGGGCGACAAGCACCCGCATGAGGCCCAGCAGCCGGTGGCGCTCGACGTCGCTTCCCTCAACTCCAAGAATTCGAGGCTCGGCTAATGGCTACGCTCCAGTCCCTCGGTGATCTGGCCGGCACCGCCAAGCCGGCCGCTCCGGAAGCTCCGGTTCACGTTCAGAAGCTCGACAAGCAGGGCCGCGCCTATGCCACCGGCAAGCGCAAGGATGCGGTCGCCCGCGTCTGGATCAAGCCCGGCAAGGGCAAGATCACGGTCAACGATCGCGATGTCGAGGTCTATTTCGCCCGCCCCGTGCTGCGCATGATCCTGCAGCAACCGTTTGGTGTCGCGGGTCGCGTCGGCCAGTATGACGTGATGGTCAACGTGGTCGGCGGTGGCCTGTCCGGCCAGGCCGGCGCGGTGCGTCACGGCCTTGCCAAGGCGCTGACCTATTACGAGCCGGAGCTGCGCTCCCCGCTCAAGAAGGCCGGCTTCCTCACCCGCGACAGCCGCGTGGTCGAGCGCAAGAAGTATGGCCACAAGAAGGCCCGTCGCAGCTTCCAGTTCTCGAAGCGTTAAGCGGAACCGCGATACATTGCAGAACAGGGCGGGCGTCAGTCCGCCCTTTTTGTTTTGGCTTACCGCGCGATGCAGTAGGACCGGCCGGATGCCGGATTGTGGTAGCATCGCCCGGCCGTGCAATTGTTCGGGCATTGCGCCTGTCCGGCAGGAGTGCGCGCGCTTTGCTGGCAGATCGACATGCAGCGGTCCTGGGCAATGGTATTGCCGCGCGCCGCTTCGGCCTCTGCGCCGCTAAGCGGCCGGATGCCGCCGCCCGGCCCGGTGGCCAGCGCGGTGTTAGCCATGCCCAGAATGAGTGCGGTCGCCAGCGCCGCCGCAAAGCCTTTGCCAAACCTGATCATGTGTTCCCCCGCTACGGATCATGGACACGTCCGATTCTGTATCAGGCACCGGACATGTCAATCGGCGCCGCAAAGTTGTTGATGCGCGGCCCGCCGCCCTTGCGGTATGGCATGGCCGGTTGTTGACTTCCTGCATGACCGACAAGCACCCGCCCGTCGACAATGCCTTTACCGGCCCGCTGCTCGGCGGGGCGGAGGAGGCGACCTTTTCCGGCGCCCTGTCGTTCATGCGCCGGCGCTATTCCAAGGATGCCGCGAGCGCCGATGTGGTGGTCTGGGGCGTCCCGTTCGACACCGCGACCTCCAACCGGCCCGGCGCCCGCTTCGGTCCCCAGGCGATCCGCCGGGCCTCGGCGATCTTTGACGGCGATCCGCAATATCCCTCGCGGCGCGATCCGTTCCAGCGCCTCGCGGCGATCGACTACGGCGATTGCGTCCTGCCGCGCGGCGACCAGAGCCTGGCCCCCGATGCCATTGCCCGGCAGGCCGGCAAGATCCTCGCCTCGGGCGCGCATCTGATGACCATGGGCGGCGATCATTTCATCACTCTGCCGCTGCTGCGCGCCCATGCCGCGCGGCATGGACCGCTGGCGCTGGTGCAGTTCGACGCGCATCAGGATACCTGGGACGACGGGCCGGGCGCCATCAGCCATGGCAGCTTTGTCACCGAGGCGGTGCGCGAGGGGCTGATCGATCCGGATCGCTCGGTGCAGGTCGGCATCCGCACAATCGCGCCGCGCGATCATGGCATCACCATCATCGACGCCTATGAAGCCCAGTCGCTGGGAGTGGGCGGGCTGGTCGAGGAAATTCGCTCCGCGATCGGTGATGGGCCGGCCTATCTCAGTTTCGATATCGACTGTCTTGACCCTGCCTTTGCGCCGGGCACTGGCACTCCCGTGGCCGGCGGGCTGAGTTCGGCGATGGCGCTGCGCACAATCTGGGCCCTCAGGGATTGCGACTGGCGCGGCATGGACGTGGTGGAGGTTTCCCCGCCCTATGATCATGCCGATGTCACGGCGATTGCCGCTGCGGCGCTGATGAATCATTACATTCAGGGCCTCGCGGAGAGGGTCAGCCGCAGCCGCTAACCGATTCAGATGATTCGCCAAATCATCCGAAGTTGAATCACTTTTTGAGCAGATGGATTCTTGCAGTGAACCCGCGTTATTGACGCTTTGAGCATTTGGCTTGCCACTGCGTCCGGCTGCCGGCACAGTTGCGCCCAAGCCCCTTAAGCCATTGACAGAGCGGGCATTCATCCGCATACGGAAAGGCATGAACACCATGAACCGATACCGCACGGTCTTGAGCGCTGTCCTGCGCCTGCGATGAGCCGTGCCCTCCGTGCCGAAGCTCCGCAGCCGCGTGGGAAACGCGGCTTTTTTATTGCCCTGATCTGACCGAGGGAAAGGATCCCTGCCATGAGCGCCAAACAGCATACGGTTTTCATCGACGGTGAGGCTGGCACCACCGGGCTTGGAATCCGCGAGCGGCTGGCCGGCTTGCCCGGCATTGCCATGCGCTCCATCGCGCCAGAGAAGCGCAAGGATCCGGAGGCCAAGAAGGCGCTGATGGCCGAGGTGGATGTGGTCATCCTCTGCCTGCCTGACGATGCGGCGAAAGAGACGGCGGCCATCGTCGCCGGCATGGGCGCGAAGGGGCCGCGCCTGCTCGATGCCTCCACCGCCCACCGCGTCGCCCCTGGCTGGGTCTATGGTTTTGCCGAGCTTGCGCCCGGCCAGGACCGCAAGATCGCCCGGGCGCGCAACGTCGCCAATCCCGGCTGCTATCCCACCGGAGCGATCGCGCTGCTGCGGCCGCTGATCGATGCCGGTGTGATGCCCAGGACCTATCCTGTCACCGTCAATGCCGTGTCCGGCTATTCGGGCGGCGGCAAGTCGATGATCGAGGCCTATGAGGCGGGCCGTGCGCCGGCTTTCGAATTGTATGGCCTTGGTCTTGAGCACAAGCATGTGCCGGAGCTGATGGCCTATACCGGGTTGAGCCGGCGGCCGATCTTCGTGCCCTCGGTTGGCAATTTCCGCCAGGGGATGCTGGTCTCGGTGCCGCTGCATCTCGACACGCTGGAGGGCAAGCCGCGGGCAGCCGACCTCGAAGCCATCCTCAGGGCTCATTACGCCGGCTCTGAATGGGTAAGCGTCGCCACCGGCGAGGATGCGGCGCTGAATGCCGGCAAGATCGACGCTCTGGCGCTCAACGACACCAACAAAATGGAGCTTTTCGTTTTTGCCAATCAGGCGCGCGGCCATGCTGTTCTGGTCGCCCGGCTTGACAATCTCGGCAAGGGAGCCTCCGGCGCGGCCGTGCAGAATTTGCAGCTGATGCTGGGACTTTGATCAAACACCACCCCACCCCGCTCGTTTCACTCGCGGCCCTCCCCTGTGAGGGGAGGGAGGGCGGTCCAATCTTCCATCCCCGTTCCGGGGAGGTGTCGCGTCAGCGACCGGGTGGGGGTGCTACGGCTGGATCGGTCGCAAATGCTCGTCGGCCATTCCTACCAGGATCATGTCTCCTTTTTGAGAGACCCGGAACGTGCCGAATTTCGCCACTTCGAACTTCTTGGCCGAGCCTTCGGCAAAATACCAGGCATCGGTGCCAAGGCTCCAGCGTCCTTTCCGTTTGGTCAGGATCAGCGGGAACTCGCCTTCGCCAGGCTGTGTTCCCTCCGGTGCGATGCGCGTAACGGTTGCCACCTGGCGATTGTCGGTTCTTGCCAGCGCAATCGGATGTTTGCTGGCGTCGTTGATCAGCTTGAGGCCGGCAGGATCATTCGGCAGGGCAAAGCGCAGGGCCATATAGTCGCCCTGGATCAGCGAGCGCGGATCGACCGGCGCCAGCGCGATATGCAGGATACGCCCGCCGCTGATGATCGCCTCCTTGTCGCGAATGCCCAGCGTGGCGATGGCGATCGTCGCCAGCACGCCGCCGGTGATCAGCGCGCGGTCGAACCGTCCGCTGGCTTCGGCACCCGGCGTGATGCCGAGCGGCGCCACCGGCGCAAGCGCCGAGACCGCCCCC
>DAOMXG010000161.1:0-5394 GCA_035436995.1 Beijerinckiaceae bacterium
TGGAGCCCGGTTCGCGCAAAGAAAATGCGACAAAACAAAAAGATAGAGCACTTTTGGTGAATTGGAATTCACTGAAAGCGCTCTAGCCAATCACCGTTCGAAGGCGGCCGAGAGCAGGGTGCGCGTGTAGTCATCGCGCGGATTGGCAAACACCTCGGCTGCCGGCCCTTCCTCGATCACTTTGCCATGGCGCATCACGATCAGCCGGTTGGCGAGCGCGCGCACCACCTTGAGATCGTGGCTGATGAACAGATAGGCCAGGTTCCGCTCGGCCTGCAGCTTGCGCAGCAGGGCGACAATCTGCGCCTGCACCGACATGTCGAGCGCCGAGGTCGGCTCGTCCAGTACGACGAAATCGGGATTGAGGACCATCGCCCGGGCGATCGCGATGCGCTGGCGCTGTCCGCCCGAGAATTCGTGCGGGTAGCGGTCCATGGCGGCAGGATCGAGCCCAACCTCGTCGAGCGCGGCAGCCACGCGCGCCCTCCGGTCTTCATAGCTGAGGCTGCGATTCTGGATCAGCATGCCCTCTTCGACGATCTCGGCCACCGACAGGCGCGGGCTGAGCGATCCGTAGGGATCCTGAAACACGATCTGCAGGTTCTCCCGCAATGGTCTGAGAGCCGAATAGCCCAGCGTATCGATCCGCCTGCCGAGGAAGACGATCGGCCCGTCAGAGCGGATCAGCCGCAGCGCGGCCAGTCCCAGCGTCGTCTTGCCCGATCCCGATTCGCCGACAACGCCGACGGTCTGCCCGGCCCGGACCGCGAAGGAAATGCCATCGACCGCCTTCACATGGCCGACAACGCGGCGCAACAATCCCTTGCGGATAGGAAACCAAACCTTGAGGCCATCGGCCGAAAGGATGACCGGTTTGGTGGCATCTTCCGGCGGAGGCAGCCCCTTGGGCTCGGCCGCCATCAGGGCGCGCGTATACTCGTGCTGCGGGTTGGAAAACACCTCGGCGACCGGCCCGGTCTCGACAATCCGACCCTTGCGCATCACGGCAACGCGATGGGCAATGCGGCGCACCACGCCGAGATCATGGGTGATGAACAGCATCGCCATGCCGGTTTCACGCTGCAGATCGCGCATCAATTCGAGGATCTGCGCCTGCACGGTCACGTCGAGCGCTGTGGTCGGTTCGTCGGCGATCAACAGATCCGGCTTGTTGGCCAGCGCCATGGCGATCATCACGCGTTGGCGCTGCCCGCCCGACATCTGGTGCGGATAGGCGCCAAGCCGGCTTTCGGCATCGGGAATGCCGACACGGGTCAACAGCTCCAGCGTGCGCGCCCGCGCCGCTTCGCCGCTCAATCCCTGATGGATCGACAGGATCTCGCTGATCTGCCGCTCGACCGTATGGAGCGGGTTGAGCGAGGTCATCGGCTCCTGGAAGATCATGGTGACGACATTGCCGCGGATCTGCCTGAGCCGCGCCTCGTCGACCTTCAGCATATCCTCGCCAGCCAGCAGGATTTCGCCGGAGGGATGCGAGGCGGCAGGATAGGCCAGCAGCCGCACGATCGACAGCGCCGAGACCGACTTGCCCGAACCGGATTCGCCGACCAGCGCCAGTGTCTCGCCGCGCCGGATGTCGAAGCTGACATGATCGACGGCGATGGTCTCCTTCCCCCCCTGGCGGAAGGCGACCGACAGATCGCGCACGGAGACGAGCGGAGCCTCCGTCATGCGAAGGTCTTTCTGGGATCGAATGCGTCGCGCACCGCCTCGCCGATGAAATTGAGCAGGGACAGCATCAGCGCGATGACGAAGAAGCCGGAAACGCCCAGCCAGGGCGCCTGAAGGTTGGACTTGCCCTGTTGCAAGAGTTCTCCCAGCGAGGGCGAGCCCGGCGGCAGGCCGAAGCCGAGAAAGTCGAGGCTTGTCAGGGTGGTGATCGAGCCGTTGAGCACGAAGGGAAGCAGGGTCAGAGTCGCCACCATCGCATTGGGCAGCACATGCTTGACCATGATGGTGGCGTCGGCAAGCCCCAGGGCGCGCGCGGCATTGACGTATTCAAAATTGCGCGCCCTGAGGAATTCGGCCCGCACCACGCCCACCAGCGCCGTCCATTCGAACAGCAGCAGGATGCCGAGCAGGACGAAAAAGCCCGGTGCCACCACCGACGAGATGGTGATCAGCAGGTAAAGCCGCGGAATCGAGGTCCAGATCTCGATGAAGCGTTGCATGACAAGATCGATCCAACCGCCGAAATAGCCCTGCACCGCCCCGGCGGCGATCCCGACCAGCGAGGCAACCAGTGCCAGCGCCAGCCCGAACAGCACCGAAATGCGGAAGCCGTAGATCAGCCGCGCCACCACATCGCGGCCGCGATCATCGGTCCCGAGCCAGTTCCATTCCAGATAGCGGCAGGAACTGCCGCCGGTCTTGACGGCGACAGCCTGGCATTGCGCGTCTCTGAGCGACCAGGTTGGCGCAGAAGGCGCCGGCGCCGGCAGGTCGCGGTTGATCGTCTCGTATGAGAAGCGGATCGGCGGCCACACCATCCAGCCATTGGCCGTGATCTCGCCGGCGATCACCGGGTCACGATAATCGGTGCGGGCGAGAAAGCCGCCGAATTTCTCTTCCGGATAGTCGACGAACACCGGAAACAGCACTTCTCCCTTGTAGGAAGCGATGATTGGCCGGTCATTGGCGATGAATTCGGCAAACAGCGAGGTGACAAACAGTCCGAGGAACAGCCAGAGTGCCCAGAGGCCGCGCCGGTTGCGCTTGAAATTGTCCAGCCGCCGGCGGTTGATCGGCGACAGCGCCCAGCGCGACCGCGGGGCCGTGGCCGCAACGGGTGAACGATCATCGGCCGCAAGGATCGAGCCGGTCACATCACACCTCCCGCGCCTCGAAGTCGATCCTTGGGTCAACCAGCGTATAGGTAAGATCCGTGATCAGGTTGATGAGCAGGCCGACGAGCGCGAAAATGTAGAGATTGGCAAAGACCACCGGATAGTCGCGGTTGAGGATCGATTCGAACGACAGCAGCCCCAGCCCGTCGAGCGAAAAGATCGTCTCGATCAGGATCGAGCCTGAAAAGAACGCGTGGATGAAGGCGCTCGGAAAGCCGGAAATGACGATCAGCATGGCATTGCGGAACACATGGCCGTAGAGCACGGAGCGCTCGCCCAGTCCCTTCATCCGCGCCGTCAGCACATATTGCTTGCGGATTTCGTCGAGAAACGAGTTCTTGGTCAGGAAAGTGAGGGTCGCAAAGGCGCTGAGCGCCATGGCCACGATCGGCAGCGTGATGTGCCAGAGGTAATCGAGCACCTTTCCGGCAAGGCTGAGGCTCTCCCAGTTCTCGCTGGTCAGGCCACGCAGTGGAAACAGGTTGAAGAACGAGCCGCCGGCAAACAGGACGATCAGGAACACCGCGACCAGAAAGCCCGGCATGGCATAGCCGGTGACGATCAGCGCCGAGGTCCAGACATCGAAAGGCGTGCCGTCCTTGACCGCCTTGCGGATGCCGAGCGGGATGGAGATGCCATAGGAAATCAGCAGCATCCACAGCCCCAGCGACATCGAGACCGGCAGCTTCTCCTTGATCAGTTCGAGCACCGTCGCATCACGGAAATAGCTCTTGCCGAAATCAAAGCGCATATAGTCCCACAGCATCTTGAAGAACCGCTCGTGGGCCGGTTTGTCGAAGCCGAACTGCTTTTCGAGTTCCTTGATGAACGCGGGATCCAGCCCCTGTGCGCCGCGATAGGTGGAGCTTGCCTGCGCGCTCTGCAATGCCGCTTGCCCGCCGAGATCGCCGGTGCCGCCGCCGACCCGGGATGAGGCTGAGGTATCCGCCCCCTGCAACTGCGCCAGCACCCGCTCCACCGGTCCGCCCGGTGCGAACTGCACGATGACGAACGCGACCAGCAGAATGCCGAGCAGCGTCGGGATCATCAGAAGCAGGCGGCGTAGGATATAGGCGAGCATGATTCGGTTTATAGTCCAATTCGTTAAGAAATAGGGTTAACCGATCCTTGCCTGGGATGGGGTCGGCGATACTCCTGCTCGATCACCGCGACTCCCCATTGCGCTCCCGGTTTCTCGTCGACCAGGGCAAAGCCGTGCGTTTCATAAAGATGGCAGGCGGCGTCCAGCCCGGCGAAGGTCCACAGATGCACGGCAGCGAATCCGGATGCATCGCAATGACCGAGCGCGGCCTCCAGCAGGCGCCGCCCGATCCCGCTGCCGCGCGCTTCGGCGGCGACCACGAACCAACGCAGATGTGCCTTGCCCGGACCAAGGTCCTCGCCATCGATCGCGATCGTACCGAGCAGGGTATCGCCCCGGTGCACCGACCATAACCCGTTCACGGGCCGCTGCATCCGGCCCGCGAATTCGCTGAGTGATTCGGCAATGCGCGCCTCGAAACTCGCGCCGAAGCCACTGAGTGCGGCATAACTCAGGCCATGCAGGGCGATGCAGGCGCCGATGAGGCCGGGTCGATAGCCGCGTTCAACAGGAAGGCCCGCTTCTGGCATGGGTCTGGTCCAGTCCTGCCGTCTCAAAGGCCGATCTTCTTGGCCTTCTCTGCGTTGAACCACCACAGCCCCACCGGATTGTATCCATAGCGCGTATCGATCTTCGGACGGTCGAAAACGTCCCAATAGGCGACCCGATGCTTGCCCGAATACCACGCCGAGACCCAGTAGCGCCCGGCGCGCAGAACCCGGTCGAGCGCGCGCACGGCATGGGTGAGGTCGACGCGGCTCTTGGCGTCGATGGCGGACTGGACGAGCGCATCCACCACCGGGTCGGCGATGCCGGCCATGTTGCGCGAGGCGCGGGTGTTGGCATGCTCCGAGTGGAAAAAGGACTTCAGCGATTCGCCCGGGGTTTCCGACATCGAGAACCGGCGCGAGATCAGGTCGAAATCGAAATCCTCGACGCGGCGCTGGAACTGGGTGGCATCCACCACCCGGATCGTCGCCTCGATGCCGAGAAGCTTGAGGTTCTTCACAAAGCCTTGCAGGTGCCGGTTCAGGCTCGGCTCATCCTCCATGAACTCGATGGTGAACGGCTGACCGCCCGGCAGCAGCAGGATGCCCTTGGGGTCGCGCTTGCAGCCCGCCTCGGTCAGCAGCTGCTGGGCCTTGCGCAAGAGGGCGCGGTCCTGCCCCGATCCGTCGCTGACCGGTGGCACATAGGGCTCGCCGAACACCTCCTCCGGCACCTTGCCGCGGAACGGTTCGAGCAGTTTCAGTTCTTCGGACGAGGGCGGACCGCTGGCCTTCAGCGTAGAATTCTCGAAATAGGAGACGGTGCGCCGGTAGGCGTCATACATCAGGTTCTTGTTGGCCCATTCGAAATCGAAGGCGAGGCCGACCGCCTCGCGCAGCCGGCGATCCTTGAATTGCGGCCGGCGGGTGTTGTGAA